>JALFNQ010000137.1 GCA_022773965.1 Lachnospiraceae bacterium
CATGGCTCATGTACGTTTTTGGCACGTAGCCCGCAGTAAATGCTGGCTACTGTGTGAAAAGTAACTCACCGATCTATTTACACAGATGAAAGCACCTCTGTATCACACTGATGTTCTCTCTTCCTCTTATTATGCAAGACGAGAAGGGCCATCACCGATCTCTACTACATAGAAGTCTGCCGCATAGCCGATCTTCTCCTCGTATGCCTTGCCAACCTGCTCGATAAAGGTGTCCACTGCATCATTTTTTACAATGCTGACAGAACATCCGCCGAAGCCTGCTCCTGTCATACGGGAACCGATCACACCGTCCACCTTCCATGCTTCCTCTGCCAGAGTATCAAGCTCGATGCCTGTCACCTCATAGTCATCCCGCAAGGAAACATGTGACTCGTTCATGAGCTTTCCAAACAGCTCTATATCGTTATTTTTCAGAGCTTCCACCGCCTTGATGGTACGCTGATTCTCGTAAACCGCATGTCTTGCGCGCTTTACACGATCCTCATCCTTAATGGCCGATTTGAATTTTTCAAATTCTTCTTCCGTCAGATCACCAAGGCTCTTGATGCCGACAAACTGCTGAATCTCCTCCAGCGCCTTCTCGCACTCTGCACGGCGCTCATTGTACTTGGAATCGCCCAGACCACGCTTTTTGTTTGAGCAGGAGATCACGATCTTTGCATCCTTCAGCTCGATGGGGGCGTATGTGTACTCTAAGGTTGCTGTGTCAAGGAAGATTGCATGTCCCTTCTTACCCATTGCGATGGCAAACTGATCCATGATACCGCAGTTGACACCGTTGAACTTGTTCTCAGAATACTGTCCGATCAGGGCGATGTCCTGATTGGTCACATCGCAGCCGTAAAAATCCTTTAAAATATATCCGGTCAGCACCTCTACGGATGCGGAAGAGCTAAGGCCAGAGCCGTTGGGAATATTTCCGAAAAGCAGCAGATCCATACCCTGTGTGATCTTCATGCCCTTTTCACCGAATGCCCAGATCACACCCTTCGGATAGTTCGTCCAGTCAGCCGCCGGATCGGGCTTCAGATCGTCCAGACTGGATTCCAGAATACCAAGATTCTCAAAATTCATGGAATAAAAACGCAGCTTGTTGTCCTCACGCTTGCGTACAACACCGTAGGTACCGATCGTCAGTGCGCACGGAAACACATGTCCGCCGTTGTAATCGGTGTGCTCGCCGATCATGTTCACACGTCCGGGTGCGAAATATGTACGGATCTCCCCATCTGCACCAAAAAGCTCCTTGAATTTCTCCAATAATTTCTCCTGCATTGTAATACCCTCCATTGTTTTATCCTTATTTTATTTGCCGAAAAATGTTTCTGATCTGACCTCTCATCTGCGTCAAAACCAGAAAAAACGGCGGTGGAAACTGTCGTGATTCCATCGCCGTCTTCCTGTATGTTATTATAACTTTGCATTACCGTCATTTCAATTCCCTGCGGGCGGTTTGCAACATTTTTACCAAAAATGGCATCGAAAAGAAGTATCTCCTACCTCTCCTCGTGCATCCAGACGCGCATCTGGTTCAGACCGCGGTTGCCCCACGCAAAATACGGGATCGCCCGCAGCGTCACGTCTTCCATCTGGGGCGCATGATCGCAGTAGAGTTCATCTCCTCCGGCGTAAGTGAGCCGTTTTCCGGCAATATCAAGAAGCGTCATACCTGCCAGAACGCCTTCTGCGCCAGCGACCGTCTGGACAGAAAGCTCTTTGTCAATAAAAAGTGCCTGAATATCCTCACCGTTGTCCACACCCTCAAAGCAGTAGACAACCGGGCCGCGCATGATCGCCACACAGCCGACATCCTCACGCACCTTCGTGTTGGCATAGATCTTTCTGACCGGCATGGCAAATACCAGAGTCACCTCATCGTCACTGCCCCATGTGCGCTCCAGATACAGATAACCGTCCTTCATGGCAGCATCCGTGATCTCCACTCTGCCGTTGATCTTCACCTCAAGCTGCGCATGATGGATATAAGAAGGCACATGGATTGCCAGCGTAAATACATCCTCTGTCTTTGCCGCTACATGATAAGCTACACGGCCTTCCCACGGATAGCTGCTCTCCACACGGATATCCGCTTTCCCAAAGGATACCTCACTGCCTATAAACAGATGTGACCAGATCGTATCATCATCCTCATCCCACGCATATTTTCCAAGGGATGTCACCATGCGCACAAGGTTCGGCGGACAGCATGCACACGCATACCAGCCCGGACGCTCAGGAACCACATGTTCATAGCCCGGCGCCACACCGGAAGTGCCCGGATTGACCTCCAGCGGATTCACATAGAAAAACCGCTTTCCATCCCTCTGCATACCGCTGATAATACCATTGTAGAGTGCGCGCTCCATCACATCCGCATAGACACCGGATTTCTCACTCTTTAACATCTGCTTTGCAAAAAAGACCAGACCGATCGATGCACAGGTCTCCGCATAGACCGTATCATTAGGCAGCTCATAAGGCACCGAAAAGGATTCACCTGCAACCGTCGCCCCGATGCCACCGGTTATATACATTTTTTTCTGAATGATATTATTCCAGAGGCGTCTGCACGCTGCCAGCAGCTGCTCATCACCATCCTCTGCCGCCAGATCCGCCATCGCGGTATACATGTACACAGCACGCACACTGTGACCTACTGCCTCGTCCTGTTCATAAACGGTCGCATGGCTCTGATTATACTTTGTATCCTCCGGAATCATGCCAAAATGCTTCCAGTCACGCTTTGCAGCTTCTTCCTTGAAAAAGTCCGGATTTTTTCCACGCTCCTCCAGAAAATACCGGGCCATATCCTTATATTTTTCCTTTCCGGTGGCATGGTACATGCGCATCAGGCCGATCTCCACCTCCTGATGACCGGGAATGCCCTTCACCTTGCCCTCTCCATCTCCAAAACGATCGATGATATGATCCGCCATGCGCTCCATGACATGAAGCAGCTTGTCTTTTCCGGTCGCCTCATAATAAGCCACCGCAGCCTCCATCATATGTCCCGCACAGTACAATTCATGACATTCTAACAGGTTCTGCCAGCGGTGTTCCGGCTCCTTGATCGTAAAATAGGTATTCAGGTAGCCGTCCTCCTGCTGTGCCCGTGCCACAATATCGATGATCGCATCTGCCCGTGCCTCCAGATCAGCATCGGGCTTTACCACCAATGAATATGCCACACCCTCCAGCCATTTTGCCACATCACTGTCCTGAAATACCATACCATAAAACTCACCCGTTGCCAGTCCCGCAGCGATCCGAAAATTATCGATGGCATGACTTTTTTCCACACCCGGCTCCTCGTCGTTTAATACACGCTCCTGAAAAGGAATGACAACATCTGTCACAAGCTCCTGCAGCTGAGACCAGAAACCATCCTTTATTTTCACCTGCTTTAATTCTATTTCTCTGTCCATGTATGATTCCTCCTGATCATGTAAACAATTGGTCGTAAATTAATAATATCTGATATTCCGGCAGATGTACAGTACATTCACAACGAAAAATGGCGGGAAGATTCCCGCCACTTCTCTGTTCAACCACAATATAAGGAAGATACATAAATCAGATGATTACATCCGATTTATTTTTTTAAACGAATACTTACTACGCTGCAGGCGGGAAGCTCTACGCGAATGCCCTCTGCCGTCTTTTCAAAAGCAGTAAATGCCTGCTCATTGACAACCTCCGGAGCCTCAAAGGTATTATGTGCATTCATTGCTCCTGCGATCACAGAAGCCTCTGCCACCTGATAAGCACCGCCATCAGCAGTCAGCTGCACATCCACAGCCTCAGCAGACTCTAATGAATTGTTCGTCAGTGTGACCGTGATCACGCCGTCTGCATCTACAGAAGCAGACTCGATCACCTTCGGCAGCTCATTTTTACCTGCTCCAACAGTACCTGCTCCAACCAGCTCGCTGGAGAGCAGATCTGCTCCCTGATGGTGGCGATACATATGGAAGACATGATAGGTCGGTGTCTTGATCATCTTCTCGCCATCTGTCAGCATCACAGACTGCAATACATTGATCAGCTGTGCGATACAAGCCATCTTCACACGGTCAGCATGCTTGTTGAAAATATTTAATGTCATACCTGCAACAAGTGCATCACGCATGGTGTTCTGCTGGTATAAGAAGCCCGGATTGGTGCCCGGCTCTACGTCTGTCCAGATACCCCACTCATCCACGATCAGGCCGATCTGTTTATCGGGATCGTACTCATCCATGATCGCGCCATGACGGTTGATGAGCTCTTCCATGAAATAACCGCGCTTTAAGGTCTGGTAGAAGATCTCTTCTGTAAAGTCTGTGGCGCTGCCCTTCTTGTTCCAGTCATCCTCCACTTCCGGAAGTGTATAATAATGTAAAGAAAGTCCATCCATCAAGCCATGGAAACGGGGCTCACAATGATCGAAGCATGTCTCCATGACGCCCTTTGTCCATGCGTAATCATCCACATTCGGTCCACAGCAGATCTTCTGGATCGGGTCATTTCCTGCATAATTTCTCACATAAGTCTGATATCTGCGGTACTCATCTGCATAGTGCTGAGGACGCATATTTCCGCCACAGCCCCAGTTCTCATTGCCGACTCCGAAGTAATCTACCTTCCAGGGCTCCTCATGACCATTCGCCTTGCGCAGATCCGCCATCGGTGATACACCCTTGAAGGTCATGTACTCTACCCATTCGCTCATCTCACGGACAGTTCCGCTTCCGAGATTTCCATTGATGTAGGTTTTACAGCCCAGCTGACGGCACAGCTCAAAGAACTCATGGGTTCCAAAGCTATTGTCCTCCACAACACCGCCCCAGTGAGTGTTGATCATTTTCTTTCTGGATGTCTTCGGTCCAATACCGTCCATCCAGTGATATTCGTCAGCAAAGCATCCACCCGGCCAGCGAAGAACAGGAATCTTCATCTCTTTTAATGCTTCCACCACATCTGTGCGCATGCCATTTACGTTAGGAATGTCAGAATCCTCTCCCACGTAGAGTCCCTCATAAATACAGCGTCCCAGATGCTCAGAAAAATGTCCGTATATTTCAGGTGCAATTGTACTTTTTTTACTCTCATTGTTAATGATTAGTTTTGCCATAATTTCTCCTTTTTAACCCTTTACTGCTCCAGCAGTCATACCTTCGATAATGTATTTCTGGAAGATCAGGAAAATGATAAAGATCGGTAAGATACCAAACATGGAACCTGCGATCAATACATCATAGTTGTTTCCGTAAGGTGTCAGCAATGTGTTCAATCCGATGGGAAGCGTAAACTTGTTCGCGCCCTTTAATACGAGCAACGGCCAGAGGATCGCATTCCAGGTTCCCATTGCCTGTAAAATACCCATGGAAGCAAATGCCGGCTTTGCCAGCGGTAAAATGATCTTGGTGGCGATACCATACTCGGTCGCGCCGTCAATACGTGCTGCGTCCAAAAGCTCCTTCGGCAGTCCGGATAAGAACTGACGGAAGAAAAAGATCGTGGAGGCATTACATAATCCTATGATGATGACACCGGTATATGTATCGATCAATTTCAGTGCGATGACTTCTTTATATAACGGAAGCATCAAGATCTCGAAAGGCACCATCATCGTTGCGATTACGAGGAAGAACAGAAGGTTCTTTCCCTTAAAATTATACATTGACAGTCCATATGCGATAAAATAGCAGATAAACAGTGTCAATACCACTGAAACGATCGTGATGATCAGTGAATTTTTATACCACATAAAGTATTTTTGGCTGTCTGCATTTCCTGAAAACAGATAGGTATAATTATTCAGGTTCATCGTGGAAAAGTCCAGATTGATGGACAGACCGCGACGGATCAGCTCCGTACCGGGACGGAAGGATGCAAGAAGTCCTGCGAACACCGGGAAAATAATGATCGCACATAAGATTGCAAAAAATCCGGTTCCTAAAATCGTTCCGATCGTCTTTTTTGCCTTGCCCTGTTTGGAGGCTTTGTTTTCTACTGCTGTCATGACTAATCCTCCTTATTCTTAAACGTACCGTTTGCAATAAGCTGTACGATATTGATAGCCAGTGCGATTACCATAAGTACCACGCCGACGGCACAGCCATAACCCATATCATTCTTTTCAATACCACGCTTGTACAGATATCCTACGATCGTCAGACCAATGTTGTTCGGCGAGTTATTTCCTGCCCACAACATATAGGACTCAAGGAACATTGAAAGTCCGGCGTAGATAGAAATCGTTAATACATAAACCGTTGTCGGTTTCAACAGAGGCAGTGTCACATAACGGAACTTCTGCCATGAACTTGCGCCATCGATCTCTGCCGCCTCATAGAGTGAGGAGTCGATGGATTTCAATCCTGAAAGGAAATACAACATATTTACACCGGTCCATCGCCAGCACGCTACGACTAACAACGCCAGCATACCGGACCAGCCCATTTTCAACCATTTAAAGGTACCAAGTCCCAGAGCCTGTGTGATGATATTCATCTGACCGGTGGGATACTCGGTAAACATCAGACGGAATAACGTACCTGAAATAACAACAGATGTCAATGCAGGCATATAAAGAACCGCTTTCCACACACCCTTTGCCTTTACCAGACGGCTGTCCATAAGTACAGCAAACAGCATAGGGAACGGAATCAAAAGCACCAGTGTAAAGAACATATATTTTGCACTGTTGCAGATTGCTGTGATAAATACCTTATCCTTTAACAGCTTTGTATAATTTTTGAAGCCGATCCACTCGCTGGACACAGCTCCGATATCCTGAAAACTCATCGTGATCGATGAGATCAAAGGATAGATCCAGAAGATCAAAAAACTCAGCACGAAAGGAACGACAAAGATATACGGCGCTACCTTCTGAGAATAGAAAAATTTCTTTACCTTCAAAACAAACACCCTCCTTATTGGATGAACAAAAATACCAACCTGACTCTCTTGTAAAAAATGGGGATGTCAGAGGAAAACCTCCCTGACATCCCCATCGTTAAGTCGCATTTATGATTTTACTGCTCTAAATCAACTGCATCCTGTAATTCCTGAAGTGCATCAGCAACATTCATCTTATCCTCGAGTACCTCGTTCAAGGTTGTATTACATACATACTCGTTGATAGTCGGGCTGATTGCTACAACAGAGATCTTTCCGATGTTGTTAAGACCGATCTCGTTTAATACATCGTAAGGATAATTTCTGAAATAGCTGTTGTAAATGTTCTCATCATTGTGTGCGAAAGAATCCATTGACCAGCAAGCGGTGTTACATACGTCGAATCCTAACAGATCCCAGATATTCTGCTCACCTTCCTCAGACATCTTAGCCCAGCATACGAACTCTGCTGCCAGCTCTTTTGCTGCGGACTGCTGTGTTACAACTGTACCGGTTCCGCCGATACCAACTGACATCTTCTGTCCTTCCTCGAATACCGGACACTTAGCGATGTACCAGTTGCCCTTTTCCTCAGGCATATAGTTTGTGAAACGGCTCATGTACCACATAGCCTTCGGGAAGGAAACGATATTGTGATCCATGATATTCTGGAAACCAGCCTCAAGGTCAACATGTCCATCCGGAGAAACCTCTGCGATACCGCTGTCTAACCATGACTGCTGCATCTCTAACATCTTCTGTACTGACTCAAGCTGAACGTTTGCAGGTCCTTCGAATCCGCCGGTCCAGTCATCACCATACTCAGCCATTGCCAGCCATAACCAGTCTGTTCCGGCTGTATCTACAGAAGTGAAGTATTTTCCATCCTGTCCGATTGCATCAATGTACTCTTTTCCAAGTGCCTCATAATCTTCCCATGTAACAACTGCATCAATCTTTGCAGTAACCTCATCCTCAGAGATTCCCATAGCCTCTGCCATAGCTGCTACATTGTAGTACATAACGGTTGCACCTACGTGGTAGGGAGCTCCGTAGTAATTTCCGTCTGATCCCTGATAAGTCTCCATACGGGCAGGAACCATGGTATCCAGATAATCTGCTGCGTAATCATTTAACGGAACAAGCCATGTATCAAGACCCTCAACAACGTTCGGGAACTGTCCAACCTCAACATCACAGATATCAGGAGCACCTGTGCCTGACTGTAAAGCAGTGAGCAGCTTGGTGTGCATATCTGCATAAGGATATGTAGTACAGGTGATCTCGATGGTGTTATCAGGATGTGCTGCATTCCAGTCTGCTGCCATCTTTCCGTAATGCTGTCCGTGCAGCTCTACGAATGTCCACATTTCTAAATGTGTTCCGTTGGGATCGCCAAAGGTATTGGTCACAACTTCTGCCTCTGCAGTCTCCTCTGCATCCTCGGTGTCATCTGCCTCTGCGCTGTCCTCAGCTGCTGCTGCATCATCCTCAGCTGCGGCTGCGTCATCGGTTGCTGCTGCATCGCTTGCATCTGCAGGCGGGTTGGTCTCTCCGCTTCCGCATCCTACGAGCATGGAAGCTACGAGTGCTGTACACATCAGTGCGCTGACAATTTTTTTCTTCATGATTCTCCTCCTTTAATCACTTTAGAAATTAGAAATAAGTATGAAATTGAAAGTTTTAAGTGCTGCGCGATCCATCCTTCATACAATTGCTGGGCTTATATAGCGATCTGTATGTTTCGTTGATGTTCCGTGCGTTCCTTATGTACTTACTATATAGTTTTCCCCTGCAAATGTCAATATTTATTTTAGATTTTCTTAAAGTATTTTAGAATATCCATAAATTGCACAAAAACGCGCACAAGAAACCGTTTAATTACACACTTGCTTTGTAGAACATGCACAAGTGCAAACCGTTTATTTAACCACCAAATATATTTTGCTAAAATAATTCATTTTTGCATAAATATTATTGTTTTCTCATTGACACAATCCCTTAAAGCTCATATAATCAAAGTTAAAACAATTATGATCATAAATGATCGTAGAAACTGAGTATCCGAAACAGTTCCTGACGCATTGTCTCATATACTGATCAGGATTTCGTTTGAAAACATATACTATATAGAATAGGAGAACACACCATGATCCATATCACTTCCCTGGACGAGGGATTGGAGACCTTCAAGGCACTCGGCTCCGAGGTTCGTCTCCAAATTTTAAATATCCTTCTGGATAATGACCAGATGAGCATGAACCAGCTCGCAAGCGAATTGAACATCAGTAACGGAGCCCTCACCGGACATATCAAAAAGCTCGAGGAATGTGGGCTGATCAGTACCTCCAACGAATCCACAGGACACGGCAACCAGAAAATGTGCTCCATCATTCAGGATCGCATCATCGTCGATATCGAAAAACCGATCGATTATACAAACGTATTCAATACGCAGATACGTGTCGGTCAGTTCTCCAGCTACAAGGTCTGTCCCACCTGCGGTGTTGCCACAAGCGAATCTGTGATCGGCGAACTGGATGATGTCCGTTATTTCGACCACCCCGACCGCTTCAATGCAGATCTGGTATGGTTTACAAAGGGGTATGTCGAGTACGTCATCCCCAATCTCATTCCGGTACAGCAGAAGATTTCCCAGATCTCCATCTCGATGGAGCTTGGCTCTGAAGCTCCCGGAAGCGCTAATAACTGGCCCTCCGACATCAGCTTTTACATCAACGACACACGTCTTGGCTTCTGGACCTCCCCCGGGGATTTCGGCGATGTACGCGGCATCTTCAATCCGGAGTGGTGGCCCGCCAACTATAATCAGTATGGTCTTTTGAAGCTGCTTGTGATCAACAAAAAGGGTACCTACATTGATGGTCTGAAGATCTCCGATGCCACAATTAACATGCTCCATCTCGACTATACGAGCACGATCCGTTTCCGGCTGGCAGTTGAGGAGGATGCCACGCATGTCGGCGGTCTGACACTTTATGGCAAAACATTTGGTAATTATGCGCAGGACATCCAGGTCAGCATCAATTATATACCAATTGAGTCCGTACAGCCAGATTCAAAGCCTTACACAGAAGCACCGTCTGCAGATTAGATAAAAATCTTTACAATAAAAAATATGTATCTGATACACTTCTGTCCTGTCATACTTGACCAGGGCAGAGCGTGTCAGATACATATTTTTTTCTTACCATTTTTTTTTCGGGCAATGGGACACCTTCGCTACTGCCCGCAATTCTACATAGCAGCCGCAGGCACCGCAGGTGCCGGCGAGGAGCTTTTCACACTGCTGACAGACAGAAAGCCTGCGCTCATACTCCTCCTCCGTTACCCGGTCCGCATGCTTGATCGCATCGCGGTATTTTTTGATCATATCCAGCTCTGCCTGCTTTGAAGCATCTGAGTCAATCAGCTCACGCAGCAGACACCTGGTACAGATACGCTGTTCCATTGCTCTCTTCTACTTTCATCATAACAGTTCCACACTGTCACTATCCTAATAACTGCATATTTCCCATCTATCAGAGTACTTCCGTCCTACCAGGCTGTGGTTAATCCTGATCATAGGAAAATACAGGTCTGCCATCCTTCCAGCCCAGCTTCATGAGCATCGCATGGCGGTTCGGATTATAGAGCGGATCACCAACGATCTCTGTCTCTGTTCTGGCATGATAGACCATCACATCATTTCCATCATCATCTGTTGTAAAGGAATTGTGTCCCGGACCATAAACCACATGCTCTGCACTGGATGACAGCACCGGGTAGCGTTCCTTTTTCCACGATAGCGGATCCAGAAGATCACTGTCCGCAGCTGCTGTCAGCATACCCA
>JALFNQ010000160.1 GCA_022773965.1 Lachnospiraceae bacterium
TCTTGGTACTTCTTTCCCAGCGGGTTGTAGGAAACTGTGATCGTATAGTCTCCGGCTATCAAAGATTCCAGATAATCTTCCTTAAAAGCAATCTGATCTCCTGCTTCATTCACAGTATAGTCTCTGTCTTTTGTCAGCTCAGCTGTACTTGCAACGTTTCCTGCACTGCTGATGGTCACCTTATCAATCGTGTTTCCGTTTAAGGTCACCTCTGCGGTGGCATCCGCTTTTGTGGTTCTGGTGTAGGTAATGTCCGCTGTTTTCTGCGCAGCATCCGTATAGACTACCACTCCATCCGAATTGATAATGGTCGTATTGCCAGCCTTGTCAGTGATTCTCGCATACAGCACGAAAGCCTCATTTTCCGTTACAGACAGCCTGTCACCGCTGGTCCATGTGCCGTTTTCATCATACGTCTCACCCTCTGCCACCTTCTGGTAATCAATCGTGCAGTTGCCGCTTGGTGCAGCTCCTTCATCTACAGCCGTAATGGTAACATCTACTTTTTTCTTGAAAAACAGGCCAAAGGTGATGACATTGAGGATACTCTTTATACTGTTTTCCTTAATCTTAATATCTCCGTCAGGTGCAGTTTTATCAATCTTGTAGCTTTCTGTCACCTGTTTTGAGATAGCCCCGGTCATCTTATTTCTCACATAAAAGGTCAGGCTGCCCTCCGCTATCTCATTGGAGGCAGTCAGTGTACTGCTCCATGTACCGTTTGCGGTATTGTTTTCTGACAGTTCATATCCGACATTTGCTGTTATCACAAAGTCCGTGTTAATCCATTCATTGGAGTTGACCGAATATTCCGTACCCCGCGCTACCTCATAGCTATTAGTGATATTTGCTGTCACGCCACCAGGCTGGGTCAGGGTGTAGTTTCCTGCGTCGTCGCCGCTGATAGAAAAATCTGTAAATCTGACGGGGATGTTCTCTCCTGCTTCCACTGTGGTAAAGGTCGGTATACCGTTTGTCAGAATGACCTGATCTCCATCCACTACTCCATTCAGTGACGGTGTACCCTTAATTTCCGCCGTATCCAGACCGTCATACTGCTTATCGCTGACTGCCACATTCACTGTCAGCTCTTTCGCTGTGATGTCTGCTGTTGTGGCTGCGGGCTGTGCGCTCAGTGTGTAATTATCCTTTGCAGTGCCAGCCAATGCAAATCCAGAGAAGGTGACTGCCTTATCTTTACCTGCATTTTTATTTTCATAAGAAGCCGTTCCAGCGGTAAAGGACAGGTTTTCGCCGTCGTAGTTCGCTGACAGCGTGCCGTTATCCGTGATCACTGCGCCTGTCGTTCCGTCATAGACCCTGGATGCCTCAACCGTCGTACCTTCAATTATGACTTCTTTCCTACTGATGGTAAAATTCACCGGTGCAGATACTGCTTCCGTATAATTTCCTTCCGCATCTTCCTGAACAGTCACACGCACCGTGTAATCACCTACATTCTTCGGTGCATCAGTCGTGTAAGTAGAATCATCTGCACCTTGTACTTTGTATTGTATCACTACCGTGCCGGTTGCATTGTTCGTCGTGTACTGCGTAGTTACCTGTGTACCATCATAAGTTTTGCCCGGATTGCCTTCGATAGTCACCATTCCATCAGCCTTTTCTACGGTCAGATTCACCGTAGTTGGTACCGGTGCATCGTTCAGATCAGCTCCGCCGCTCTCTGAAGCCGACACATAAGTTTCTCCCAGAGGGTTGTAGGAAACCGTGATCGTATAATCTCCGGCAGGAAGCGTGTTCAGGTAATCAGCATCCATAGTAACCTGATTAACTAATATGGTGTAATCCGTGTTTTTTACCGGCTGTGTAAGCGTCGTTTCACCTGTACTGCTGATCGTCACTTGATTGATGGTATTGCCATTTAATGTGACTGTAAAGACTCTATCCTCCGTGGAAAGTCTGGTATGACTAATACTGGTATCAGCCTGCGCCGCATCTGTATAGACTACCACGCCTTCGGAATTCATTACCGTGCTGCGTCCTGCGGTGTCAGTCACACGGACATATACAGAACCCTTCTGTCCAGGAGTAATGCTAAAATGATAACGACCGTCTAAAGATTTATCTAATCCAGTCCATGTGCCATCAACAGCATCTGCGGATTCAAAACTGCTGGCAGATAACAGATACTCCACCTTTGCCACAGCGCTGCCCGTATCCTCCGCCGTAATGGTAACATCTGTTGTTTTATTAAAGAACCAGCCAAAAGTAACCTGATTCAAAAACTGTGTCCAACTATTATTTTTTATGGTAATTGATCCAGTGGGATCTACTGTATCCCGTTTTACTTCTATCTCCCGAGCCGCTGTAATATAGCCCGCATCATTCATCAGGTAATAGGTATAATTTCCATTCATATCCTCAGAAATCGTCAGCGTGTTACCGATAAAGCTGTCTTTTGTCTGGGAGGTACTGATTTTAAATCCAGCCGGTGCCGTGATTGTCACATCTCCTGTGTACCAGCCGTCATTTCCCTGAGTACCGCTTAATTCAACTTTCTCATTCGTATCATATGCATGAATTGCAACCAAAACTATGCAGGAGGCAGCCTTATAATTCGTAGTTCCAGCCACATCCACCTTCAAGCTATAGGTACCAATGGCAGAAGGTGACTCCCCCTCTGACAATCGATTGGCTTCAGTCACTTCTGCCCCCTGATACCAGGTAAAGGTGAAAGTCCCACCGCTGTTGGTAGTCGTAAAATTATCCGCAACAGGCGCGGAGATTTGCGTATCACTAAAAATATATGAGGTGGCGTAACCTCCCTCGTCCTTATTACTTACGGTTCCGTCTGCCTGCTCTACTGTAAGGGTTACCGTTTTTTCTCCGGCTGCATATTCCTCTGTCTCTGCTGTAGTAACCTTGATAACAAAGGTACCCACTTTCGTAACAGTCAGCTGGCTTGTATCTTCCGCAATACTTCCTTCACCGTTTCCTCCCTCTGCCCCTGTCACAAGAGTATAGGTTGGAGCTCCGCCACCTGTGCCAATCGTAAAAAGCTCTGATACATCTATCGCTGTTCCGTCATATGTCTGAGTCAGCTTAGCAGCATCTGTCGTTGACATAATAGTGACTGCATTCTTATACTCAGCGTTTATTGTCACTGCATTGGAAGGCATGGTAAATGTTAGTAGAGACCGTTTCAAAGCATCGCTGGAAATGCCATCTATTCCGCTGACCGTCCATGTCGAAATTTTCTTTCCTTCCGGCTCATTGACCGTAATTGAAACATTGGCTCCGGCAGCAACATAATAAATGCTGGTATCCGTATTTTCCGATACCGCCTCCGCCACGCTACCATTTATCTTAACAGTATGCTTACCCACAACCATCAGCTTATATTCAATGTTGCCACTGTCGCTAGAACCGATCTGTCCACTGCCAATAATCTTTCCATCAAGGATAAGCTTTCCACCAGATTCTATGTTAATCGTTCCATTATTTGTCAGATTTACATTTTCTGAAATAGCAAGGGCAGCACCCGCTGGAACCGTCAATATTGTATCCGAAGGATTTGTGTAATCAAACTTAAGTATACAATTCCCCTTAACAGTATTATTTACAATACCGTTCCATTGATTATTATTAACATTATCAATGGTCGTTGCATTCACAACGCCTCCATCAATAACCACATCACCTTTGCCTGTTGCTGATGAACCACCGCCAATACTGTTTGCATTTTTTCCTGCTACAGCTGTCACAACGCCACCGATGATCGTAATCTTCCCTCCTGTAAATAGACCATCATAATTGGAGCCACCGCCGATACCCGCACCGTCATGACCACCTGTTGCAACTACAATTCCTCCGGAAATGGTTATGCGGTTTCCTCCTGAACCACCAGAACCACCGCCAATGCCCGCACCATATTCCCCTCCGTATGCCTTGACAGTTCCAGACTGGATATGAATGATCCCTCCATGTCCTCCGATTCTTTCCTCCCAACCATTATTTCCACCAATACCTGCGCCATTCTCTCCACCATGCACTTCCAGACTGCCAGGACCATTTATCGTAAGAGATGCGGTATGATCTGTATCATTCAAATCATCTGTCCTATTTTCCACACGAATACCTGCATGTTCGTTCGCACTACGCAAAACATTTGTCCCTTCCAGTGTCAAAGAAACAGCGGCATTGCCCTCCAGCTCTATTGCACTTTTCCCATCATCGGAAACATCTATGTTAACATCGGACAATGTAATCTCATGCGTTCCTGACTGAATCACTACATTATTCTTATCGGTTGTGCCTGTCAGAAGCACTCTACCCGTATATGTAGTATAATTGATACCATCAACAGAATATTGCTTTTTGGTTCCTTCAAACTTATCTTCTAAAGTCCGAATGTAAACACTACTACTTTCCGAAACATCAGCGCTTGGGTCTGATGCAGGTGTTTCCTGCTGAACCATACCACTATTTTCCTGCACCACAGTACCATTACCATATATCGATCCCTTGTTAACAATCGTTCCTTGAATGATCAAGCTTCCATTCTCCTGGATTTCGATCATACCACAATTTGTCAGAGTGACATTTTCGGGAATCTCGAGTGTAGAACCAGCTGGAATCACCCATGTTTTTTGAGAGGAAATCGTGTAATCAGAGTCAACGGTAACACATCCTCTGACAACGTCATTTATGATGCCCTGCCAGCCGGAGGAATCACTTGGAATGATCGGTTCTGTTGCACCATCTGCTAAAGCAACGATGACGGCATGCCCATTCGTACCTGTAGAAAAGTTTCCTGACGTATGATTTTTATGACAACCAATCGCTGCATTATCATTCTTACCGACCGCTGTAACGAATCCTCCACTGATGGTAATGCTTCCTCCACTACTGTCATTACCTCCACCAATACCACAGCCATAACCTCCCGATTCGGCTGTAATCGTACCACCATTGATAGTAATCGTTCCTCCGGTACCCCCAACCGAACCGCCAATACCAGCAGCATATTTTTTGCTGAATGCTTCCAGTGAACCGGCGCTGTTCGCCGTAATAACAAGCTCTGCACCATTTGCCACCTGTAAGCCAGCCTTGCCCAGACCGCTTTTCAATACATTTGCTCCCTGCAAAGTTATATTGACCCTCGCGCTTCCCTGAATATCAAAAGCACAGGTACCACTAGTATCATTGAAACCGCCACTTCCATTATCAAACTGAATATTCAAATTATTCAGAGTAATGTTATGTTCACCACTTTCAATGACTACTTTGTGTTCAGTCGTATCACCTGTAATGATATGTCCCTGGCAATTATCTCCACAACTATCATCTATGACAATGTCACCTGTACTAATATTATAACTAGCTTCATTCGCGTACATTTCTGAACCACCCAGCTCTAACGGGACTGTAAATGGCCTTACCCCTTCTGCAAGGACATATCCCTCCGGAATGCTTGCCGTGAAAAAGTATCTTCCACTGTAGGCTCCCGCTTCCGGATAATCTTCGCATTCCCATCCCCCGAGAGCTAATGTCTGTTCCATTTCTTCCACAGCAGCTTCTCCCCTGTCTGCCGCTGTTTCATCTCCCTCATTGTCTGTCGGGGCAGGCTCTCCATTTTGTACCGTTACTTTCAAAACTGCCTTGATTTCCGTTGGAAGCAGATTTGTGACATCCGCAAACAATGCAGGAACATCTTTACTTGCACCCGGAAGGGCAAGCGACCCAGTTTCAGGATCGAGGATTTCTTCCTCATCCACCCACTGCCATGCGGTGATGATCTTATCCGCTGTCTCTGAGTTGGCAGCTTTCGACCCGGGTTCTTCCGATTCTGTTTTTTCCGGCTCTATTTCATCTGGCTCTGTAACTTCCGTTCCTTCGCACAGACCGATATCTGCCCCCTCCGCTGCGCACACCGGGCAATCGGCATTTACACTGCCCTCCGTACATAATTCGGTGCAGATACATGCTTCTCCTTCTTCCTGCGCATGCGCCACAAAGCTGTTCTCCGGCGAGAGCCCGAAAATCAGCGCTACCGAGAGCACAAATGCCCACACTCTTTTCCATACCTTTCTCTTTCCTGCCTGTTCCATTCGTTGGATCTCCTTTCTATGCCTATCTATATTCTATACACGATCTGCCGCAGGTTCAGATGCAGATTCACCGGATGCACACCATAAATATCTTTTTATCTCCTGATGCATGTGCTACCTTCAAAGTGAAAAAACAGCAGCACCCCATGCGTTTCACCCACCGGGCCTGCTGTTCTCGTAGATGGTTTTCCTCTACCTGCAAGTAAACAGTATCCTTTTTGATAGCATACCTTATTTGCTGTCCATTTTCAGTTTTTTTGCAAAATTGGGCAAAAATCCGGCAAAACTGGGCATCAAAAAAGGAGCGCCAAACCCCTTCACGGATTTTGGCACTCCTCGTAGATTTTGATAACTTCTCCGTACCCTCACAGTTACGATTTTCCTGTATGAACATCACCCGATCAACACCTTTTTCCCCTCAAATGCAATCCCGTACCTTCGGATATGCTCCGACGGGATGCCCCGGGCTCTCAGGGCTGCTTCATACTGCTTTTCCTCGATCTGGGCAAGTGCAGACTGTACGGTGTCCTCCAGTGAGGCCTCTCTTCTCGGATTAAAAACCTTGAATTCAAGAATCATGGCATCATCGTCTTTGTCTTTTGGTTCCAGCATCACATCATATCTTCCAAAACCGCTTTCCTGATTAGAGGTGACTACATACCTGTCTGTAAGGTCTACCATCAGCCCCAGCACAAAACCGTGGTAAAACCGTTCCGGCTGCGATTTGGAAGGTATGGTTCCGGTGTCAAAGCTGCTGAACATCAGCAGTGTCATCCGGTTCATATATTCGTTCATGGCATCCAGGTCTCCCTGCAGCAGGGCTTCCACAAAATCATTATAACTCCCGTTCGGCTCTTGGAACCAGCTCTGCACCATCTCATAAAACATATCTTTCACTTCTTCGTTTGTAAGTTCCAGATCATACAGGGTTTTCCTTCCTGCCACCGTTTTTTCCTCATTCTTTAACACTTTGAGATATCCGCTGGCAAGCAGAAGGCTCCAGATGGCTCCCTCACTGCTGTCTAACTGGTTATACACGATCTGTTCATCGATGGGGCACGCAATCGTTTCTCCCCGGAGCAGTGCTTCAAAGGTCGTTTTGACCCTTTTATTTCCCTCACGGATGAGCTTGCTCACCAGGCTGTTGCTGCTCGTGTTCGCCCAGTAGGTCGCGATTTGCCCTGTATCAAGAAAATTCAGAATGGACCACGGGTTGTAAATATCCTTGTGCTCCCCAAAAATGAAGCCGTCATACCAGCGCTTCACTGCCTCCTTCTTATCACTGTAACCACACTCGTCAAGAGCGGCAAACACCTCCTCCTCCGTAAATCCAAAGGCAGTTGCATACTTATCCGAGGTCGTGGTAACGACCTTCAGATTGTTGAGGTCAGAAAAGATGGATTCCTTGCTCACACGGGTGATTCCGGTCATCACTGCCCGCTCCAGATACGGATTCGCCTTAAATGTGGAATTAAAAAGGCTTCTCGTGAAAGCAACCAGTTCATTCCAATATCCATTTACATATGCTTCCTGCATGGGCGTATCATACTCATCCAGAAGGATGATCACCTTTTTCCCATAATAACGGTGTAAAAAATCTGACAGCTGATACAATGAAAGAGAAGCGTCACTGTCATCCATATCTGTCAATAAGATACGGTCGAGAAAGGCTCTGTCCGCCTCTGTGAGCACATCACTCTCCTTCAAACATGAGTATTTGACATATATATTTTTCACAAGCTGACAGATTTTCTTTCGTGTCATCCGGTAATCCGCTTCCTTCACATTCGCA
>JALFNQ010000156.1 GCA_022773965.1 Lachnospiraceae bacterium
TATATCTATATGGAAAAATCAATAGATTCGTACTCCATTTGCTGTAAATCTTTTCGGCGCAAGAGCAACCTTACGGCCAGAGAACATACTCTGGTGTAAATATATATATAAGGGAATGATAACGCGTGATTCATCATTGATGGTGCGCTTTGGTGAAAAATTGTCATGTAGAGGAATAGTTTTGTTGTTTCGAAACCGAAAGAAGATTGACGGAAAAAAGGAAATATAGTATAACAATACTATAAGAAACCTTAGATATGTCTAAAAATATGTCCAAGGACTTTTTGGAAGGCGGTGATTTCTGTGGAAAGAAGCAAAGTACCAAAATATGTTTCGCTGTATGAGATGCGGGCGATGGTACTAAGAGAGGCTGTTGCTCTGTTGCTGGAGCAGGGATACACAAAAACAACCATAGCGCAGATTGCAGAGCGGTTGAATCGAACCAAGTCTGCGGTGCTCCGCGTCTATAAAGATAAGGAGGCGATTCTGTTTGCTTTGGTTACGCATATGTTTGGGTCACAGTTTTCTAAGACCAGGGAGCTGCTTGACGCAGATGCAGATCCGTTGCTGGTGTACGGCGTGGAGACAGCGCTGCAGCTCCATATCTGTGAGCTGAGCGAGTCACTGAGAGATATCTATGTAAACGCTTATACACTGCCGAGCACAGCGGAATATATCTATCAACAGACCTCGGCAGAACTTCTGAAAATCTTTGCACCATACATGCCCAAGGCAAGTAAAAGTGATTTTTATGAATTAGAGATTGCTTCCGCCAGTGTGATGCGAGGCTATATGACACGCCGTTGCGACATGTATTTTCCCATTGCCAAAAAACTCAGGGTTTTTCTCAGCTGCGAACTGAAAATATATGATGTCCCTGCGGATAAGAGGGAAGCAGTGATCAAACAGGTTTTGGAAATGGATATTGAAACCATGGCAAGGAATACCATTGCGCAGACAGTTAGAATTGCAGAAGCTGGATTTGATGCGGCAATATTAGAGGCAGTCGATCAAAAACGCAAATAATATTAACCTAAACAGACATGTCTGCTTACTTAGGTATTACCAATAATATGATACTACGGATATGAACAGGAGGTGACGGGATGCCGGACAGCAATAAAAGAAAGCGGAGCCATTGGATCGGCAGTGTGTTCCTGGCAATCATAGTGTTTGCAGTGTGCTATACACAGGTGTTTTACTCTGTAGATAAATTCCTGTCGGATCCTTTGTATTACACATCTTCTGTGCCTGACAGCAGAATAAAAATCATTGCCATTGACGAAGAAACCATACAGAAATACGGCGATATCAGGACATGGGATAGAAAAATCTGGGCAGAGCTGATAGAACTGCTCAACAGCGGGGATGCCGATCCGGCAGTGATCGCTCTTGATATTATGTACATAGGTGCTGTAGAGGAAGCATCTGACACACATTTTGCAAAAGCCTGTAAAACCGGCGGCAATGTGATTACAGCAGTGAATGCAGTGTATGGCACACAGCTCAGCAAAGAAGGCAGAACGATATCAGTAGATACCGGTCATATAGAAATGGTGGAATACCCCTACGAAGAACTAAAAGCGGTTTCTTCCTACGGTTTTGCCAATATATTGCTTGACGCAGACGGCTATATCCGGTATGCCAGAGAATATATTGATTACGATGGAGAGAGGATCGATTTCTTTCCTGTTGCGGTGTACAGGTTATATTGCGAAAAGCAAGGAATGGAACCGGAGCTTCCAGTAACCTTTTCCAGCAATCTGTTTTCCTTTGACTATACGGGGAAGAGTGGTGCTTATGAGGTTGTTTCTATGTGTGATGTGCTGGATGGAACGGTTGATGTCCGGGTGTTTGCTGACAGCGTGGTGTTGGTGGGTGCATATGCGCCGGGAATGCAGGACTCATATAATGTGCCGATTCAAAAAAGCAGCCCGATGTATGGCGTCGAGGTTCACGCAAATATTCTGGAATCGCTTCTGGAACAGAACACCAAAGTGGCAGTTGAGCCTTGGCTTTATGCTTTAATCGTCGCGATAACGGTTTGGGGATACTATGTCCTTGTCAGTCGTGTGAAACTTCTTGCATCAACAATAATGTCTGTCGCTGTGATCGGTACTGATTTGCTGATCGGTAAGCTCCTGTTTGGCGTTGGTTATGTTATCAATATCATCGAAGCGCCGATTTTTGTGCTGGTTATTTATGGATATAATCTGGCGAATAAATATCTTTCGGAGGTTATACAAAGAAAAAAAGTGCTCTCTGCCTTCAAAAAATATGTTGCTCCCCAGGTGGTGGATGAGATATCCAAACAAAAGGACTTTAAAATTATCCTTGGAGGGGAAAACAGAAATATAGCGGTTTTGTTTGTGGATATCCGCGGGTTTACGCCCATGTCCGAAAGTCTTGAGCCTGAACAGGTGGTAGGCATTCTGAACGAGTATCTGCAGCTTACAACGCACTCTGTTTTCAATAACGGAGGGACATTGGATAAATTCATTGGGGATGCCACTATGGCGATTTTCAACGCTCCCTTCGACCTGGAGGATTACATCTACAAAGCTGTTTGCACTGCCAGGGATATTGCCGCCGGTAGTGCTGAACTGGAACAAAAGCTGATGGAACGGTTTGGCAGAAGCATAAGCTTCGGCATAGGGATCAACTGCGGAAATGCGGTCGTGGGTAATATCGGCTGCGAATACAGGATGGATTATACCGCTATTGGAGATACGGTTAACACAGCGGCAAGACTGGAGAGCAAAGCCGGACCGGGTGAAATCCTTGTCAGTGAAGCGGTATATGAGCATTTGAGGGGGCGTGTCCGTATGGAGTATGTGGAAAAGATGATGCTCAAGGGAAAAAAAGAAGGCGTCAACGTATACCGAGTACCGGTCACTGATTCTGCTGAAACGGCAAACTATGATCGCTGAAAAGCAGGAGGGAAAACTATGGCAATCGTAAAATACGTTCTTCCGAAACTGGTAAAGAAGAACCTAAAGTTATTCATAACCTTGAGTTTGATTACAGCGATGGGAATTTGTCTTCTGACTGCAATGC
>JALFNQ010000173.1 GCA_022773965.1 Lachnospiraceae bacterium
TTTTTCATTCTGTAGGCAGATGCTTGGAAATGTTATGAGGTGAAGATGATGAGACAGCAGTTAGACAGTGTGGACAGAAAGATTTTAAGAATTTTACAGGAGAACGCAAGAACATCTTTAAAGGATATCGCAGCACAGGTGTTTTTATCCTCCCCGGCGACTTCCGCACGGATTGATAAGCTGGAGCGCGAGGGTTATATTCTGGGCTATCATACCTGTGTGAATAAAGAAAAGCTTGGAAACCGCATTCGTGCATTTATCAATGTTGAATTGATGTCCGGCAAGAAAGAGGCATTCTTAAATCTGGCACGTGCGTGCAATAATGTCATCGAGTGCAGCTGTATTACAGGAGATTATTCGATGCTTTTGGAGGTGGCTTATTCTAACACCAAGGAATTAGAGGCATTTGTTTCACAGGTACAGAAGTTTGGTAAGACCCAGACTCAGATCGTTTTCTCCACAGCCATTGAGCACAGAGAGATTCCGACCCTGGTGGGAGAACCGGCGTAGACGGTATATAGAAGTGCTTTAAGACAATGGAAAGGTAGTAGCCAGCATTTACTGCGGGCTACGTGCCAAAAACGTACATAAGCCATGAATTTGGCGATTTTGCATGCGAAGCATCGCCAAATTCGTTGCAATTCACAGGTCAGCTGGCTGACGTGTGAATTGTAACAGATCCGGATGCATGTGGAATGTGTGTCCGGGTCTTTTCTTTTTAGCTGAAAACCGCTATACTAGGGAAGTATCAGGTATATGATGCAGGAAATGATATAGAGGGGAATCGCTGCACGGCTTTGTGTGGCTGGTGAGAGATAACAGGATGGAAGAACAGGTAAGGACACGGCTTCCGCAGGCATTTGTGGAGCGGATGCAGAAAAGCCTTGGAGCTGAGGCAGAGACTTTTTTTGAGAGCTATGATTCGCCGCGGGCATATGGACTTCGAAGAAATCCCTTAAAAATGGAGCGGGAAGCCTTTGAGCGTCAGATGCCGTTTTCGCTGGAAACGGTCAGCTGGGCAGAGGAAGGCTATTATTATAAAGAAACAGAGCGGCCGGGCAGGCATCCCTTTCATGAGATGGGCTTGTACTATATTCAGGAGCCCAGCGCCATGTGTGTGGTGGAGGTGGCTGATCCAAAGCCCGGAGAGTATGTGCTGGATCTGTGTGCAGCGCCTGGGGGAAAATCCACGCAGATCGCAGGACGGATGGCGGGAGAGGGGCTGCTTGTCTGTAACGAGATCGTGCCGAACCGGGCAAAGATATTGTCTCAGAACATCGAGCGTCTGGGGGTGAAAAATGCGGTTGTTTTAAACCATTCGCCTCAGGAGCTGGAAGCACGCTTTGCGTCATTTTTTGACCGGATCATTGTGGATGCACCCTGTTCCGGTGAGGGCATGTTTCACAAGGAGGAGGCTGCTCTTACAGAATGGTCACCGGAAAACGTGGAGATGTGCGCCGGGCGGCAAAAGGAAATCTTAGCGTGTGCAGTCAATATGCTGCGCCCAGGCGGCGTGCTTGTCTACTCAACGTGTACGTTTGCACCGGCGGAGGATGAGGATATGGTCTGCTGGCTGCGGGAAATGTATCCGGATCTGGAGCTTTTACCGATCAATACAAATGCCCTTGGCATTTCGGAAGGAGCCGTTCCCGGTACGGGCCGTATCTGGCCCCACAGGCAGCGTGGCGAAGGTCATTTCGTGGCGCGGTTCAAAAAATGTGGTGAACTGCTGCCGCATGGAAATGCGGTTGCGCTGTCCGCTGCGTCATCTGCACAGGATGCCGTGCGAAGCAATGGAAAAGGGAAAAAAGGAAAAAGAGATCGTTCCGGTGTAGAACATGTGAATGTATGGGGCTGCTATGAAGCCTTTGCAGCGCAGAGCTTGTGTACGGAATTGTCCGGAAAGCGGCTGGAATTTGGCGATCAGCTCTATCTGGTTCCTGATGGGATGCCAGATCTGAAAGGGCTTCGGGTCGTGCGTCCGGGTCTGCATCTTGGCACGAATAAAAAGAACCGGTTTGAGCCGTCCCATGCACTGGCGCTGGCATTGCGTGCCTCTGAGGCAGTGCAGGTCTGGGAGACAGAAGAACCGGAAAAATATCTGCGGGGCGAGACGCTTTCCTGCGATTCATCTCTGAAGGGCTGGACGTTAATTACCTGTGAGGGGCAGCCAGTGGGCTGGGGAAAGGCAGATCGCGGGATATTGAAAAATCATTATCCGAAGGGGCTTCGGATCAGCTGGTAAAGGACTCCGGACAGAGGAAATAGAGGTTCAAGAGACATAGAAAAAGGGCTTCGCACATTGACATCTCATGTGCGTAAGCCCTGTTATTTTTTGTCGGAGCCGATCCGGGTTCCGTAAAACTTACGGCTCCTTATCTGAACAATATTAGTATATTGTGGAAATGTGAACCGCATGTGTCAAAAATCTAAAAGTTTTATAAAATGATGCTTTTCAAATATTTTTATTTTACAGCATGTAAACTTATAGGATTTTTTTTGCGGAAACAGGCGTAAAAATGTTGACAGATGCGTGAGCGCGAGGTGTAATGGACATAATGATAGATGTGGTGTGAGGTGAATACAGCATGGCAAACATGACAAAATATGCTTTAGAGGCATCTTTGAAAAAGCTGCTTTTACAAAAACCATTGGATAAGATCACGATCAATGATCTGACGGAGGATTGCGGTATCAGTCGCATGGCATTTTATTATCATTTTAAGGATATCTATGATCTGGTGGAGTGGGTGTGCCTGGAGGATGCAGCCCGCGCGCTGCAGGGAAAAAAGACATACGACAGCTGGCAGAAAGGGCTTTCGCAGATTTTTGAAGCTGTGTTGGAAAACAAGCCTTTCATTATGAATGTGTATCATTCCATCGGGCGCGAGCAGGTTGAGCGGTATCTGTTCAAGCTGACCTATGAGCTCTTGAAGGGAGTTGTCGAAGAAAAATCTGCGGGAAAGATGATCGCGGAGGAGGATAAGGCTTTTATCGCCTGGTTTTACCAGTATGGGTTTGTGGGCGTGATGCTTGACTGGATCGATCGGGGAATGAAGCAGGACTATCATACTATTTTAGAAAAGCTGAGTGTCGCCCTGAAAGGCACCATGACAAAGTCAATCGAGAACTTTGCGGCAGAACCGAAGGAACTGTAACGGCGAAGGGACGGTGAAAATGCCGGATTGCTGAAAAACTTTACAGTTCATTGCAAATGATAAGTTTTTGATCATTCACCAGTTTTTGTAAATGGAAAACAGGCCGCCGGATGTCTATGATATGTACATACAGAAACACAAGCTTGCATCGGAGCTGTGCGTGTTGCAGAACAGATGCAAACATATTTTTCAACGTATGGTACAAAATACATAGACAGAAAGGCGGTTTTTATTATGGCAGATACAAAGAAAGCACTTGGCGTGGCAGGAGCATTGGCACTTGGGGCAGGCGCGGCTGCACTGGTTGCAAAGCAGGTAAAGGAGAACGGAAACAGGGAAGCAGCAGAGCAGGGCGAAGGAGCTGCAACAAAAGCGGTGGCAAAGAAGTCTGTAAAGCCGGGTTCAAAAAAAGCGTCAAAGCAGGCAGCACCGAACAATGATTATCGCAATACCGAGCTGGGAAAGCATGAGAAAAACAGCAAGGGTATTTATTATACAAATGGAAATTACGAGGCATTTGCCCGCCCGAAAAAACCGGAGGGCGTGGATGAAAAAAATGCTTACATCGTAGGAAGCGGACTGGCTTCACTGGCAGCAGCATGTTTTTTGGTAAGAGATGGTCAGATGCCCGGTTCACATATCCATATTTTAGAGGCAATGGATATTGCGGGCGGTGCGTGCGATGGCATTTTTGACCCGACGAGAGGCTACGTGATGCGCGGCGGACGCGAAATGGAAAACCATTTTGAGTGCCTGTGGGATCTGTTCCGCAGCATTCCGTCACTGGAGACCGAGGGTGCATCTGTACTGGATGAGTTCTACTGGCTGAACAAGGAGGACCCGAACTATTCTCTGTGCCGTGCAACGGAAAACCGTGGACAGGATGCACACACGGATGGAAAATTCAATCTGAGCCAGAAGGGCTGCATGGAGATCATGAAGCTTTTTATGACAAAGGACGAGGATCTGTATGACAAGACCATCGAGGATGTGTTTGACGAAGAGGTATTCGATTCTACCTTCTGGCTGTACTGGCGGACGATGTTTGCCTTTGAAAACTGGCACAGCGCATTGGAGATGAAGCTGTATTTCCAACGTTTTATCCATCATATTGCTGGATTGCCTGATTTTAGTGCACTGAAATTCACCAAATATAATCAGTATGAGTCACTGATTCTGCCGATGCAGAAATATCTGGAGGATGCAGGTGTCGACTTCCAGTTCAACACAGAGGTTACAAATGTGATTTTTGAGCACAAGGATGGGAAAAAGCTGGCAACTGCCATCGAGTGCAAGGTGAACGGCAAGGAGAGCGGAATCCTGCTGACGGAAAATGATCTTGTCTTTGTGACAAACGGAAGCTGTACTGAGGGTACGATCTACGGTGACCAGAACCATGCACCGAATGGTGATGCCGAGGTGCGCACCAGTGGCTGCTGGAATCTGTGGAAAAATATTGCAAAGCAGGATCCGTCCTTTGGACATCCCGAAAAGTTCTGTTCAGATATCGCAAAGACGAATTGGGAGTCTGCTACAGTCACCACTTTGGATGACAAGATCCTTCCCTATATCACGAATATCTGTAAGCGTGATCCGCGCACCGGAAAGGTGGTTACGGGCGGTATCGTGAGCTGTCAGGATTCCAGCTGGCTCTTAAGCTGGACCATCAACAGACAGGGTCAGTTTAAGACCCAGGACAAAGACAAGGTGTGTGTATGGGTGTACGGTCTGTTTACGGATGTTCCCGGCGATTATGTGAAAAAGCCTATGAAGGAGTGTACCGGAAAGGAGATCACCGAGGAGTGGCTGTATCATCTGGGTGTTCCTGTTGAGGAGATTCCGGAGCTGGCAGAAAAGAGTGCGGTCTGCGTACCTACCATGATGCCGTATATCACTGCATTTTTCATGCCCCGTACAAAGGGTGACCGTCCGGATGTGATCCCTGATGGCTGCGTGAACTTCGCCTTTCTGGGACAGTTTGCAGATACACCCCGCGATACGGTATTTACCACGGAGTATTCGGTGAGAACCGCCATGGAGGCAGTGTACGGTTTGCTGGGCGTAGACAGAGGTGTGCCTGAGGTGTGGGGCAGCGTTTACGATATCCGTGAGCTTTTAGACAGCACAGTGAAGCTGATGGATGGAAAATCCCCTCTGGAGATTGAGCTTCCCGGACCGCTGAATCTGTTGAAAAAACCGGTGCTGCATTTTATTAAGGGCACGGTGATCGAAAAGTTGTTAAGGGATCATGATGTGATCAAGGATGGAATGATCTGACGAATAAATGATTGAGTGTGAAACGGCACAGGCAGAGAGTGTTACTTTTTGCCTGTGCCGTTTGTGCTGCAGATATCTTGCGTTTTTAAGTGCATGCAGACAAACGCTGTAGAGTGATGTATTCGCGAATGTGTACGGGATATGAAATTTAGATATTTTTGTTTACTGATATCAAAAAAATGATATAATTATATCAAGAAAGTCGAGGTGATGGTATGATTATAAAAGCATCAGCGTCGTTAAGAAATGGATACACTGAAATTTCGGAAATGGCGAAAAGGACGAAAGAGCCGATCTATATAACAAAAAATGGTGAAGGTGATTTAGTTGTGATGAATATTGATGCATTTGAGAGACGGGAGCAGATCTTACAGCTTCGTGCAAAGGTATTGCAGGCAGAGCAGGAGCGAATGGAAGGTGCAGAAACGCTTAGTGTATCAGAGGCAAGAAAAAGATTGAGAGCACGTATCAATGGAATATAAAGTTGAGATTCTTCCAACTGCCTGGGAAGATTTGAAATCAATTGAAGATTGGTATCTCGTTCAATTTGGTGTTGAAACAGCTTTGAAAGTGAGTGATCATATCCTTGATGCAATGGAACGGCTGGAACAGTTTCCTGATTCCGGATCGTTGACGCCGGATCCATGGTTGAATGAAATGGGATATCGAATGGTGATATGTGAGAAACACGTTGCTATCTTCAGAAGAATCGGGGAAGTTGTTTACGTGTATCACATCGCAGATACAAGAACAGAATATACAAAGCTATTTATGAAAGATTCGTAATCATGAAAAACAGCGAGCTCTGAACAAAGGAACTCCCTGCTTTTTGCGTTTTGAATCTTTTTATGTACTGTAAACATAGCACAAATGATTGATGATCGCAATACCAGGCCGGGAAAGTAGCCAAGAGCATTGCTTTTTGCCTGTGCCGTTTGTGCTGTTGTAAAAAATCACTAATTTGTCCGACTTTTTTCTATGGTTTTTCGGATGTTATCTCCTGATCGTTTTGATAGGATAAAGAGGTCATATAAAATCATAATGTATTGGGAGGTAGAAAATGAAACGCAGAATGACAAGGTTGTTTTGTCTGTTGCTTAGCTCAGCAATGATGCTGACAGGCAATGCCTATGGTGCACTGAAATATCCGGGAGTGATTGAGGTAAGTGCGGCAGAAACAGAGGCAGCAGCAGAAACAAAAACTTACACGATGGCAGAAATTAAGGAAACAAATAGTTGGGGGCTTACGATTACACCGGCTGACACAGGTGTTTGTATTTCGTATGAGAAACAGTATAATGAAGCGCGCTTTGCTATTCCGGAGGAGTTGCTTGGCCGTGTACAGGGAATTACCTGTAATATCAAAGAAGCAGATCAAGTTGGAAATTTAGCAACCAAAGTGTATGATAAAGTTGATGACTATAAAGGTGGAGATGAAAATGCTGTACAGTATAACAGTAATTCTATAAAAAATTGGGATAGTGGAATTGATGCAAAGTCTTTCGGGCTCATGTGGAATGCGACTGGAGCAGCAGATATCACACTTGTAAGTGTTACATTTGAACTGAATAATGAGTATCCAGCAGGACCAGTTACGTTTACAGTTGATGAATTGGAAAAGTCATTTGTTACAGATAATGCAGATTATACAGTTTCTGATAGTAAAGCAGCAATTACATACAAAAAGCAGTATGAAGAGGTTCGTTTCAAAGTTCCGGAAGCAATTCAGGATCGAATAGAATCTGTTACATTTAATGTTAGTGAAGATGTAGCAGACAAACTGGCTGTCAAAGTATTTGATGCGATTGGCGGATACGATATTAAGGAAAAAGATGTAAAGTATGGTACGAACAGTTATCAGGGAGACACAGAGGGATTTTCTGTTAAGTCTGTGGGTCTGATGTCTATGCCAGAGGGTGAGCAGAATGTTATGCTGGAGAGTATTACATTTGTATTAAAAGCTAAACAAAAGCCCACCATCCAGCAGGATATCCAGGACTGGAAGGATTCAGTTACCGGGGTACTTGGAGATAATTCCATTGCCGGTGGCGCGATCATGGCCAGCGAGATCACAGATGATACATTGATGGATCTGGTGGAGAAGCACTTTAACGCTGTGACCTTTGGTAATGAGTTAAAGCCGGATGCACTTTTCAACTATCAGCTTGATAATTCTGTTCGGACAAAGACCATTACATTTAACGGACAGGATCTGTTAGTTCCTGTTGTAAATGAAGCTGATGACAGTTTAGATTTCTCCCGTGCTGATGCAATGGTAGAAAAGATCTTAGAGTGGAATGCTGCAAATCCGGATGATAAGATCCGCATTCGTGGTCATGTGCTCGTATGGCATTCACAGACACAGGAGTGGTTCTTCCATGAGAATTATGATATCAATGAGCCGTATGTAGATAAGGAAACGATGAACCGTCGTCTGGAGTGGTTTATTTCCAGCGTGTTTGACCACTATTTTGGAGAGGGAGCAAATCATAAGTATGATGATCTGTTCTACGGCTGGGATGTGGTCAACGAGGCAGTAATCGGAAATGACTACCGCACAGATGCAGTGAGCCCGTCAGAGAGCCTGAGCGAGATCCGCCATGGAAGCAATTCCAGCTGGTGGCATGTATATAAGAGCAACGAGTTTATCATCAACGCATTTAAGTATGCAAATAAGTATGCACCGAAGGATGTTGAACTTTACTACAATGACTATGGTGAGACAGACAATATCAAGTGTGCAGGTATTGTAAAGCTGATCAAGGATGTAAAGGCAGCAGAGGGAACCCGACTGGATGCATTTGGTATGCAGGCACACTACAATGTAGACGGCTTCTCTGCAGCACAGTTCAAGACTGTAGCTGAGAAATATGCCGAGGCAGCAGGCAAGGTACAGCTCACAGAGCTGGATTTTAAGGCAAGCAGCTCATATGATGGTTCTGCCGCAGCAAAAGAGACAGAGTATACAAAAATGGCATACTGCCATAAGCAGCTCTTTGATGCGATCAAGGATTTGAATGCAAATGGGCAAAAAGTAACCGGTCTGACCGTGTGGGGTGTGATTGAGAAAAATTCATGGCTTCATTCACAGTCAAATGTCGGTGGCGGAGCAAATGGTTCCAAGCAGTGCCCGTTGCTCTTCGATGACAATTATCAGGCAAAGCCGGCATACTGGGCATATGTGGATGCCACAAAGCTTCAGCCGTACATCCAGAAGATCACAGTAGAAGAGGCAAAGAACGGAAAGATTGCAGGGCAGACATACAGCATGGAACAGGATGCTACATCTGTTGAATTTATTCCGGTATGGGATCGGGACGGTTTGACTGTACAGGTAAATGTCACAGATGCAACAGAGGACGAGACTGATGCCGTGACCGTATATGTAGATGCAGAAAATAAAGCATCTGAGAATGTTACACCTCAGAAGGTGACTGTAGAGAGAAGTGCTGCTGAGAAGACAGACAATGGCTATAAAGCAACAGTTAAGGTTCAGGTTTCTGATCTTGCAGTGGCAAAGACCGTAGGCATGGATGTTGCGGTTGTAAATGGAGCTCAGAAGGTAAGCTTTAATGACTTGACCGGTTCACAGGAGACCAGCAGCAAGTATTATGCAAAGGCAACCATGAAGCCTTGTGTGGAAGAAGTTCCTTTTGGAACTGTTACAATTGATGGAGAGAAAGATGCAGCATGGGATAAAGCAGTGACGATTCCGCTGACCATTAATCTTGGATCAAAGGTATCTGCAAATGCAAAGGCTCTCTGGGATAAGAATAACCTATATGTATATGCAGAAGTAGCAGATTCCGACCTGAATAAGGCTAATGGAAATGCATGGGAGCAGGATTCTCTGGAAGTATTTATTGATGAGAATAATGGTAAGACTGCATCTTACGATGAAGATGACAAGCAGTATCGCATCAACTATGACAATGAGGCTTCTTTTGCAGGAACAAAATGTAAGGAAGAGAATTTGAAGTCTGCTGCAAAGACGACTGCAGATGGATACGTGATCGAGGCAGCGTTTAAGTGGACAGATCTTGCTCCGGAAAATGGCAAGCTGGTTGGACTGGAGTTCCAGATCAATGATGCGGATAAGAATGGCAAGAGAATCGGAACACTGAGCTGGAATGATGAGACCGGAATGGGATGGTCAGGATCAAATGTATTTGGAACAGTAAGACTGGTTGGTGAGGAAAGCAAGCCGGGAACTGGCGCAGGCTCTTCTTCAGATGCAGGCTCTTCCTCAGGTGCTGGCACCACAACCAAGCCTGAAACCAAGCCGGAGACAAAACCGGAAACAGTTGTTGAGACAAATGAGGATGGTTCTACCACCGAGACTTCCAAGGTGACTGTAGCTACTTCCGATGGAAAAGAAGTGGAGTCATCCATTGCAGTATCCAAGGATGCAGCTGGTAATGTAACTGGCGCAAATGCAACCGTCAGCACAAAGAAGGGCGAGTTCTCAGCAGATGTGATCAAGCAGCTGGCAGAGGCTGCCGGAACAGAATCCATTGCAGTTACCGCAGAAGTGAAGGATTCAAAGGGTAAGGTTTCTTACACTGTCACAGCAGATTCCAAGGATCTGAAAGCAGGTGCAACACTGAAGGTTGTTGCAATCGACAAGAAGACAGGAAAGTATGAGCTGGTCAATGCAAAATCCTATACGGTAGACAAGGATGGAAATATTTCAGTCAGCCTGCCGAAGGGAGCTGATTATAAGCTGCTTTCCGAAAAGGAATCCGCAAAGGTAGAAAAGGCAATCGTAAAGACAATTGCAGTAGAGAAGAAATCAGCAGCTGTCAAAGAAGGAAAGAGCACAAAGATCCAGATGAGCAGCAAGCTGAACATGGATAATGTAAAGAAGATCACTTACACTACATCAAAGAAATCCATCGCTACTGTAAACAAGAACGGTAAGATTTCAGCAAAGAAGAAAGGAACCGTTACAGTCAAGGCAACCGTTACGTTAAAGAACGGAAAGAAAAAGACGGTTTCAATGAAGATTACTGTAAAATAAGTCAAAATCTTTTATAGAGATCATTTAGACTGTAAATTATGAAAAATCAGGCTCTTCCAGAAAATATGGAAAGGGCTTGATTTTTTTTATGTTTCATGGCATGATAGAGTTAGAGTTGCGCAGTTGCGCAAACGAGGTGCGCAAAATGTTACTTTTCGCATGGTAGTCAGCATTTACTGTGGGCTACGTGCCAAAAACGTACATGAGCCATGACTTTGGCGATTTTGCCTGCGAAGCATCGCCAAAGTCGTTGCAATTCGCAGGTCAGCTGGCTGACGTGTGAATTGCAACCGCAAAATCAGGAGGATATGATCTATGGAATCAGAAGAAAATAAAAATATTACGATTGCGGATGTGGCGGAGGCACTTGGCGTGTCTAAAACCACGGTTTCCCGCGCAATTTCGGGCAAGGGGCGTATCGGTGAAGCCACAAGGGAACGGGTGCTGTCCTATATTCGTGAGCACGATTATCAGCCGAATGTGATAGCAAAGGGACTGGCGCAATCAAAAACCTTTAATCTTTGCGTGGTCATGCCGGAGCATTATGGGATGTCAGATCTGACGTTCTTTCAGGATTGCTTGTTTGGAATCGAAAAGATCAGCGGAACGGTGGGTTATGACGTGCTGATCTGTATCTGTAACAGTCAGGATATTTCCTCTCTGGAAAGGATCATCTCAAACCATAAGGTGGATGGTGTGCTGCTGATGTGTTCTTACGTGAAGGATGCACAGGTGGAGTTTTTGCAGGAAAAAGGAGTGCCTTTCCTGACGATCGGCAGCAGCAATTATTCCGGTGTGATACAGGTGGATCACGATCATCGCAGTGCCTGCAGGGAATTGACGGAGCTGATGATATTAAAAGGTCTGGAGCGGATCGCGCTGATCGGTGGAAACGAGACACATATGGTAACAAAAACACGTTATGCAGGTTTTAGCGATGCATATGAGCAGTACGGCAGAGAGATCGATCCGGCGCTTGTGCATCTGGGGCTGGATAATCCGGTGCTGATCGACAAGACTGTGCGGGAGCTGATCACAATGTCGGTAGATGCGATTCTGTGCATGGATGATGCGGTGGCAAACAATGTGTTAAAAACCTTGCGGGAGCTGCATGTAAAGGTGCCTGGGGATGTGAAGGTAGCGTCCTTTTATAATGGATTGTTATTGGAAAATCATCTGCCTGCCATCACAGCGCTCTCCTTTAATGCGAGAGAGCTGGGCATGGTTGCCTGCCGCACGATCCTCGATGTCATTGAGGGCGTCGAGGTGCCGCAGCGCAACTTGTTGTCCTATGAAGTGGTGATGAAGGAATCAACGCAGTAGAGCGCGGGATGGATGTATGCAACCCAGGTAACCTGGAATCGTAAAAATTCCTCAAAAAAGAGATTGACAGAATACGCTCCGCATAGTATACTACAAACATGAACAACCGATTGCGCAAATGAGAGAACCGCATAAATACGCAATCATAAAAATAATACAAAAACCATGAAGGAGGGGCTTTTTATTATGGATCCACTGATTTTGAACGTCATCCACAGACCGGAGATGGTTCCGGAGTATTCTGCGACAGTGACCGGACAGGGAAAGGAAGAAGATATTGGAGATAAGGCACTGATCACCGAGTCTTTAGACATCTTCAAGACACAGCAGAGACTGGCACACGAGAATGATCTGAAGGTAACTATTCAGATGACTTACGCAGCGCTGTTCAACGACGAGGCAGTAGAGCTGGCAAAGCATGATCATGAAGTGTACGGAGATGAGATCGCGTTATCTTTACTGGGACTGCCCTGCGAGGAGTTCCGTGAGAAATACAAGACAAAGGATTTCTGTATCTGGATGTTCTCTATGGAGGACAAGAAAGCGATCGTTGATGACGTATTTGGCAAGTTTTACGAGCGTTTCGGTTTCTATCCCGAGTCAACCGGTTCTTACTACATGGATGCTGATCTGACCAATTACATAAAGGCAACCTATCCCAGTGTAAAATGTGCAGTAGCTACCTGTTGGGAGGAGGGCCCGAAGGCTTATCATACCTGTAACAATTCCTGGTATACACTGTTTGATGGCGGCCCGTGGGCACCTTGGATCCCTTCTAAGCAGAATACACACGCACCGGCAGCAAACGAGGCAGAGGATTCCGGTATCGTTGCGATCCCTCACTTATCCCGTGACCTGATCGCATGCTATGATGGAAATGGTTCCAACTTCGGAACACATCCCCAGAACGTGCTGCGTGGTATGATCTATGATACCAAGACCTGGGAGTACCCTTATCTGTACAACCTGATCGATCAGTATCATGATCTGGCAAAATATAACAACGGCTATGCTTACAACATGATGTTCGTAGGACCCGGCTGGATGAATAAGATGGGTCGCTGGGAGCAGCCTTATGAGCTGTTGCTCAAGTCATACACCGACGGCTGTGCTTACTATGGCAAGCTGAAAAAAGAAGGCAAGCTGATCGACATGACCATGTCTGAGTTTGCAGATTTCTATAGAGAGAAGAAGGGTGTGACAAAGGAGAACCGTTACACTGAGCCTGAGTGTGCATTATGGCGTGATATCTTATACGGATCAGACAAGCAGCTGTTCTGGTACTGCGATCCCTATATGAGAGCCTGTGTCAACATGGATCAGGGTGGTGCAATCGTAGACCTTCGTCCTTATGCAGCAAAATTAGAGTGGCCGGTAGGAATCGGTACTAAGCACGTACAGGATGCTTCTTATCCGTTCCTCATCCAGGAGAAGTACCGCGCAGGTTACTTCACACACTATGCAGGAGAGGGAACTGTCCGTAGTGCAAAGCTGTGCTACAACGGTGAGGAGGTAGATCTCTGCCTTTGCCCGACACACGCACATTTCTCACAGGAGGGCAAGACACGTATCCTTACTCTTGATCCCGTGGAGATCGAGTTTAACGGCCTGACTGTAAAATTACAGACAAAGGAATATTTCGAGGAAGGCTCTTCAAATATCAAGATCGAGCGCACCATCTTAGAGATGAGCGATCCCAGTGCAGAGGTATATCTGGATGAGTACATGGTAGCATGCTACGGCACCACGGAGTATCCTGAGGACATGACCGGTATCACCTTAAAGTGCGAGGGAGCAGAGGAGAAGACCATCAATTACGAGTACAAGTGCCGTGAGGAGAAGCTTGCTGATGCGACAGCAGTCAGCGCTGTGATCCCTCCCATCGAGACAAAGGTTTCACTGACACAGACCGGTGGAGCAGAAGGCTACATTCAGGAGGGATACGCATTCTCACCGATGTTTAAGCTTGGATATAAGAAGAGAATCTCAGACAAGGAGGTATTTGCGACATGGCTCAACTTAGAAAAGGCAAATTAAATTATAGATGCCCTTCATGTTTTATGAGAGATTTGGACATCGATATGTTTTACAATAAGGATACAGGTATTTACAGCTGCATCCGTTGCCAGTACCGCGGTGACGAGAAGGACGTCTTAGAGAAAAATGAGATGGTGCGTTTCCGCTATGGCGCAATGCATGAGCGAATCACGAAGTTTGACTTCGATTAATAAGCAGAATTCCATTGTGAACTGTTTTTATGGATTTTGGTGTTGGAACTGTGAAGATACAAAAATAATTTGAATAAAATGCAGGAACCATGATTACATGTGTGCCTGCATTTTTTCAAATCGGACAGGCGTATAACTGACAGTTATATAGTAAAACGAGGAGAAACGACATGAAATATGTAAAAGGAATGGACTTATCCACCCTGCTGGAGCTGGATCGTCTCGGTGCAAAATACTACGATCATGGCAAGGAACGTGATATTTTAGATATCATGAAGGACTACGATGTAGACACGATCCGTCTGCGTATCTGGAATGATCCCTGGGGCGAAAACCATGAATCCTACGGTGCAGGTGAAAACGATATCCCCACAACTCTGGAGATCGCAAAGCGCGTCAGTGAAAAAGGCTTTGGCGTGCTCATGAACTTCCATTACAGTGATTTCTGGGCAGATCCCGGAAAACAGATCAAACCCAAGGCATGGGAGGGAATGTCTGTGGAAGAATTGACGCAGGCAGTGTATGATTTTACCTTTGACACCATGGAGCTCTTTAAAAAAGAGGGTGTCAACATCACGATGGTGCAGGTGGGAAATGAGCTGTCCAACGGACTTCTCTGGCCGGAGGGCAGGATCGATGTGGATGCCGGTATTGGAGAGTATGATAACATTGCAAAATTCGTGAGCGCCGGCATCCGTGCGGTCAGAAAGAGCAATCCGGAGATTCCGGTTATGATCCATCTGGACAACGGTGGAAACAATGAGCTGTACCGCCGCTGGTTTGATAACTATACACAGCGGGGCGAGGACTTTGATCTGATCGGTCTGTCTTATTATCCGTTCTGGCATGGAACGATGGATCAGCTTCTTAGCAATATGAACGATATCGCAGTGCGCTATCACAAGGATCTGGTCATCGCTGAGGTATCCATGGGCTATACGATGGAGGACTACAAGACTTACGAAAAGCTGTCTGACAGCGAGCGCAAGGGCTATGCCACAAGACCTGCATTGGTGGAAAAGATCGAATTTCCCATGACAAAGGAAGGGCAGGCTGATTTTATGCGCACACTGCTGGCGCGGCTGGAGACAGTGGCAGAGCATCGCGCACGGGGCTTTTTCTGGTGGGAGCCTGCGTGGATCCCTGTACCTGGCAGTGGCTGGGCGACCCCGGCTTCGCTGGAATACATGCATGATCCGGGACCCTGCGGCAATGAGTGGGCAAATCAGGCACTGTTTGACTATGATGGCAATGTGCTGCCGACACTGGAAGTGATCCGGGATTATAAGGAAAAATAAAAAGGTGAAGTGATGTCAAATACGGCATCACTTCATTTTTTATGCAATATTTTTAGTTTACCGGAAAATCGCATTATGATATATTTAGATGATAAAAGAGGAAAAGAATTTTAAAATAGAAGAGAGAGGGAGGAATGAAAGTATGAAGAGTATCGTACTTGGAAAAGAGCAATTTGGTTTGCCGGAAACAGAGGCTCGTGTGTGGACAAATTATATCAGATAATCCGTTTCAAAAGAAAAGAGATGAAGTAAAAATGGATAATAAAACAATGATGCAGTGCTTTGAGTGGTATCTGCCGGAAAACGGACGGCACTGGAAGCAGCTGGCTGCGCAGGCGGTGTCTTTGAAAGCAGCGGGTATCAATATGGTCTGGCTTCCGCCGGCTTATAAAGGGGCAGCTGGAGCCGGAAGTGTCGGCTATGATGTGTATGATCTGTATGACCTCGGCGAGTTTGACCAGAAGGGAACAATTGCGACGAAATACGGAACGAGAGAGGATTACTTGCAGGCGGTATCTGCACTTCAGCAGGAAGGGATTGAGGTGATCTGCGATATCGTCCTCAATCAGCGCATGGGTGCAGACGAGACAGAGGAGGTCATGGCGGAGGAGGAATTGAATTCGAACCGCAATCAGGATATCAGTGGACCTCAGAAGATCCGGGCATGGACGCGTTTTGACTTTCCCGGACGTGCAGGAAAATATTCTGATTTCCGGTGGAATGCGGCTCATTTTAGCGGAACAGATTGGGATGATGCCACAAAGCGCGGAGGTATTTTCCGGTTTGATGGAAAACAGTGGAATCGGGAGACCGATACGGAAAACGGTAATTATGATTACCTGATGGGTGTTGATCTGGATACGGATCATCCCGAGGTGATCAGGGAGACACATGCGTGGGGAAAATGGTATCTGGACACGGTACATATGGATGGTTTTCGGCTCGATGCAGTAAAGCATATCGGATTTGACTTTTATAGGGAATGGATCAGCGATATGCGTGTTTATGCACAGGAAAAAAACGGAAAGGAGCTGTTTATCGTCGGTGAGTATTGGGCAAATGATATCGGAAAGCTTCTTCATTATCTGGATGTGACAGCGGACAGCCTGTGTCTGTTTGATGTGCCGCTTCATTTTAAGTTTTTACAGGCGGCTACTTCTGACGGCAGATTTGATATGAGGACGCTTTTTGATCATACGCTTACCGGTAAAGATCCCGCGCATGCGGTGACATTTGTGGATAATCATGATACACAGCCGGGGCAGGCACTCTACTCGTTTATACCTGCATGGTTCAAGCCGCTTGCCTATGCCATGATCCTGCTGCGCGCGGTTGGTGTTCCATGTGTATTTTATGGAGATTATTATGGCATTCCGCATGACGGGATCGCTCCGGTTGATTGTCTGCCGAAGCTTTTGAAGATCCGGGAGTGTTATGCGTATGGAGAAGAACATCTGTATTTTGATGATGCATCGATCGTCGGCTTTACGAGAGAGGGTGATGATGCGCATGCAGATTCAGGCATTGCGGTACTCCTGACAGACAGTGTGGGCGGACGCAAGCGGATGTATGTCGGCATGCGCCTGGCGGGTGTACAGATGGTGGATGCGATGGGAAAGTGCATGGAGCATGTTCTGATCGGCGCGGACGGATGGGGTGAATTTCCTGTGGACGGCGGTTCGGTATCCGTCTGGGTGACAGAAAAGGCGGGTTTACAGAAGGATCTATAGAATTGGATCAGAAAAGAGATTTGAAATTTTTCCTGGTGTTGATGCCGACCATATCATTGAGATTGCATTAGACGGTATCGAAAATGAGGAATTAATGAGTGAAAGTGACGAATGCTGATCATGAGCTGATTTTGCTCATGATATGATGAGTGCAAGAGAGAAGAAGATGTGTGAGGTGAATACAGAATGTCAAACATGACAAAATATGCTCTGGAGGCATCGTTAAAAAAGCTGCTGCTGCAGAAGCCCTTAGACAAGATCACGATCAATGATCTGACGGAGGACTGCGGAATCAGCCGCATGGCTTTTTATTATCATTTTAAGGATATCTATGATCTGGTGGAGTGGGTGTGCTTAGAGGATGCCACCCGCGCGCTGGCGGGGAAAAAGACCTACGACAGCTGGCAGGAGGGATTTTCACAGATCTTTGAGTCAGTGCTGGAAAATAAGCCTTTTATTATGAATGTGTATCATTCCATCGGCCGTGAGCAGGTGGAGCGCTATCTGTTCAAGCTGACCTATGAGCTGTTAAAGGGTGTGGTCGAGGAAAAATCGGTCGGTAAGGATGTGTCCGAGGAAGATAAAAAATTTATTGCGTGGTTTTATCAGTACGGTTTTGTCGGTGTGATGCTGGACTGGATCGACCAGGGCATGAAGGAGGATTTTCACGGAATCGTGGAGAAGATGAGTGTTGCGCTGAGGGGAACGATCGCGAAGTCGATCGGGAATTTTGCAGATGCATAAAAACTTTACAAAACAGCCTGAATGATAAGTTTTTTATCATCGGAACACCTTTGTAAATTGAAAACAGACTGCCTGGCGTCTATGATGAGTACAGATCGAAAAACAAATGAGTTTTTTGAACAGAATAACGGTAACAGAAACGCACATCATTCATTTATATCATCAGAAAGGCGGTTTTTATTATGGCAGATAAGAAGAAAGCATTAGGAGTGGTAGGTGCGTTGGCACTGGGCGCAGGAGCAGCACTGGTGGCAAAGCAGGTAAAGGAGAACACAAAACAGGCGGATGAGGCGTCCGGCGAAGGCGCTGCAGAAAAGAATGTGACAAAAAAGGCTGCAAAGAAAGCATCAAAAGCAGCAGCTTCAAACAGCGATTACCGCAATACCGAGCTTGGAAAACACGAGAAAAACAGCAAAGGCATTTACTATACAAACGGAAATTACGAGGCTTTTGCCCGTCCGAAAAAACCGGAGGGTGTGGATGAGAAAAATGCCTACATCGTTGGAAGCGGACTGGCATCTCTGGCAGCAGCATGTTTTCTTGTGCGTGATGGACAGATGCCCGGTTCCCACATCCATATTTTAGAGGCGATGGATATCGCAGGCGGTGCCTGTGACGGTATTTTTGACCCGACCAGAGGCTATGTGATGCGCGGCGGACGTGAGATGGAAAACCATTTTGAGTGCCTGTGGGATCTGTTCCGCAGTATTCCTTCTCTGGAGACCGAGGGCGCATCTGTGTTGGATGAGTTCTACTGGCTGAACAAGGAAGATCCGAACTTCTCGCTGTGCCGTGCGACGGTGGACCGGGGCAAGGATGCACACACAGACGGCAAATTTAATCTGAGCCAGAAGGGCTGCATGGAGATCATGAAGCTCTTTATGACAAAGGACGAAGATCTGTATGACAAGACGATCGAGGATGTGTTTGACGAGGAAGTATTTGATTCTACCTTCTGGCTGTACTGGCGGACAATGTTCGCATTTGAAAACTGGCACAGCGCATTGGAGATGAAGTTGTATTTCCAGCGTTTTATCCATCACATTGCGGGACTTCCTGATTTCAGTGCGCTGAAATTTACCAAATACAATCAGTATGAGTCACTGATCCTGCCGATGCAGAAATATCTGGAGGACGCAGGCGTTGATTTTCAGTTTAACACCGAGGTCACAAACGTGATCTTTGAGTGCAAGGATGGCAAGAAGGTGGCAACTGCCATTGAGTGCAAGGTGAAAGGCGCAGAGAGTGGAATTCTTCTTTCAGAAAATGATCTCGTTTTCGTGACAAACGGAAGCTGTACCGAGGGCACGATCTACGGCGATCAGAACCATGCACCGAACGGGGATGCCGAGGTGCGCACCAGCGGCTGCTGGAATCTGTGGAAAAACATCGCAAAGCAGGATCCGTCCTTTGGACATCCGGAGAAGTTCTGTTCCGATATTGCAAAGACCAATTGGGAATCTGCGACAGTCACCACACTGGATGACAAGATCATTCCCTACATCACGAATATCTGCAAGCGTGATCCCCGCACTGGAAAGGTCGTTACCGGCGGTATCGTGAGCTGTCAGGATTCCAGCTGGCTTCTTAGCTGGACGATCAACAGGCAGGGACAGTTCAGGACGCAGGACAAGGACAAGGTATGTGTATGGGTTTATGGCCTGTTTACGGATGTACCTGGCGATTATGTGAAAAAGCCGATGAAGGAGTGTACCGGAAAGGAGATCACCGAGGAGTGGCTGTACCATCTGGGTGTTCCGGCAGATGAGATCGAGGAGCTGGCAGAAAAGAGCGCGGTCTGTGTACCGACAATGATGCCGTATATCACTGCATTTTTCATGCCGCGTACCAAGGGTGACCGCCCGGATGTCATTCCTGATGGCTGTGTGAACTTCGCATTTTTGGGACAGTTTGCAGATACGCCCCGTGATACCGTGTTCACCACAGAGTATTCAGTACGAACTGCGATGGAGGCAGTCTATGGACTGTTGGGCGTGGACAGAGGTGTTCCCGAGGTGTGGGGCAGCGTCTACGATATCCGTGAGCTGCTTGACAGCACGGTGAAGCTGATGGATGGAAAATCACCGCTGGAGATTGAGCTTCCGGGACCGTTAAATCTGTTGAAAAAACCGGTGCTGCATTTTATTAAGGGCACGGTGATCGAAAAACTGTTACGGGATCATGATGTGTTGAAGGATGGAATGATCTGAGTAAAAATAAATACTTGTAAAAGGTGATGTCAGGTGTGTCATCACCTTTTTTCTTTGCTTGACAGATCTATCTAACACAATTATTCTACTCGTAGGATACGATCTTACGAGTAGAATCACTGCAAAGCTGATAAACGAAGCAAACGGTTGCCTAAGATTAAGGATCGCATTGTGAAAGGGGTAAAATAAAAAATGAGACTGCCGCAGTTTTTAAATATCGTAGACGAATATACAAAAAAGATGTCACATTCGGAGCTTGAAAACCAGGCAGACGTGCGTCAGAGCTCCTGAAAGAAGCGCAGTCGCTCGTTCAGGATGACTTTGTATTGGTAGAAAATGCGAGGAAGTATGTAAATGAGCATCCGGAGTTATATCTGCAGATATTGAAAATGAAAGCAGCATCCGGTATGGATGATCGGATGCTGGAGATCGGTTTGGAGGCGATCGATGCCATACCGTCAAAATTGCTGATCAGAAGTACGATCTCTTTGTGGACTGCCTGTTACGCACATAAATTATGCAGGTTTGACATCCGGGAAAAATGCTGGCTTGAGGCATTTCGGTCAGATCCATCCGTGATCAATTATTTGCGTATCAGCTTCCTGCCATGGGATTCAAAACAGTATCATGACCAGATTTTATCGATGATCGACACTGCATGGAAAGAATCTAAGAGCAATGGCAACAGCCCCCTCTATTTCGCAGAAAGCATGAGGGAAAGCAGCATTTCCAGAAATGCTTATTGCAGTATGATGTTTTTTGAACAGCAATTTGACAAGATGGAAAAAACCGGGATGTCCGTGAAAGAAAATCTGGGCTGGTCATCCACCTTTATGAAAGAAGGACTGGCGTTCCTTCTGCTGCTTTTGTATCGGGGCAATGCTTATCCTGTCGGTATGAGCGCAATGCTTAGCAGGTCGATGTCAGCCTGTGGATTTACGAAAGAGGCGTTTTATTTCGGGACGAGTGAAGCAGATGACAAAACAGATATAGAAGTCTTTACCGGCATTCTTGCAGACTGGAAGGATACCGTGGATTTATCAGAAAAAGAAGTGGACAAATGGCTCAAGAAGCTTGATATCTGGATCCGTAGAAGAGTTTGCGGAATTATGGATGCGAACAGGCGAAACTATTACGGTGAGTGTGCCGGGTTTATTGCAGCCTTTGGAGAAGTACAGGAATCCCTTGGAGAAACAGGAGCCAAGGCGAGGATCATGGAGCAGTACCGGAGAGAGTATTCCAGAAGGAGAGCCTTCCATGAGGAATTGAGGCGTTATGGGATGAGGAAGTAAGGTCTTGTTGAGAAAGGATGCTTTGAAGAGGCATGAGACTGCGAAGCTGCATGGTTTATGTGAATGCCGGGGCGGGGCATGTGCAGTTGCGAAAAAAGAAATAATGAAACATGAAACATTTTGCATGTTTGTTGTTGTATAATACGAAGGGTAAACGTGTGTAATGACGAGGAGGGCGCTTATGATTTTTGCGATTAGCGATATACATGGCTGTTATGATCTGTTCATGGAGAAACTGGCACTTGTGGAGCTGGAGCTGCAGGAGGGAAATAACAAACTGATCCTGCTGGGAGATTATATTGACCGTGGACCGGACAGCTTCAGGTGTCTGGAAAAGGCATATTCTTTGCAGCAAAAATACGGTAAGGAACAAGTGATCGTCCTTAGAGGAAATCATGAGCCTGAATTATTCACGGAACAACAGCAACAACCGCTGAAATCCGCATAGTTACTGTATTTTAATTGAATATTGCTTTTCACTTATTTAGTGAATAGAAAAAGACCGCTATCTATGGTAAAATTTAGGTGTCAAATCAAAATCAAACCAAAGAAAGGGTCTTTCTATGGATATTTTAAACTCCGTAAGCTTAGAAAGCAATAGCCAAATTAAAATTAATTTCGACGGAGGCGATTTATCCTCCGATGCAGGGCTTCTCCTGTTTAAAGAGTTCCTGTTTAAGATTGGGGCCGTTAAGCTCATCAATCGTATGTTCAAAACCAATGATACTGCATGGTCCCGTATCCATAAGGATGATGCGAATCTCATGCAGGTAATCTATCAGATTATCAGCGCCTACTTCGAAGATGACTGTGCAGATGAGCTGACAAACGAACCCGTCATGACAGCTATTTTAGCTAAAGATGCTCTGGCATTCCAGCCTACCTTGTCACGCTTTTATAACCGCATGGATGAAGATACACTCAGACAGCTAAACCAGATTACACGTGAACTCCGTAAAGTCATCTATTCCATAAAGAAACCGGAATTCATGCTTTTTGATATCGACTCCACACTTCTTGATGCCTATGGAAATCAGGAAGGAGAAGGTTTCAACTATCATTATCAGGCACACGGTTATCATCCGCTGCTGTGTTACGATGGATTAACCGGTGATCTTCTAAAAGCGGAACTTCGTGACGGTACCATGTATTGCAGCAAGGAAGCAGACATTTTTATGAAATCTCTTCTGGATGAATTCATCTATATACCTTTATTGTCACAACCATGGAAATGGAACCCTACCAGGTACTTCAGTTCTATTGCGGCAGAGGCAAGATGGAAAATTTCATCAAAGAAGGCAAGAGCGGTTTTGACTTTGCCTCTGTAAGCAGTTCCTCCAAGCTGGTAAATGCGAACCGCCTTTTGATCCATACATTAGCTTATAATCTATTCAATTGGTTTAGGCGATTGGCACTTGCTGTCAGTATGAGAAAACAGCGTATAGATACCATTCGTTTAAAACTGCTGAAAATTGCCGCAAGAGTGGTAAAATCAGCACGATACAAATATTTCAAGCTGTGTAGCAGTTGTCCCTACAAGAAAGAATTTTGCGAGACACTGGAAAATATCCATAATCTGCAACCACAGTTGGAATGACAACTTTTAACAAACCTTGACAACCACAATAAACATTTAAACCTATCACGGGAGAAGTCTGCCCATTTATAGGCTATCTTCTGGCAGGATAAGGTATTGAGAGTGGTTGTAACGGCAACTACGGCAGATTTTATGCACGCATATACGGCCGTGAATAATTCAGGATTATTTATCCGGGCTGCCTTATAATGGAACAAATATAGTTATTACAAGTATGAGGGCATTGTATGGTCATGCATATGGGATATGCAGAGATCCGTGGGGAGTTTGCCGATACGGATAAAACCCACCGATGTTCCATTGAAATGTATCAGAAAGAGTAAAAAAAATTTTCCTATGTTCTTTTTGTGTGTGAAGTGATATAATTATTTATCAATGGATCTTCGTACCGGTCAAGGTGTTGAACAAAAACGAATATAACTGTGAAAGTGCGAAGCATCGCTGAATTCGTTGCAAGTCACAGGTCTGCTGGCTGACGTGTGACTTGTAACCGTACGAAGCAGTTACAAGTCATCATTTGATGTATGAAAAAGTTACAAAGGAGCATTCATCATGAATGAGATCAGAGTGAGAAAACATCTATCAACGTTCCAGATCATTATTCTAGGCTTTTTAGGTGTCATATTGATTGGAACCGTGCTTTTGATGCTGCCATTTTCTACCAGTGATTGGAAAGGCGCGTCCTTTTTGGATGCGCTTTTTACTGCGACTTCAGCCACCTGCGTGACGGGTCTGGTGGTGGAGGATACTGCAACTTATTGGAGCGGCTTTGGACAGGCGGTGATCCTGACACTGATCCAGATCGGTGGAATGGGTGTTGTGACACTGGCAGTAGCGATCACGATCATTTCAGGAAAAAAGATCGGACTGATGCAGCGCAGCACAATGCAGGAGTCTATCGCGGCACCTCAGGTGGGAGGTATTGTCCGGCTGACACGATTTATCGTGACGACAGCGCTTAGCATCGAGTTATTGGGTGCAATCTGCATGTTTCCGGTATTTTATAAGGATTTTGGGCTGGGAAAGGGAATCTGGTATTCTGTGTGGCATTCCGTTTCTGCCTTTTGTAATGCGGGCTTTGATCTGATGGGGGTGCGGGAGCATTATTCCTCTCTCGTGTCCTATGCTGAGAATCCGGTGATCAATCTTGTGATCATGTTTCTGATCATCACCGGGGGTATCGGATTTTTGACCTGGAACGATATCCGCACACATAAATGGCATCTGCATAAATACCGGATGCAGTCGAAGATTGTTTTTGTCGTGACAGCGATCCTGCTGGTTTTTCCGGCACTTTACTTTTATTTTATTGAATTTAACTATCCGCAGTGGGCATGGCTTTCCGGAAAAGAGCGTTTCTGGGGCGCACTGTTTCAGGCAGTGACACCTCGAACGGCAGGCTTTAATACGTTGGATCTGACAAAGATGAGTGAACCCGGGCAGGCGATCATGACGATCCTCATGCTCATCGGTGGCTCTCCCGGATCTACGGCAGGAGGAATGAAAACGACAACAATTGCGGTGCTGATCCTTTCCATGCTGTCTGTGTTTGGACGCCGGGAGCATGTGGAGGTCTTTGACCGGCGTGTTGCCAGTGAAACGGTCAAATATGCGGCAGCAGTGCTGCTCATGTATCTGATCTTCTGTCTGGGTGGTGGTATTCTGATCAGCAGTATTGAGCATTTGCCGATGCTGGAGTGTATTTTTGAGGCGGGATCAGCAATCGGAACCGTAGGACTGACATTGGGGCTGACACCGGACTTGTCACCGGTGAGCCATGTGATACTGACTGTGCTCATGTATTTTGGGCGGGTAGGTGGACTGACGGTGGTTTTTGCAGCTGTTTCCGGCACGAAACCGAACGTGTCCAAGGCACCGAAGGAGAAAATTACAGTAGGGTAGAATTTCGAAAACATTCAGGTAGCAGAGAAAAGCAAGATTTGCTTTTATTCTGTGCCTATTAAAAGACTTTTCAATAAATAATGCTAGTGTTATGATACCCAGGCTGGAGGAGGATGCATTCCGATGTAAGACCCTTGAAAAACGTCGGTACTTTGAATTTCCGAGTGATGGTTTTCACGATGGAAATTCATTAGTATCCGCTACGTTTTTCACGGAGCGGGAGCGCGTCTTACATGGAATGCATCCTTCACCAGCCGTCCGGGAATCCAACATGTAACAGGAGGATAAAGATGAAAACCGTACTACTGATCGGCCTCGGCCGTTTTGGGAAACATATCGCAATGAAAATGAACGAGCTGCATCATCAGGTGATGGCAGTAGATAAAAATGAGGAGCGTGTCGAGGCACTGCTTCCTTATGTGACAAACGCACAGATCGGTGATAGTACCAACGAGGAATTTTTAAAATCTCTGGGTGTGCGCAACTTTGATCTGTGCATCGTAACTATTGGCAGCGATTTCCAGAGCTCGCTGGAGACAACCTCGCTGCTCAAGGAGCTGGGTGCAAAGCTTGTGGTGAGCCGTGCATCCCGGGATATCCATGCAAAGTTTCTTCTGCGCAACGGTGCGGATGAGGTGCTTTATCCGGAGAGACAGTTAGCAAGCTGGGCGGCGATCCGTTATACCTCAGAT
>JALFNQ010000190.1 GCA_022773965.1 Lachnospiraceae bacterium
GAGTGTGTGAAGAAATCTCTGTAAATAACTAGATCTTCTATGATAATGAATTGGCGGAAGGCTTATTTAAAAGCTTTCCGCCTTGCTTTATATATAACAGCGAAAGGATTGCATGTCAAGAACACAGGCTATTTTTCTGCCTGTGACTTGATAATGTCGGTTCCTATTCGGGGAGCCGTCCCTCGTACATAATGCTTAATTCCCCATAGACCTGAGCCCAGTTTCGGATGGTTGTAGTCCATTTCTTCGTAGCCTCAAACGTTGAAAGATACAAGGCTTTTAATAGGGCTGTATCGCTTGGAAATATGCTTCTCTGACGGTTCAGCTTACGGTAAGTGGCATTCAGTGACTCTATGGAATTCGTCGTATATATGACCTTTCTGACAGTTGCCGAGAACTTAAAAATGGGGGAAACGGCATCCCAGTTATCATACCAGCGTTTCATGGAATTTGGGTATTTGGGCGTCCATTTTTCATTGACTCTGTCCAGTGCTTCCCGGGCTTTTGCTTCGTCCGGAGCATGATAGATGGTTTTCAGGTCTGCTGCAAAGGCTTTCCGGTCCTTGTCAGGCACATATTTCAAAGTATTTCTTACCTGATGGACAATGCACCGCTGGTACTCGGTTTTAGGAAATGCCGTGGCGATTGCCTCCTTGATTCCGGTAAGACCATCTGCGCAAATGATAAGGATGTCTTTTACCCCGCGGTTTTTTAATTCATTCAATACCGAGAGCCAGTATTTGGCACTCTCATTATCGCCGACACTGATGGAGAGTACTTCCTTTTTACCCTCGGTATTGATTCCCAGGATCACATAAGCTGCCAGCTTTCTGATCACGCCATTATCACGGACAGAATAATGGATCGCATCAATGTAAATGATGGGATAAATCTCATCCAACGGACGATTTTGCCAATCTTCGATCTGGGGCAGGAGTTTGTCTGTAACATCAGATATAAACCCTTCTGATGTCTCAAAACCATAGATATCCTCGATCGTTTCTGAGATCTGCCTTGTGGTCATTCCTTTTGCATACATGGAGATGATCTTCTGGTCGATATCAGAGATATCTTTCTGGCGTTTTTTTACAACCTGTGGTTCAAAAGTTGATTTTCGATCCTGCGGCACTTCGATTTCCATTGCACCATAGCTGCTGTTAACACGCTTTGTTTTGTAGCCATTCCGATAATCATCGCTGTCAGAACGCTCCGATTTTTCGTAACCCAGATGGTCATCCATCTCTGCCTCCATCATCTCCTTGATGGTGCCACCCAGCAGGTCTTTCAGGGCATCCTGAATATCCTCTGCTGTCTGGATATCGTATTCTTCCAGAAGCTGGTGGATGATATTTCTTTTTCGTTCCGTCATATGTACTTTGTGAACGGGTTTCTTTTCTCTTGCCATAATAACAGGCCTCCTATGATTTAGATTTTATCATAGAAGACCCTCTGTCTAATACTCATTTACAGAAAAACTTTCACAGACTCGAAGATTCAAAGAAAATGGTATAACTACAATCAAAAACTCTGTCCAAAAGACTGCGTTCATTTTTGCCTTCAGATATTCCTTTCTGTTTTCCCGAACACAGATTGCTGCAATTGTTTGATCTGATACATCCCACTGAAATGACATGGCTGGAATTGCAATTAAAAAACTCAGAATAACAATGAATCTCGACCATGCCGAGGAATCACCCAGTCCACAATAGTGCCAAAATCCCGCCATGTTTTGCACCACCGGATTCATTTTTTCATAGATAAATGCGTAAATGGCATGTACAAAGCTAATGAGAAATGCAAGCCATACTGCCTTTTTCTGAAATATCAGCTTCCATTGCATCTTAAACATCTTTTTCCTCCACTAATTCAATGATTTTGCGCCGATAACATCTGACACCTTCTCTCTATGAGACAAGAAACGGATCAAGTTGTATCTTCGCCTTGAAGGTGTCACCTACGACTTCTATATGGAATTCTCCTCCCAATGCGTGCGTGTATGTATCTACAATTGCAAGCCCCAGTCCGTTTCCTTCCGTGCCTCGGGATGCGTCACCGCGCACAAAACGCTCCTTCAACTGATCGCTCTCCCCGTCAATCGGTTCCGCGGACACATTAATTACTTCCAAAAAAATTTGTCCGTTTTCGGCATACGTTTTTACAAAAATCCGGGTATTCTCCATGGAATATTTCACTGCGTTTACAAGAAGATTCTGAACAATCGTGTAGGCATAGATACTGTCTCCCTGAAAAAACAGCTCATCCGCCAATTCATACTTAAAATCCCGTTTCTCAGAACTATAGGTATCACACACATCCGCCACAACCTGTCTCACCAGCCGACTGAGATCAAGTTTTTCCATGGATAGCTCTGCGTTTCCGCTGGAAGCCTTCGATAGTTCAGACACCTTCTCGATCATTTCCTTCAGCAACTCCGATTTCTGCATGCAGATCTGAACATAATCTTTCATTTTCGGAGACAACTCTTCTTTCTCCATGAGGGCCAGGTAACCAATCGTTGCTGTCAGCGGCGTTTTCAGATCATGGGCTACATTTGTCAGCAGATCCGCACGGAGACTCTCTGCCTTTGCCTTCTCCCGAATCGCTTCCACCTCGAACAGATGCGCTCTCTTTCCGCGCTCTTTATCGAATTCTACCATCAGCGTGAGAAAAGCACTCAGGGTCGGGACCAGATATACGCCAATAGCGATCCATGGCATATTGTAGTTAAAGAGATCATCCAGCAAGGAATAATAGGGCTCATTGATCCCAAAATGAAATTGTATTCCTCGCGCGCTGATTTCAAAGCAATTCAGCAGAATCGTGAGCAAACATACATAGATCACACATATGACCAGAACAATGCCTCTCAGTTTTGTATACGCGTGTAAAAAGGTTTCTCCGTCCGCTGACTCATTTTTTTCCGTTATAGTTTTTACGGCATATCTGATACCGAAGATGATACTGATCATGCCTGTCAGAAAGGTGAAAAGAATGCCCACGACGTTGTATATATGCGGTATCTGACACAGTACCCACACAAGGCCCACGATAAAAGCAGCCGTCGCCCCTAATGCAATCTGTTTGTTCCGCTCTTTTTGTTCTAATATTTCCTTAATATTTTTCCATCTTGTATCCAATTCCCCACACCACCTTTATATATTTTGGATTTTTTGTATCCGGCTCTATTTTCTCCCGTATTCTTCGAATATGCACCATAACTGTATTTTCAACCGAATAATCGGCATCTTCGTTCCACACTTTTTCGTATATTTCTTCCGCCGAATAGACCTTGCCCAGATTGTTCATGAACAATTTCACGATCTTGTATTCTGTGGCTGTCAGCCGTTTTTCTATTCCATCCACCAAAACCTGCTTGCTGTCCATGTCCAGAATCAGACCCCCGTTTTCAATCGTATTACGATCCTTCGTTTCCTCTTTTGCGTTGTTCCATGCCCGGTATCGTCTCAGCAACGCTTTCACCCTCGCGCCGAGTTCCGCCGGATTGTAAGGCTTGCCGATGTAATCGTCAGCCCCCAGCGTCAATCCGTATACCTTATCATGATCCTGCGTTTTGGCCGATAAGATGATCACCGGAATGTGACTCACCTCCCGGATTTTCATCAACGCCGCGATTCCGTCCAGCTTCGGCATCATGATATCCAAAATGATCAGATCCGGTTTCGCCTTCTCAAACTGCTCCAGCGCTTCTATTCCATCC
>JALFNQ010000215.1 GCA_022773965.1 Lachnospiraceae bacterium
TACTCCGAAAACCGGATCCGTTCGATCAGCGATTCCTTTTTCGTTGCTCTCTGGAGGAGCACCGCCAATAGGGACTGGACGCACAACAGCACGGTCGTGACAACGATTGCAGCCTGAATGGGATAATGATAATTGCTGATATTAAAGATCGCATTGTCTCTTGCCCACAGGAAAACCGAATAGCCCGCCAGGCTACCGCCTCCCACCGCTATGACCAGTGTTCCGATCGTATAAAACAGACCCTCCATCTGAAGCATCCGGCGCAGCTGCCCGTCTGACATGCCCACCGCCTGCAGCATTCCCAGCTCTTTTTTGCGCACATGGACACTGTGTATCATGGTGTTGATCATATTCATGATACAGATCATGCCCAGAATTCCAAGAAACACATAACAGGCACCACTCGTCAGTGCCATACTGCTTCGATATTCCTCATAGACATCCTTCCAGACCCGCAGTCTCATCCGGCCAGACGTTTCTGCGAGCTCTTTCAGCTGCGCTTCCACTTCTGCGTCATACGGTTTCTCTGCATGAATATGGTAGTAAAAATTCAGATTATAGTCACTGAACGATGCCAGTCCCTCCTGGGCCATGATCAGATAGCTATAGTTGGTAAAGCTCAGCGGATACCGTCCGATCGCCGCGATCTCCAGTTTTCTCCCGTGTGTTCCATCTCCGTCTTCTACCGTTACATCAATTACGTCACCGACCTGAAGCCCCGGCCACCAATATAACAGATTTTTATCCACGACCACCTTGTCACCGGATTTTAGTTCTTCATAGGTAATATTTCCCTCAATGATCCCCTCCTCCAGCTGTTCTTTTCCGGTCTCAGGCACTCCGGCGAGCCATTCCCGCTCTCCGTCGAAGGCATCGGATGTCACAAAGGTGCCCGTATAAGTCTCTATATCAGTAATGCCATCCATCTGCAGGATCTGTTGTTTCAATTCTGCCGTAAGTGGATTACTTTTTTGTACCTCAGCCCATTCCAACTCGGGATGTTCCTTATTATTGAATTCAATGACCGGAGAGAGCTGATATTGTGCATGGATGGAATGATTCGCTGCTTCTGTCGGATCTGCACAGGAAAGCACCGTTGCCACCACCATAAAGAACAGGCCTGTTGCCGCCATGGAACAGATCGTGATCGCGCTCTTTTTCTTGTTTCCTGCCAGATAGATACCCGCCAATCTGCCCACTGTCAGATCCGTATAGCCTTTTTTGGTCTTTTTCCCTTTCCTTGCTGTGCCACTACTCTGATAGCGCATCGCCTCGATCTCCGATACTTTTGAGGCGGTCTTCATCGGGCGGAGCAGGGAAAAAAACACGGTCATCAACGCAGCCCAAGCAGCCAGAAAATAGATCCACACATGATAAAGCGGTAGCTTTCCATCCATAACAAGCTGTCGCAGGATAGAAACCACCGGGTTTTCATCCTCATACAATTCGAACATTCCAAGAAACACATATTTTACTAAAAAACTTCCTACGATCAAACCCAGCGGAACTGCGACCGCTGCCACAGAAAAGCCTTCCAGCAGCACAACGCGTTTCAGCTGCCCCTTTGTCGCACCAATTGCCTTAAGCTTTCCATACTCCTGTACGCGGTCTCCCATAGAGACATAGTAGATACTGTAGATCGTGATCATACCTGCCGCCACGATGATGAACATGATCATGACAATCGCCGGAAAATACGCCGGGTCAACATAGTTTGCACCCAGATAGTCTTCATTGATCTTCACAGACTGCTCCTGTATCCCAAACTGCCCCGCCAGAGAAGTGATGTCTGCCTCGATCTCATCGGTAGTTGCAGAATCTGCTGTCTGTATCTGAAATAGAAAACGATATTTGATCTGATCCTTTGGAAGTTCATTTTCCAGAAAAGCCTTCGATACAAACGCGGAATAGGAATGCTGTTCCTCATTGATTTCCGAATCAGCGAGGAAACCGCTGATCACAAACTGCTTCTCCTGCACATAATCCAGTCCGCCACCCCGGTTTACCTGATAAGACACCGTGATGGTATCTCCGATTCCCCCGCTCTGGGACAATTCCTGTAGGATCCCTTTTGATACAACGATCTCATTTTCTGCATAGGGAAGCGTGCCCTCCGCTAGTTCCAGATGATAGAGATCCAGACCCGCCTCATCCATATAGATCAATGAAATCTCGGCAGCTTCAACTGCCATGTAACCTACATCACTGCGAAGTCCCCAGTGCGAGATCAGATGATGCGCGGACAGCTTTTGTACCGTATTCTCTGGCACATCACGGTACAGCGCGTGCCAGGTTGGATACAGCTCATTGATGGCAGCCTGCTGCCCGGAAATAAGGTCATACCCCACAGTGGGTACGATAAACAAAAGCAATGTCGTGAGGAAAATGGCAATTCCGGTCAGGATATTTTTGCTCCTGTGGTATTTCATATTTGCGATAGCGATTTTTCTGATCATGAATTTCTCACCACCTTACCGTCCTCGATCATCACAATGCGGTCTGCCATCTGCGCGATCGTCTCGTCATGGGTGATCATCACTAATGTCTGATGGTATTCCTTCACACAGTTTTTCAACAGTCCCATCACTTCCAACTCCGTCGCGGAATCCAGATTTCCCGTGGGTTCGTCCGCGAGAATAATGGCAGGTGAGCCTGCCAGTGCCCTGGCAATCGCCACCCGCTGCTTCTGCCCACCAGATAAGGTATTTGGCATGGCATCTTTTTTGTCAGCCAGACCGATCCGCTCTAAGATGGACAGAATTTCTTTCTGATCCACTTTTCTTTTGTCCAGCCCGATCGGAAGCACCACATTTTCCCACACATTCAAGGACGGGATCAGATTATAATCCTGAAAAATGAACCCGATCTTTTGTCTCCGAAATGCCGCCAGTTGGTTATCCTTCAGTTCAAAAATATCTTTTCCGTCAATGATCACCTTGCCAGAATTCGGGCGGTCCAGCCCTCCGATCAGATGGAGAAGTGTGGACTTTCCGGAGCCTGACCGGCCCACAATGGCGGTGAATTTTCCTCTCTCGATCGTAAGATTCGTATGATTCACCGCTTTTACCACGTTTTCGCCTGTCTGATAATATTTCACCAGATCATGGATTTTTACTATTTCACTCATAGATCATCCCCCTCTTTCTTTTCGCAAAATTGACAATTGCGAAACATATTCATAATGTGAGTGGGAAGCGAGCCTGCCATACATGTGCTCGCATGATCCCAAAAGCAACGTAAATAATTTCGCAATTTAAATATATCTTACACCCGTCATATTACAAAACCCTTACAAAAACAATAACAGTTTTGTAAGGGTTCCTTTTTCTCTTTATATAAACCTCTGCGGTTTTTCCATAAAAACTATATCGGGAGCATGATCTTGAAAATCGTTCCGCATCCCGGTTTTCTTTTTGCGAGGATCGTACCGCCCTGTTGTTCGATGATGCTTCTTGCCAGATACAGGCCAACACCCGCACCTTCCTTCGCCATCTCCTTCGCATTGCTGCCCCGGTAAAACCGGTGGAAAATCTCGTGCAATTCCTCTTCCGGAATACCGATTCCCTCATCTTCCATTTCAATCAAAACATTGTTTGGCAAACGGCTCATTCTGATATAGATCTTTGTCATGGAGGTCGAATACTTCACCGCATTTTCCAGAATATTTGCCAATGCTTCCACCGTCCATTTCCTGTCATGAAATATTTCTACATCTTCCTCCATATCCGCGCAGATCTCGATGTTTTTCGCATAGGCTTTCATATAGGTCTGACCGACCGCCTCGCGGATCGTCTGAATCAAACTGTTCCTCTCCGGTGTAATCTGAATCATATTGTTTTCCAGACGTGAAAGCTTCACCAGTTCATCCAGCAAGCTTTCCATTTTTGCGATCTCCTGTGTCTCCGTCTCCAGAAAACCACTCTGTTCCTCCTCAGACAGATCCGGGGATTGTGCCAGTTCATGGCACATACGGACAGATGCAAGCGGCGTTTTCAGCTGATGGGAGATATCTGTGATCAGAGTTTTCGTGCTGTTTTCTTCTTCTGCAAGACGCTCTTTCAGGTCTGAAAAATAATATCCCATCTCACGCAGTTTTTCATGTACACCCTTCCAACGGTCTGCAACAACTGTATCTTCAGCGGATAACACACTTTCAAAATCGCCCTTTTGAAATCTGATGAGCTGCTCATAGATCAGATCCATTTCATCGTTATATGCTGCCAGCGTCCGTTTCTGTTCCTGCCTTTTTAATTGGAGTAAAATAACTCCAAAAAGGAACATCAGAATAATGACAGCTACTGCAATCATCCATTCAAAGCGGGTAATCTGACCCTGATAATAGGAGAAATTATCCTGTAACTCCAGCTGAAGCTCAGGGTAGATCACGAGCAATTCCTTCAGCTGTTTTTGACGGATGTTCTCCGCGTAATTCATACCGCAAACAAAGAGCAGGCTCAGCATTGCAAGCGCTGCAAATGTCCATAGAACGTATCTTATTTTTTGTCGTGACTGTTCAGTACCTTCGCAGTTACAATGCCACTTCAATTTTTTCTGAATAATTACTTTTTGTCCACCCTTCCCGTCCATAAATATCCCAGACCTCTTACATTTGCAATAGCTTCCGTTCCCAGCTTATTTTTCAGACGACTGATGTTCACAGCCACCGTATTATCGTCCACAAACTGCCCATCCAGTCCCCACACTCTCTCCAGAATATTTTCCCTGGATAAGATACGTCCGGCATTTTCAAGAAAATAGATCAGAAGCTGTAATTCCGTTTTGCTCAGTGAAACTGGTACACCGGATTTTTTCACCTGCATTTCTTTTACAGATACCTCTATTCCTTCAGACAGCAAGGTCTCTTTGCCTGTTTCATTGATCCTGCGCATAAATGCATTGACCTTGGAGACCAGAATGTTTACAGAAAAAGGCTTTGTGATGTAATCATCTGCGCCGGTATCATAACCATTTACAATGTCGATCTCCTGATCCATTGCCGTCAGATAGATCAAGTGCACATCGCTTCTTTCTCGCACAGCTCTTCCGAAATCCAGCCCGTTTCCATCCGGCAGTGTAATATCACTGATCACGAGATCGATCGCTTCCTGTTCAAACATGGACTTCGCTTCCCGCATCGTATATGCTGACAGCACCTGATAGCCTTCTTTGTCCAGCTTCAGGCTGATTCCGCGATTCAGGCTCTCGTCATCCTCTAATAATAAGATCTTTTTCATTTTTCTACCAGTTTTTCT
>JALFNQ010000239.1 GCA_022773965.1 Lachnospiraceae bacterium
ACATCATCTCATAGCGGGCACCCAGCGAGAGCAGGATGATTTTCCCCTTGTACACAGGCATCTGGATGACCAGCTCTCCATTCTCCTCGACATCTTCCAGATGGCTTGTGAGAATGGGTATCTTCCCATTGTCATTGCGTCTGGCCTCGGACTTATCCAGCGCACATATATCAATCTTATTCCCTATCTGAAGTAAATCTGTTACCATATACCAACATCCTTTTGTCTTTAGAAACTTCTATTTCCGGTTCAAAAATCTATATAACATTTGTGAAAATCCGCCTCTGATCTCATAATAACAATTCTCACCACTCACCAGACTCTCAGCGATCTTTGCAAAAGCCTGTGCACTGGGTGACTGCGGATCATACAAGGATACCACCTGCTGCTGTCGCACTGCTTTTTCAACATTTGTATCCTGCGGAATCAGCCCAAGATAATTGATATTCCAGTTCAAAAACTGTGAAACCACTGAACTTATCTTGTCAAACACCGCCTGACCATCTGCGGCAGAGTTGACACGGTTGGCAATCACATTGATGACTGTGTCCTTATAATTAAAATCCAGATTTCGGTACAACGTCTTGATCAACGAATACGAATCGGTCAAAGAACTCGGTTCCGGTGTCGTGATCAACAATACCTCCGGGCTTGCGATCACAAACTCCATCACACTGTCAGAAATACCTGCACCGGTATCGATCAGTATCACATCAGCCAGAGAATCAAGCTCTGAGAGTTTTTGCACCACGGTCAGAATCTGTTCTCTGGTAAGATTGTTCAATCCTACCACGCCCGAACCGCCGGAGACAAATCCGATATCCATTGGCCCCTTTGTGATCACATCCCGCATAGACATTCCTTTATAAAGTACATCACTAAGATTATATTTCGGTATCGCGCCAAACATGACCTCCACATTCGCCAGCCCAATGTCTGCATCGAAAATGATCACCCGTTTTCCAAGCCTGCTCAGCTGAACAGCCAGATTCACTGCTGTGTTTGATTTTCCAACACCACCTTTTCCACTGGTTATGGTAAGTACACGCGCCTGCGGCGGCTGACTGGCTTGCTGCATTTTTACGACATTGCGCAGCCCTGTTGCCTGATCCATATCAGTCTCCTCCTAACAACTTCTTTACAATCTCCTGCGATTGGAACACCGCAATATCATCCGGTACATTCTGACCATTCGTCATATAGGAGATGTCTGCATCTGCATACAACTTGATATTCAACAAATTTCCGTAAGCACTGGTCTCATCCAGCTTGGTAAAGATCAGCGAGTAATCAGATATACTACGGTATATATCGCAGATCTCTTTCAGATCACGGTATTTCGTTGTTGCAGAAAGCACCAGATAAACAATCGTCTGATACTCTGCATCGATCATCTGCAGTAATTTTTTCGTATCCTCCCGCTGCGCCTCATTTTTATGGGAAAAGCCGGCTGTATCAACAAAAATCAGATCATAATCTGCCATTTTGCTCACTGCCGCATTCAGTTCTTCCGGTGCATAGATGACACTCAGCGGTGCGTCAAGAATATTTGCATAGGTACGAAGCTGCTCTGTTGCAGAAATACGATAGGTATCTGCTGTAAGAAACGCAACCTTTTTCCCCTGTTCTACCTTAAACTTCGATGCGATCTTTGCGATCGTTGTTGTCTTTCCAACACCGGTAGGACCAATAAAAAATGCGATCTGAGGTCCCTTTTCTCCGGCAGTGATCACATGCGGATTGCCAAATTTCAAAATCATTTTCTGATATACATGTGACAGTATAAAATCCATGCTCGATCCCTTGCGTGCCACCTTCATCACATCTTCTAAAAGCTGATTGATGTAGACCTCATCCACCTCATTATCCAGCAGGGTCTGATAAAGCATGCGAAAAATCCGTACACTTTCTTCATTTTCTCCGTCTTCGAGAGCCACAGCATCCGGAGTCTTTTTTGACTCCTTTGAAACAGTGTCATCTGTCAGCTTTTTCTCAAGAAACTGCTGCAGATTTTCCAGCCGCTCCTCGATCATATCTGTATCCTTGAGCGCTGATGGTTTGGCCGACTCTGCCTGCTGCTTTTGCTGCTCGGCATGCGCATTCAAAATATCCCCTACCGCACGGGCAGCTTCTGAGATCGGTTCAGTGGGCGGTACTACGTGTCGAACAGCCTGTGGCTGTGCCGCCCCCGGCTTTGGAAGGTCGATTGGCTCATCCGCAGCAAGATCGATGCTTCTATGTCCTCCGGATGCAGCAGGAGTTGTCACCGCCTGCTCCTTATCCTCCATGGCAGCTGTCACCTCATAATAAGGTGTCTTCAAAAAACCAAAGAATCCTTTCGGCTTTACAACCTTGACATTCATGATGACAAGTCCCTGTCCCATTTCATTCTTTGCCTTTTCCAATGCCTCTTCTTCTGTTTTTCCCTGAAATTTATTTATGGTCATTATGCAGTCACCATCCCAACAGACTGTAATTCAACGTTAGATTCAATCTCATTATATGATACAACAATTAAATCCTTCAAGTATTCTTCAGTCAATTTTTTATAATACATTCGAACAATCGGTGAAGTCACAACAATCGCGCTTTTTCCAAGATTTTCCAGCTTAGATACCTCTGCCTCTGTCGCCTCAATGATCGCTCTGGTCCGCTCCGGATCCAGTGTCAGATATGCTCCCTGTTCCGTCTGCTTGACTGCGCCCATGATTTCCTGCTCGATCTTCGGATCCAGTGTCACCACACTTGTCTCCTCATTTGCAGGAAAATACTTGTTCGAGATCGCACGCTTGAGGCTCTGACGTACATACTCTGTCAATACATCTGTATCTCTCGTCGTTGTTGAATGATCTGCCAGCGTCTCAAATATCGTAACCAGATCACGGATAGAGATACCCTCTGCCAGCAGATTTTGCAATACCTTCTGAATCTCGCCAATACCTAACAGCTTCGGTACAAGTTCCTCCACAAGTACCGGATTGTTCTCTTTGACATTTTCCATCAGATTTTGTACATCCTGTCTCGTGAGCAGCTCCGCTATATGACTCCGGATCACTTCCGTCAGATGCGTGGCAATGATCGAAGGTGGATCAACAACCGTATAGCCAAGACTCTCCGCACGCTCACGCTGGCTCTCCGTGATCCAGATCGCCGGCAGGTGGAACGACGGCTCAAAGGTCGGAATACCCGTGATCTCCTCCTCGACATAGCCGGGGTTCATTGCCATATAATGGTCAAACAGGATTTCTCCTTCTGTCACCTGAATGCCTTTGATCTTAATAATATACTGATTCGGATTCAACTGAATATTATCACGCAAACGGATGATCGGCACGACTGTACCGAGTTCCAGCGCAATCTGCCGCCGGATCATAACCACGCGATCCAAAAGGTCTCCACCCTGATTGACATCCGCCAGTGGAATGATACCGTAACCAAACTCCAGCTCGATGGGATCCACCGACAGAAGCGAAACCACATTTTCCGGCTTTCGTATTTCCTCTGCCTCTGTCTCAGCAGCTCCTGCCTCTTCCTCGATCTTTTCAACCTCCATACTTTTGTTCATATTCAGACCGGCTATGAGAAAAATTCCTCCCATTCCAAGACACAGAACGGGATTGAGCGGCGTAAAGATCCCCAGAAAACAGATCACTGCACCAACCATGAGCAGCACCTTTGGAATACCAAACAGCTGGCTGATGAGCACCTGACCAAAATCCGCTTCCTTGGATGCCTTCGTGACCAGAATACCGGTCGCCATAGAGATCGCAAGTGAGGGGATCTGTGAGCTCAAGCCATCACCGATTGTAAGAACACCGTACTGCAAAAGCGCATCTGAAAAAACAAGCCCCTGCCTGGTCATTCCCATCACCGTTCCTCCGACGAGATTGACAAACGTAATGATCAAGCCTGCGGCAGCATCTCCTTTGACATACTTTGTCGCACCATCCATGGCTCCAAAGAAGCTGCTCTCCTGCTGGATCTTCTCGCGACGTTTCTTTGCTTCCTCATCGGTGATCGCGCCTGTATTCAGATCAGCGTCAATCGCCATCTGCTTACCGGGCATTGCATCCAGTGTGAATCGTGCAGTTACCTCAGATACACGTTCAGAACCTTTATTGATGACAACAAACTGAATGATCACTAAAATAATGAAAATGATCGTACCGATGACCATATCATTTCCACCGACGAACTGTCCGAAAGTACGGACAACGTTACCTGGATCTCCAGAATTTAAGATCAGTCGCGTAGATGACACGTTCAGCGAAATACGGAAAATAGTTGTAAACAACAGTAAGGTAGGGAAAAATGACATATCCAGCACTTCCTGTACAAACAGACAGTTAAACAGGATCACCAGTGCAACCGATATATTAAAAATAAGTAAAACATCCAATAAAAAAGAAGGAATCGGAACAATAAAGAATATGATCGCTGCCATCAGATATAATGCGACACCAACATCTGCGCCACGCTTTATCATTGTCATCCCTCCTTTTGCTTAATTTATACCCGGTTCTGTGCACGGTATACTGCTGCAAGTATCTCTGCAACCGCCTGATACAGCTCCGGCGGAATTTCATGTCCGATCTCCACATTTGTGTAGATCATTCGGGCCAACGGCTTATTCTCCACGATCTCCACGTGATTTTCCTTTGCGATTTCTTTGATGCGCTGTGCGATCAGATCTGCACCTTTTGCAACAAGCACCGGTGCCGTTCCCGTACCTGCATCATACTTCAATGCCACCGCATAATGAGTCGGGTTTGTGATCACCACATCCGCCTGCGGTACATCCTGCATCATACGTCTACGGGATGCCTCCTGCATACGCTGACGCTGTTTACTTTTGATCTGAGGATCTCCCTCAGAATTCTTCATTTCATCTTTGACTTCCTGCTTGGTCATCTTCATATCTTCATTAAATTTGTGCTTCTGGTAAATATAATCCACAGCACCTATGATACAATAAATGATCGAAATACGAAAACCTACATCGATGACCAGTGTTCCAATCTCCGCGATCGCCTGTTGCAAAGTGACATGATACAACAAAAAAATCTCTTCTATATGAGATTTCAATGCCGTATAAGCAATCAACGTAATCAACGCGATCTTTGCAATGGACTTGACCAGTTCAAACAGCGAGTCCTTGGAAAACATCCGCTTAAAACCATTGATCGGGTTAAATTTATCCGGTTTTGGCTTTAGAGGTTTTGTGCTGACCTGCCATTTTACCTGCACGATATTGATCAGAAATGCCACCGCTACGCCAACGGCAAAAAATGGTCCTGCCAGTTTTACCGAAGAAAATACTGCCTGCTGCAGATAGGACATGACTACAACACCATTGATCTCCCGCGCAGAGACAGTCTCCGGAATTTTATTATATATGTCGTGAAAAATCTGCAGAAAATTGTTTCCCATAAAGGATACGAGCACCTTTAGTGTCAAAAAAAGTGCCACCAGCGTAGCCGCCTGATCAAGCTCCTTACTTTTACATACCTGACCCTCTTTACGTGCATCACTGAGCTTTTTGGCAGTTGCCGGCTCTGTCTTCTCTCCGCCGGGTCCCTCTTTCGCAAAAAACTGCAGATCGTAGACCAGTAAACGATTGTGCTCAGCCAGTTCCATACATCCCCTTTACAACCATGCGAAGCATTAGCTTCACCTCATCACCGATGAACGCCGCAGCCCGCGGCAACAGCATCACTGTCACAACCAGGATCGCATAACCGGCAAAGATCTTGATCTGTATCCCAACAGCAAACATATTCATCTGCGGTGCTACCTTTGCCATAATACCTAGGATGCAGTTCATAACCATACAGCAGGCAAATACGGGAAGCATGATACGAAAGCCAATGATCAGCATATCCGCGATCAGCGTTACGATCGTATCTGACAGATACTCCCATTGGAACACCTGTGTATTGACAGGAATCAATAAAAAGGAATCTGCCACCGCTTTGATGATATAATGATACAGATCTGAGATCAAAAGCAATAGCATGATCGCATAATAGTACATATTTCCGGTAATGCTCTCCTGTGTCCGTGTCATCGGATTAAATTCCTGTGCCATGGACAAGCCCACCTGCATATCGATCATATGTCCGGCAAATCCGATAATATATGTACATGCGTTCGCCATCATGCCAAGCATAAGCCCGGTGATAGCCTCCTTCACCGTGATGATCGCATATTCCAGCATACCGTCATAGACAAGCTCACCCGGCACCACCTGCGCAACAAGCAGCGCCATCAGCGCCGAAAATCCAGCCTTTACCCGTGTTGGCACGCTATTCAATCCAAAAAAAGGTGCCACCGCGACGAAGCTGGCGATGCGCACCAGAACTAACAGATAATATTCAAATGTAATCAGCGAAAAAGTATAATTGATCATCCGATATACAAACTAAAATTATTCCATAGCTTTGTCATAAATGCTGCCATCTTGTCCAGCATCCATCCACCCAAGAGCATCAGTGTCAAAAATACAGCAATGATCTTTGGCACAAAGGTCAGCGTCTGCTCCTGAATGGATGTAACTGTCTGAAAAATACTGACGATCAGACCTATGATCAATGATATCAGCAATGCCGGTGCTGAAGTGATAATGATCGTCGTAAATGCTTCTCTCGCAACATCCAGAATCACACCTTCTGAAAGCATTCTACATCACCCTTTCTTTCCAACCTATTGTAACTGTTCTGAACAGTTACAAACTATCAATAAAATGTCTTTACCAGATTGCCGATCACAAGATCCCACCCATCTGCCAATATAAAAAGCAGAATCTTGAAGGGCATGGATATTGTCGTTGGCGGCAGCATCATCATACCCATGGACATGAGAATGGATGCCACAACCATATCAATTACAATAAACGGTATATAAATAAAAAATCCGATGATAAATGCCTTACGCAGCTCGCCTATGATAAAGCTCGGGATCAGCACACTCGTTGGAATATCATCGTTCGTTTCATAGGTTACACCTGCAATATCACAAAACAAATCTACATCCTTGCGCTCAGTTTCCTGATACATAAATTCCCGTATCGGATCAATGGCAGCCTCAATCGCTTCCTCCTGTGTGATCGTTCCTGCGTCCAACGGTTTGATAGCATTCTCATTGATCTCGGAAAAAACCGGTGACATGATCATAAACGTCAAAAACAGCGCCAATCCAACAAGTACCTGATTTGGAGGCGTTGTCTGTGTTCCCAGTGCTGTACGCAAAAAATGCAGCACAACAATGATCCTTGTAAATGATGTCATCATGATCAGAATGGACGGTGCCAGCGAAATGATCGTCAGGATCAATACGATCCGCACAGTTGCAGACATTGTACCATTCTCATTATTATAAATAATAGAAAGTCCATTCACATCGTCAGAACGAATATCACCCGGATCCTGATCCTGGGTGACAGAAAGACTACCTGAATTGTCCGGCATATCGGTCGGTGATGCATAGGCAGTCTGTGCGCTCCACCCGATCGTCAAAACCACTGCCAGCACGATCACAGCCACTATAAATGAAACACTACAATAAATCTTTTTTGCCTTACTTCCCATGCTTCCTTTTAAATTCCTCCAGAATATCCGAAAAATTCTGTCCGATCCCTGATGTATGCTCCACCGGCCGGGGCAGCTCCTTCAATTCATCTGCAGTCAGCGTTGTAAGCAGTGTCATTTGCTCCTTACTCACACCCACCACCAGATACTTGTCCGTTCCGGCACGCACAATCTGTATATACTGATTATTTGAAACCCGTATCGCCTCCGTCACAGCGAGATTTCCCTGTGAAGTCTTTGTTTTCTGGTATCCGGCGATCCACCGTGTCACATAATAGGTAAGCGCCAGCACAAAAAGAAAGATGATCAGCACGGTAATCAGATCAATCACACTATTCATCATACTATCAGAGCCTGCTAATATCATAAATCTACTTCACAATCTCGGTGATACGGACACCGAAACTTTCCTCGATGACTACTACCTCGCCTTTTGCTACAAATTTGCCATTGACCAGAATATCGATGGGCTCACCGGCGATACGGTTTAACTCAATGATCGTTCCCGGGGCAAAATCCAGAATCTCAGAAATAGATTTCGATGTCCTGCCCAGTTCGACCGTCACCTCCATAGGGACATCCATGATCAGATCAATATTTTCCTTTGCAAACTGAGCTGCAAATTCTCCGGAAAACGGTGTAAACTGTGCAGCCTGCACATTGACCGGCTGCTGATACATCATGGGGTTCATCTGCGGATTCATCATCTGCGGATTCATCATCTGCGGGTTCATCATCTGTGGATTCATCATTTGAGGATTCATCATCTGCGGATTCATCATCCCCATACCCATCTGCGGCTGCGATGTCTGCTGCATTCCCTGTGAAGCGGCAGACATCGCCGACTCCGGAGCTTTTTTTGATGCATCCGACATACCGATCTGAGCTTCTTCAGCATCCATCTCCATATTTTTTGCAATTGCCTTGCACATATCCTTTGCAAAGGAAACCGGATACAACTGCATGATCTCACTGTCTACCAGATCACCAATCTCCATTTTGAAGGAAATCTTAACAAAACTGCCTGCCAGAAATTCATCAATGGAGCCCTCATCCACACTCTCCTGCAGATCGATCAAATCTGCCACCGGCGGCGAAATATCGATGGTTTTACTAAGCATAGATGACAATGAAGTTGCTGAGCTTCCCATCATCTGGTTCATCGCTTCACTGATCGCACTCAGATGTAATTCTCCGAGCTCACCATCTATATTGGTTCCATCACCACCCATCATCAGATCCGTGATGATCTTTACGTCATTTTCCTTTAAGACCAGAATGTTACTGCCATCCAATCCCACGGTGTACGCAATACGAATAAATACGCAGGGACGTTCATAATTCTTTACAACGTCATCCCATGTTGCCGTAGAAACTACCGGTGTGGAAATCTCTACTTTCCGGTTCACCAGGGAAAACAACGTAGTCGCTGCTGTGCCCATACTGATATTCGCGATCTCGCCGATCGCATCCTTTTCTTCCGGAGTCAGAAGATCATCATCCGAACCTCCTGCTGGTGCCACAGATTCCACACCACTGCCCCCACCGGGATTATTCAACAGCGCATTGATTTCTTCCTGTGATAGTACTCCATCCATCTGCCTATTCTTCCTCTCTGATCACTGATGTCACACGCACTGCATAATTCTGCCCGGATGAGCCCGGCAGTGCGGTAAACTTTCTCATATTTCCAACATATACATCTAATTCCTGATCCACCTCGGTGTCTACCCGGATAATATCTCCCGGCATCAGATTGATAAAATCCGAAACTGAAATCTGGCTTTTTCCCAGCACAGCCTTCACTGATATAGGTGCATGCTCAATCAAATCCTCGATCACGTCATGATAAGTCTCCTCATCCTTGACCTGCATATTTGAGTACCAGAACTTCGTATTCAGCTTATCCATCACCGATTCCAAGGTGATAAAGGGAAGACAAATATTCATCAATCCCTCTGCATCACCGATCTTTAGATTAATGGTGACGATTGCGATCATCTCACCGGGAGAGATGATCTGCGCAAACTGTGAATTCGTCTCTATGCGCTGTAATCTCGGATGAATCTCCGTCACGTTCGCCCATGGCTCCCGGAGCAGATTGACACACACATTCATGATCCGCTCAATGATAAGCAGCTCTATCTCTGAAAAATCTCTCGTTTTTTCCAACGGAAGTCCTGCTCCTCCGAGCATACGATCAACGATCGCATACCCGAGCGACGAAGCGAGCTCCATTAAAATATCCCCATGCAGTGGAGCGAATTCTACGACTCCAAGCAAAACGGGATTGGAAAGAGCATTGGAAAACTCCGAATATGTAACTGCCTCAGAGTTCATAACCTCTACCTGTATATTTTTTCTAAGATATACTGGCAGATTTGTAGATAATAATCTGCCGTAATGTTCGAAGATGATCTCCAATGTACGCAAATGCTCTTTGGAGAATTTGGACGGACGTGCAAAATCATAGTTTTTGACCTGTTTGTCACTGCTGTCTTTGATTTCTTCTGCATCGATCTCACCACTGCTCAACTGTTGCAGCAACGAGTCTATTTCGCCCTGTGACAGTACGTCACCCATTCATCCTCACCACCTTTGGTCTATTTTTATGCGTTCTCATGCTGTCTGCCAAAGCTATTCGCTGGTCACCTGAACAAATCCCACATCCACAACCACATTGGAATCAAAGAATCCCTGCAGTTTTTCAAGAATCTCCTTCTCTGCACGCTCAGGATCAGACTTGATTTCCTCCATTGTGAAAGTATGAACTACATCATTGATAATATTTTTAATATTGGAGTCATATTTCTTAGCTTCGATTCCGTTTTTGCCGATTGTTTCATAGTCCTCGTTGGCATTATCCAATGAAAGCACAACGGAAACGATCGCATAGTGCTCTTTCCCATCATCACTGTTTCTCAGATTGACAGTCAATGAACCCTCCAGTGTATAGGGAACCAGATTTTCAATAGGCACACTGGAAAGATTTGCATTTCTGCCGCTTGCAAGCTCCAGATCGAGTGCTGTACACACCTCATTGATCAACTGGTTACTCTTTTTTGCAGAAGGGACAATACTGATCATTGTTATCGCTGTCAGAACAAGATTCACAACGAGTAGCGCCAATATCAGCACTGACATCAAATTTTTTTTCATATCTTTGCTACCTTTCTTAACTATTCAGTTTCCTGTTTCATTCAGGCTGAAATTACTCTATGTCTGAATTATAGGAATTATAGATCTTGATCACAACACGCCGGTTCAATGCCCGCCCCTCCGCAGTTGCATTGTCTGCGATGGGAACATAATCTCCGCGGCCCGATGACTTGATATGCGCCGGATCAACAGATGTGACCTCCCGCAAATAATCCGCTACAGAAAGCGCACGGTACATCGACAATACATTATTGTCCTCGAATCGTCCATTATGGATCGGAACATTGTCTGTATGGCCTTCTACCTCAATGATATTCGCTGTATAGTGATCCAGAATTCTGCCCACCTTGTCCACCAGCGGCAGTGCTTCCTTCCTGATCACCTCGGAGCCTGAATCAAAAAGCACGGAGCCGTTTAACGTAATCATGACATACTGCGCATTAAAGGAAACCTCTATCTTATCCTGAATGCCATATTTGGCCGCCTTTTTGTCGACCTTTTCAGCCATATCTTCCGACTCTTCCAGGCCTTTTTGCTCATACTGCTCCTGCAGCTGTTCTTCGGTCAGTTCCTGTTCTGTCACGCTTTGTCCGGCCTGCTCATCCTGCGACGGTTTATTGACCCCGGGAGCTTCGCCGGTCTGCCCGGTATTCTGTCCGGGATCACCCTTTTCAATCACACTATCATCCGCCGAAAGCTGCTGACCACTCTCTTCAAACTCGCCCTTTCCCTGACTGTTTGCGTCAGGGTTATAAAAGGTATCATAATACTGAAGCTGATTGATACCGGCACTGACCATCTCTCCATCGCCAATGGATGAAGCTCCACCCTGCAAAACACTAAAATGCGACTGCAAGGATGCGATCACAAGCTGAAACTTTTCCGCATCTACGGTAGACATTGAAAACAGAAGCACGAAAAAGCAGAGAAGCAGGTTCATCAGGTCGGAGAACGTCGCCATCCACGCCGGAGAACCAGCAGGCGGATCTTCTTTTTTTTGCCTTGCCACTACTCTTCACCTCCGCCTTCCATGCCAAGCGTCTCACGTTCCTTCGGGGTAATAAAGGTCTTTAATTTTTCCTCTATCACGTGGGGATTTTCTCCTGCCTGTATGGACAGCAGTCCTTCTACGATGATCTGTTTGATAATCATCTCGTTTGCATTGTTTAGCTTTAATTTTGATGCTGTCGGATTACACAGCCAGTTTGCGATCAGTGAACCATACAAGGTTGTCAGCAAAGCAACCGCCATATTCGGTCCGATCGTAGAAGGGTCATCCAGCTTTTTCAGCATGTTTACAAGTCCGATCAGCGTACCGATCATTCCCCATGCAGGACCTAACTCTGCCCATTTTTCCCAGAATCCGATGACCTGCTTGTGACGATCCTCCGTACAGGCAAGATCCGTCTCTAAAATGCCTCGCACCAGCTCCGGGTCTGTACCGTCAACAACAAGCATAATTCCCTTTTTCAAAAAGGCATCCTCAATATCTGCCGCAGCCTCCTCTAATGCCAGCAGACCTTCCTTTCTGGCAACGTTGGAGAGGTTGATAATGTTCGAGATCATCGTTGCCGGCGCATACCCCGGCTCCTTCATACACAACGTAATACCCTTAAAACCAGTTCCCATAAACGGCAGCTTATTGCAGGCAATCACACCTGCCAGTGATCCACCGATTGTAATAATCACTGATGGCACATCGGCAAAGTTCGGCAGCAGCGAAAAACCGCCATCACCGGTAACAATACCGAACACAACCATTACCACGCCTAAAAGCATACCTATCAAAGACGCTAAATCCAAATTCTACTCACCTGCCCCAATCATCAAATATTGTAATGCCGATCCCCTCGGATCTCTTTTTTCCATATTCAAATACTATCTTTTTCTATAGTAATTGATTTGACGTTTTTTGTCCACATTTTTATTATTCCGTCAATCATGCAGACAAGAAAGCCAATCCGTGCTCATAATCTTACATACATGGAAAAAAATCGGCAATAATTAAGTCGAAAATCCCCTTAATTATTCCGATTATACCACATCTTGGGGAAGGATGTAAACCCATTCCCCAAAATATATGTCACAATTCACACGTAGCCTGTTGCAATTCACATGTCAGCCAGCTGACCTGTAAATTGCAACGAATTTGGCGATGCTTCGCATGCAAAATCGCCAAATTCATGGCCCATGTACGTTTTTGGCACGTAGCCCGCAGTAAATGCTGGCTACTGTACGAAAAGCAAACGCAACCCGTAACATATGCTGGCTACTGTGTGAAAAGTAACGTTTATTCAAACTACTATCTCTTCAGATTGATCAGTTCCTCAAGCAGAGTATCTGATGTGGTGATCACGCGGGAATTCGCCTGGAATCCACGCTGTGTGGTGATCATGGAAGTAAACTCTCCCGCCAGATCCACATTCGACATTTCCAGCTCACCGGCACTGATCGAGCTTCCGTCAGCGTCAATCTCCACACCGATGCCATCAAATTCACCGGAGTTTAAGGTTGCGCGGTAGCAGTTATCGCCGGTTGCCTCCAGACCGGACGCATTCGCAAACTGTGCCACGGAGATCTGTCCAAGAAGTACTGTATTACCATTATCATAGGATGCATAAATCTTTCCGCTCTGATCCACGCTCATACCTGTCATGGCACCAAGCTTTTTACCTTTTCCCACTGTATCCGCATCGCCACCGCTCATGGCTGCTGTGGTGGAACCACTCTTATTATAATTGAGCAGCGCCGAGAAATCGATCGTCACGTCCTTAAAACCATCATAACCGGCTGCTGACAGCTTTGACAGATTTAGTGTCTGGGAGAGATTGCTTCCGCCACCTACACTGGTCAGCGTACCGTCTACCGTATTAAACTGCAAGGTAAATCCATCCTTGGACGGTGTCACGATATGATAATTGCCACCAAACATGTTGTAACGGATCTCTGCGTCACTGGGCAGCTCCTCTGTAAAGATCGATCCCGTGGCAGATGTGGCATTTGCCAGATCGGATCCTGTGATTGAGGTGTAGGAATAGTCCTTTAAAAGTTCCTCCACGCCGGCGTATTTGACCGGCATATTTAATGCTGTTGTTCCGTTCTCCAATGCCACCATACTGCTAAAAGTTGTGATCTCTCCGGTCGCTCCTGTCAGAGAAATACTCCCCCCCGCTGAGAAAGTGGGCCAGTAATAGATCACCGCATTTTCCGGGTAAGCATCAGGAGCCTCTCCTTTTTGCAAATTCAGTGCATCACGGATATCCTCTACATTAAATCGGTAACCGGTGATTCCCTCATTACTGGTCACGATCGTACCAAGGGAGGTGTAATTTTCCAGTGTCTGCTCCTGAGTCAACGTGAAATTGCTAAGCTTATTCCCACCGCCTGTCTCTGTCTCAGGCTGAAACTCTCCGTTGGCGCCGATCTTTCCATCCGTAAAGACCCACTGGACACCGGACACATTACAGTCAACTCCATTGATTGATACTTTCTCTTGTTCATCCCTAACTGATGCCTCACCTCGCGCCACAACATTACCCGATGCGTCCTCCACATAAACGTAATCGTTGAACTCCGTTTTTGGTGATTTCTTCAGATCAGCCAACGCCTCCTTCAATGTCACACTCTCTGAGGTAAATCTGACGCGGTAGCCATCCGGCAATGCCTGCTTTCCGGTCAGTCCCAGCTGTGCATTCACATCCGCCGCATCCCAGTAATATGTATAGGTTGGCTTTGTCGTAGTGCCGGCTGCAGCCGCCTTGCTGGTAGCATTTGTCTGAATGGCACGGTTAATATCATTTTTGCTCTTTCCGGTAGAAAACTCATAGTTATCCGTAATATCGGTATTGCTTCCCTGGGCACTGCCGCCACTGCCGGGTCCAAATAATTCTCCCAATGACACGTTCGATGTCAGAATGGAATTTCCCTGGGCGTCAATAATATCTGTCAGGTTGACCGCATATTTTCCGCCCTGTGTATCCTGTGCCTGAATGGCAAAACGCGCGGTATAAGGATATCCCAGATTATCATAAACCAGCAAATTCATGACAGAACCCGTGGAGGAAGTAACCTGTGCATTTTTACCGTCCACAACGCCGGTGCATCGTGCCTTTGTGGTTGCTTCAGGCTCAGAAGTCATATTTTCCGGTGCCATGACCTTGAGGGCAGATACCGTATCCTTGCGGATCGTCTGGGTCTCCGCATCTACACCCCAGCCCATAACGGTATATCCCGTAGACTTCATACACAGATTTCCGGCTCCATCCACATAAAAGGAGCCTGCCTTCGTGAACACATTCTCAGAACCATTATTCACGATAAAAAAGCTGCTGGTGCTCTTGTCAGTGATTCTTAAGTCAAAGGGCAATCCGGTGGTCTCGGATGCTCCTGCTGAAGTAATCGTCATTGCAGTGGAACCTGTTGTCACACCAAGACCGATCTGCTTGGCATTGATACCACCTGTACCTGCCTCCGCATTTGCTCCGGATGCTCCGGACAAGGTCTGGTACATGATGGAACTAAAGGTTACACTGGATGATTTGAACGCTACGGTATTTACGTTTGAAATATTATTACCGATAACATCCATTTTTGTCTGATGTGTCTTCAGTCCGGACACAGCAGAGTAAAGTGATCTCATCATAATGAAATGACCTCCCATTCTTTGGCGCGAACCTGTTATCATCGTCTCATCTGTCAGTCAGAGACGCCCGCTTCCTGTAAGGTCCGGCGATCATACGATAACTGCGCCATCAATATTTGTAAAAATGTTTTCGCCTGCATCTGCCTGATCTATCGCTGTGACAACTGTCTTGTTTGGCACATTCACGATAAACGCCAGCGAGTCTACAAGCACCAGTGACTCGGTGATTCCCTTGGCACCGGCTTTTGATACGCCATCCGCAAGCCGTCTGCTCTGCTCTGCGGAAAGGCTGATATTTCGATCGTTCAGGCGATTCGCTGCATGCTTGGAAAATTTCAGCGGATCAAGTGCATCCTGCTTTGCCCGCAGCACCTCGTCAAAAGATATTTCGGCATTTTTTTCTGATTCCCTAATGCCTTTTTTGAGATAAGTGTCCGTTACCTGCTCGATTGAACGAAATCCATTTCGAACCACATTCGTCTGATCCATCGTCTCACTCCTGTCTGAGAAAAAATGTTACTCTGTCGGAGTCTCGGCCTCCGTGCCATTGTCTTCTGTTTTCCCGTCTTCGGTAGCCCCTGCTTCATCTGAACTATTGCCACCGTTTGCGATCATATCGCGAAGGGCGATCAGCGCATTCAGTGCGGTCTCTGCTGCAAGGAACTTATCCAGAGAATCCTTGCTGTTATTTGCAATAAACTCCTTCTGATAATCAGTCAGTGCATCGTATTGTTTTCGGATCTGCTTAAAGGTCTCCTCATCCGCAAGGGATACATGATCTGCATCCGGAAGCTGTGCCACCGTACTCTCAAAATCATCTGCGATCACTACCGCCTCCATATAATCGCTATCCGCAACGGTGTAGAGATCATCCAGATTGTACAGCGCTCCGTTGATCGCAAGGTAGATATTGCTGCCCTCTTTCATCATATAATCAACGACACCGACCACATCACTGGTCTCTCCTGTCACCGAATTGGTCGGACGCATGATCACGGTCTTTCCAACCAGTCCGCTGGCCTGTACACTTTCAGCGGTATGTGCCATATTTTCTGTTGCCTCTACCTGCGTAAAGGTCGCAAGCTGTGATACATATTCTGTATTTTCCTGCGGTTCCAAGGGATCCTGATATTTCATCTGGGCTACCAGAAGATTTAAAAAGTCATCCTTATCCAGATTGTTATTTTTCTTTTCTTTGGATGCGGATGTCGCACTCGCCGAAGTATCAACTATTTGTCCGTTTTCAACTTTCTGCCACAAAGCCATATCTGTCAGCTCCTTTCTGAATTTTTAATTTTCTGAAATAACCTTCCACAGGTTATGCGGTGTAATCCACCGTTCCACCATTGTCGCGCATCATCTGCGCTGCCAGTGTCTCCTCTTCGCTCATCAACCCGGACAGTTCATCCAGATTGTTTCTGTCAAGGTTTCTTCGCTGGGTCGGAGCACCGCCATTTTGTCTGTCTGCCTGCTCCTGCATCTGTCCGTTTGCAGATGAATTACCGTCCAGATTCTGCTCAAACTCATGTGTCGCAACGGTTACTTCCACAGCCTCGATCTTAATACCCTGGTTTTGCAAGGTTGACCGAAGCTCCACCAGCTGTGTCTGTAATGCTTCTTTGACCTGCTCATTGGATGCCGCGATCTGCGCCGTCACATTCCCATGCTTTTCCGTCACTGTAAGAACCAGCTTTCCAAGATTTTCCGGATTCAGCTGCATCTCCACAGTATTTCCCTCAGCAGACGCAAATACTCTCGCCAGACCCTCCATCTGATCCATCAGATGCTGTAATTCCACATAGGTCTGTATCTGCGGTGTCTCTGCTCCAGCAGCCTGTACCTGATCATTTACAGCAGTCACAGTTTCACGAAATACATCTGCATGCTGCTCCAGAACTGCATCTGTATGATCCGCTGTCATCATGGAAGACTGTCTGCTTTTTCCATCCTGTGAAGCCTGTTTTTCTTCCTGCCCGGAATCCTGTGTGGATTCTGCCGCAGCATCTTTAGCATTCACCGATGTAAAGGACTCTGTCATCTGTTCTGCTGGCTGTTTTGAATCCGTATCTGTCACCTGTGTTTCTGTCGTCTGTCCATCAGCTGATGAAACACCGTTCGGTGTATGCTGCATACTGTCCGCCGACTGCTCCTGCACATTTGTCAGTTCTTCCTCCAACAGCTGTGACTGTACATCCGTGATCTGCCCGGAGACACCTTCCTCCGTCACGCCAAGAAGCTCCTTCACAGCCTCCTCCATCTCATCGATCTGTGCGGAAAGCTGTTCCAAAAGATCCGAAAACTGTGTCGCATTCAGTCCATTCGCTTTCTGGAAATCCGCGATCAGACCGGTGACCTCCTGCATCGTTACCTGAAAATTGCCATCCGTGAGTAATGCACTTACATCACTGTTTCCACTAAGCTTTTGCGCAAGCAAGACCAGATTCTGAGGCTGTAACAGATCCATCATCTCCAGTCCCAGCTCTTCCATTGCCGTTTTCAGTTCTTCGTCCGATACATCCATAGTCTCCTGCAGGGTCTCTTTTACATCATTCGATAGCTCCTGCAGCTTTTGGGACATGGCATCCGTGTCTGAAGAATTTGACTGTGCCTGCTGGATCCTGCGATTACCGGAAGTCGAAAGCTTCTCGTAGTCTTTTGATCCTGCGGTTGTGGCAGTTCCGGTGGAAGCCACATCATCAAATGACACTCTTGAACGCTTGCCGTCATCTGCCTGCATTTGCAAAAAGCTCTGCGTATTCTGATTCATAATGCCGGCAAACTCAGCCATCAGATCATGTGATGCTTCCTGCTTTGAAGCACGTTTCGTCTGAACCGGCGTATTCATCGCGGAATTCAGGTTTGCAACCTGTGTCATTTACTTCCCTCCTTTTTTCGTAACTGTGATAGAACGAAACAGTTACTTATTTTCTATATCAAAGAGCCTAAGGCTCTAAGATAGCAGTAATGATCGCGGCATTCTCCGCCTGCATCTCTGCCATGATATTCGCCCGTGACTGTGTATCCATCGCCCCTAAGATTTCTGCCACAAGCTTCGAATTGTCATCCATCATCGTATCAAACATCGCCGCTGCTTTTTTCGGTTTCATCGTGGAGTAGGTATCCACATAATCTTCCATTTCTTCTGTCTTTTTCTGCTGTTCCAGCACCTGTCTGTAGATGACCTGTGCATTCACCGGATCGATTGCTTCATAATACTCCTGATAATTACTTATATCGGGCGCATTGTCTGAAAAAACAACCTCCTCATCGAATTTTTGTTTCAATTCTTCAAACGCTGCCTCATTTTCCTCATAGGCAGACAGCTTCGTCAATTGCGCTTTCAATTCCTTGATCCGGTCATTTTTCTTGTCGATCTTCTCCTGTGCCCTGGCAAGCTGCTGTTCCAGCTGCTTGACATACTCTGTTGCCTCAGAGAGTGTTGTATAGGGATATTCCTGCTGTTCAATGGGAACCTCCACCTCCGGAAGGATCTTATTTACATAGGGAACATCCTTTAAGATCGGATACATGACTGTTGATCCAAAACCACCCACATCCCATTTAATGACCAGTACCAAAATGCCCAGCCAGATTGCAATAATAATAACAGTTGCCAGAAAGACTGCCAGTTTTCCGCCGACTCCACCATCGTCCTCAAAATCAGGATCATCCGGGTCAATTCCCTTTTTTATCAGCTTTTCTCTGCGCTTTGCCTCCTTTGCAGCGACCTTTTCCGCTTTCTTCGCCGCCTTTTCCTGTATCAGCTCTGCCTTTGATTTTGCGACTTCTTTTTCCTTTTCTTCTGCCATCTGTAGCACCACCTTTACTCTTGTTGCGCACGATCATGATAAGTAAAGCTTACCAGCTGATCGATCTCCTTTGCCTCTTCTGCGGCAAGCTCTGCCTGAAACTCCTCAAATGCTTTTTCCCTCAGCTTTTCATGTGCTTTGCGCTCTACCATCACTGCATTCAGACGATTTCTCGCTAATTCCACATTTTTTTCCGCCACATGCACCCGTGTGATCTGATCGCGGATCATCGTTTTCATCACATCGATGGCATGCTTATTTTCATGAATGGCACGCACGTCGATCTTCCCGACTGCAAGCTCTCCTGCACGCTTTTCATACTCCATACGCCGCAGCATCAACTGCTGAAGCTTTTGATTTTCCTCCTGCAAACGCTGACTGGCAATTCCAAAAGCTGTTTTTTCCTGCTCCTCCAGCTTATATTTGATATCCAGAATACTCTGCATGCGATATACAAATTTTGCCATATGACTTCACACCCTCCAGCTTAATTTGCAAATATCTGTTTCAGCATCTCCACTTCCTGCTCAAACTCAAATTTTTCATCGGTGCGCTGTAAAAGATACTGATTCACCGCTGCATTTTTTGCTATTGCATCATCGATCTCACGGTTGGAGCCTTTCTTATAGGCACCAATATTGATCAGATCCTCTGCCTCTGCATAAGTTGCCATGACATTTTTCAATTTTCCGGCAGCCTCCTTTTGTTCCTTGGACGCGATCGCGCTCATCACACGGGAAATGCTCGCCAGAACATCGATGGCCGGATAATGATTCTTCTGTGCCAGCTTACGGTTCAGCACAATATGTCCGTCCAAAATACCACGGGCCGTATCCGTGATCGGTTCATTAAAATCATCACCGTCTACCAGAACGGTATATAATCCGGTGATGGATCCCCGTTCGGATGTCCCGGCACGCTCCAACAGCTTTGGAAGCTCCGCATACACACTCGGCGGATAACCACGGGTCACCGGCGGCTCACCGGATGCCAGTCCGATCTCCCGCTGCGCCATGGAAAAACGGGTCAGGGAATCCATCATCAGTAATACATCCCTGCCCTGATCCCTGAAATATTCAGCGATCGCTGTCGCTGTCATCGCTGCCTTCTTACGGATCAATGCCGGTTTATCAGACGTAGCCACAACAACTACGGAACGCGCCATTCCCTCAGGCCCAAGATCCCGTTCGATGAATTCGCGCACCTCTCTGCCTCGCTCTCCGATCAGTGCGATGACATTGATATCTGCTTTTGTGTTTCTGGCAAACATACCCATCAATGTACTTTTTCCAACACCGGAACCGGCAAAGATACCGATACGCTGACCTCTTCCTACCGTAAGCAGTCCGTCTACCGCCTTCACTCCCAGCGGCAGAACCTGATCGATGATCTTTCTCTTCATCGGGTCCGGAGGCAACCTGTCTGCCGGATACTGGATCGGCAGGATCAATTCCTCATCTGTGTCCGTCGGACGTCCCAGGCCATCCAGTGTATGTCCCAGAAGCTCATTTCCCACAGAAACAGTGAGTGGATGTCCCATATTCTCAACGACACATCCCACACCAATTCCATCCATGCTCTCGTAAGGCATCAAAAGCAGACGATTCTCATGAAAGCCTACGACCTCCGCCATCACAAAGATTCCTTCGCTTTTTTCTACAACAATACGGCAAAGGTCACCAAGCTTTGCCTCCGGTCCGATTGATTCTACCGTCAAGCCTACAACCTTTGCCACTTTTCCATAGCAATTATAAAAAAAACGGTCTGTGACCTGCAAATATTTACTCACATCATAGCGTACGTCCATCCGTTTTTATTCTCCCAAACTATTGACCATTCAGACCGCTGCACAAACTCCTCAGATCTCTGGTCAGATTATCAAGCTCCACATCGAGACTACAGTCATAAACACCGCTGTCAGCATCGATCATACACTGACTTTCAGACAGCTGTGGATCCATCACGATCTCAATCTGCACATCTTCGCCAACCTTTTCCTGTAGCTCCTCCTTACGCTCACGCAAAAAAGACACTTCCGCCTCACTGACGCGGATCTTGTACTGTCTTGTCTCCCGGATTCCCCGCATTGCATTCTGAACCAGATGAAGCAGCATTTCCCGCTTACCGCAAAACTGCATCCGGAATACTTCGTCAAAGACCGTCAGCATCGTATCCAAAAGCCGTGGCTCTAATTCTGCCATCGCTGTCTCATACTGCGATTCCAGCTCCTGTCTGCGTCTGTCAAGCTCCTGCTGCTCTGCCCGGAGCTGTTCATCCGCCTGCTGTCTGGCACTTGTATAGCCGTTCTCATAGCCTTCTTGTCTGGCCATCTCACGCATCGTCTCGGCATCCTTCATTGCCTTGTCATGTATCATGACTGCCTTCGCATTCGCATCAGAGAGGATCTGCTCTGCCTGTTCTTTTGCCTGTGCCACATAATCAATCTGCGGCTCCGGTTCCGGCTCCAACTCCAGCTCCTGCGCAAACAATCCCTCGGTAAAGGCAGCATCACCATCCAGTTCACCGGATTCGATCGCCTCCTGGCGCTTACGCATCAGTTCCTCACGGCGCGCCTGCTTTTGCGCCTCCACAATCGCCTGCATTTTCTCAGCGATCATGTCATTTGTATTGATCACACGTTTTACCTGTTCTCCGCGGATCACATAATTATTCCGGTAAAAATTAGACAATTACCTCGTCACCTCCGCCTCTTGAAATGACGATTTCAGCAGAATCCTCAAGCTTACGGATAATTGCAACGATCTTCTGCTGTGCTTCCTCTACATCCTTCATACGAACCGGTCCCATGAATTCAATATCTTCCTCGATCATGGCAGCAAGACGCTTGGACAGATTCTTCAGAACAACACTCTTGACCTCCTCATTGGAGCCCTTCAATGCGACCTCCAGATCATTGTTATCCACATCACGCAACACGCGCTGGATTGCGCGGTCATCAAGCAATAAAATATCCTCGAATACAAACATCTTTTTGCGTATCTCATCTGCCAGCTCAGGCTCTTCAATTTCCAGAGACTCCATGATATGCTTCTCTGTTCCACGGTCAACAGTATTCAAAATATTGACAATCGCATCCACGCCACCGACAATCGTATAGTCCTGATTTGCCAGTGAGGCCAGTTTGCGTTCCAGCACACTCTCCACCTCCTTGATCACATCCGGAGATGTACGATCCATCATCGCGATACGCTTTGCCACATCTGCCTGTTTTTCCGGTGCGAGCGCTCCAAGGATCATCGCCGCCTGACTGGATGACAGATATGAGAGGATCATGGCGATCGTCTGCGGATGCTCATCCTGAATAAAGTTCAGTACCTGCGAAGGATCGGTCTTCCGTACAAACTCGAAGGGGCGAACCTGTAACGATGCTGTCAGCTTGGTAATGACAAGCTGCGCCTTTTCTTCACCAAGAGCCTTGTCAAGCAGCTGCTTTGCGTAACCGATACCACCCTCTGCAATATACTGCTGAGCCAGACACACCTGATAAAACTCTTCCAGTACAGCCTCTTTTGTCTGCGGGGACACGCTTCTGGTATTGGCGATTTCAAGCGTCAGTTCCTCTATTTCATCCTCTTTGAGATGTTTGAAAATATTAGCTGATTTTTCCGGTCCCAGAGCGATCAAAAGGATCGCCGCCTTCTGTAGCCCGGAATATTCTTCGTTTGCCATGAAATCTAATCTCCTAAGATAAAATCTTTAATCCCAGTCCTCATTCAGCCAGTTTCGAAGCAGTGACGCAACAGCCTCCGGCTTCTCGTCAACAAACTTCTCGATCAGCATTCTGGCCTCAGATTTCTCTGCATATGCGATATCCTCCATATCGCTGTCGTTTTCTCTGGTGGACGCAAGCAGTGATTCTACTGAAAGCTCCGGTTCCAGCTCCTGCAGCTGTTCCTTTCTGGTACTGCGAAATACAACATAGCCAAGCAGTGCAAAAATGAGTACAGCAAGCAAAATCTGGAAGTAATCCGCCAGTGTCCGTCCGTTTCCGGTCGAATACTGGAAAACAGGCACTTCATATGCAACAATTGAAATATTCGCTACCGGAAATCCGGTGGCATTGGCAACCAGCTGATAAAAATCCTCATCAACCGTTGTCTTCACACGTGCGGAATTGTTTGCCTTAAATTCCTCAAAGGTCGTGCCCTCCAGCTGTCCGGTCTTTTTCATCGTATCTTCATTATAGGTCACATAAGTAGTTGCCACGACAGATACAGAGGATGTGTCATAATTGATCTTACCCGCCCCACCATTGGTCTTTGTCAGACGCTCACTGAGCAGATAATCCTTCTTTACCTCTGTTACGGAAGACTCCGTATAATCGCCGTTTTCCATCACATAAGAGTTTTCATCATTGGCATCCGTACCAGGTGTTGCCGCCTGACCGCCTACTGCATTTGACTCATAAGACTGCTCGGAATCAAGATAACCCTGGGACTGTCCATCAGGCGCATAAAACTCATGGTTCGTCATCTCCACATTGGAAAAGTCCATGTCGAGATTCATGCCGACTTCTACATTATTATAGAGCTCCGTGCCGATCATGACATCCTTCACGCTCTTTTTGATGCTCTGCTCATACTTCTGGCGAAGTGTCAGCTGGGAATTCGCCGCTCCGATCGTGGTTGTCTCATCCCCGCCCGCAAAGAGCGTATTGTTATTTGTATCCATGATCGAAATCTCATCCGTACTGTCATTGCCGACAGCCACTGCGATCAGCCGTGCCAGCCCTGCAGCCTGTTCCTCATCCATCTCACCATCCAGATCCAGAATTGCAGCAACATACGTTGGCTCTTTCTGAGCGATCAATGTGCCGTCATCCGTAGGGATATTCATACGGAATTTCACTTCTTTTACATTGTCAAGCATCTCGATCGTATCCTTCAGCTCCTGCTCCAGATAGACCTGATAGCGGCGATCCTTATCCGCCTCCGTTGTGGTAAAGCTTCCATTCAATGCATCATCAATTGTAAATCCGCTGACCGGAAGACTGTTTGACCCAAGCAGAATTCTGGCATTTGCTTCATCCTCTGCATGAATCGTAAATACCAGACCATCACTGCTCACCTCATAGAAAATATTATTGTCTGTCAAGAGCTGCTTGACCTGTCCGGCCTGCTTTGTATCCTCACAGGAGGTCAGCTGGATCATCTTTGGACGCGTCATGACAAACGCCGTCAGCCCGATGGCAATTGCGACCACTGCCACAACGCTGATCAGGAGGATCTGCTGTTTTTTATTAAATCTTTTCCACCAGTCCAGAATGCGCTCCAAGAGCTGCCTCAACCGTTCCTGCATGCTTTTTCTCCTTTATCCGTTGATCCCTACATCTGCATATTCATAATACTGTTATATGCTTCAAGCACCTTATCACGTACTGCCACTGTATATGCAAGTGCTGTATTTGCCTTTTTTTGCGCGATCTGCAGATCATGTGTATTGTCTGCCAATCCCAGTGCAAACTGAATTTCCAGAGACTCGGCTGTATTTTGCAGCTCATTTGTCTCATCCAGCATTCCAAGGGCAGTTGAAAAAATAGTGTCAAAGGTGCTGTCTCCATCCACCTGCGTCTGCTGTGCTGCCTGTGAAACCGCAACAGACTGTATATTACGAATCGATGAAATATCCATCTGCTATGCCTCCTTAGCTCTTTCCAATCTGAATTCCGGCCTGTGCGATTGCCTTGCTCGCCTCAAACGCAGTCGCATTTGCCTCATAACCCCGGCTTGCGTCGATCAGGTTTGTCATTTCTGTCACGATATTTACGTTCGGATAAGATACATATCCATTCTCGTCCGCATCCGGATGTGCAGGATCATACTCCATGATATAATCGCTCGTGGTATCATCCTTCACAGAGGTCACCTTGACACCTGTGCCTTTAAAATGCCGATACTGCTCCTCCAACATTTCCTGAAAGGGAGTTGCGCGTTTCTCCGCAAAGGTAACTACCTTTCTCCGGTAAGGAGTCCCATCCTCCGTGCGTGTTGTATTCACATTCGCAATATTCTGTGCAATAATATCTGTCCGGAAACGCTCTGCGGTCATACCGGACGCGCTGATATCAAAAGACTGAAATAACCCCATCTCTGTAAACCTCCTGCCTATGCTTATGAACCGATTGCCATCTGCAATCTTGAAAATTCCTGTGTCACACTGTCGGAAAGCAGCTGATAACGCAGCTGTTCAGACGCAAGCTCCACGTTTTCCACATCTACATCCACGTTATTGCCGTCCAGACGGTAATCATACCCGTATGCCTGCATATCAAAATGCACACCTGCATCCAGATGTCCCAGATTGACATCCTGAATCTTCTCATCCAGGGAATTCCATTTGATTTTATCCAGCTCCTGACGGAGCAGACTTTCAAAATCCACCTCACGGCGTTTATAGCCGGGCGTATTCACATTCGCAAGATTGTTCGTGATCACCGTCTCACGAAGGTTGCTGGCATCCAGCGCCTTGTCCAGTACATTTATGTAACTATAGGCATTTGTCTGAATCATGTTCTCTGTCCCCTTCTCATTCTCATAAAATCCATATTTTTGCACACAAAATACGCGCAGTACACCTGTCTACTATTTCTAGTATAGTTTATTTCTGGAAAAACACAAGCTTTTTTTATCTCTTTTTACATAATCTTGTACTTTTTGACAGCTTATGTACAAGATGTTGCCATCTTCTGCATAACAAAGAATATGCCAGGGCACATTCTCGCGCCGGCACGGTTGCATAGCAACATCTTCCTTATGTGCGAGTGCGCATCCGCCGGAGGCTTTTGTCGTATAGGAGACAAAGTTTCTTATACGACAAAAAAGGACTTACACCATGGTAAATCCTTTTACGTTCCAGCGATTCCGTTCGCTCACATCTATCATATTGCTGTATCTGCTGATGCTTATCGCATATACCAGTGACTATTTGTTCTGCTGCTGTTCTTTTTTGATCTTTTCCAACTCATCAAAAACAACATCATTGAGTACCTTAATATAAGTTCCCCGCATACCGGAGGATCGCGATTCGATCACGCCGGCGCTCTCAAACTTGCGCAGTGCATTTACAATCACGGAACGCGTAATGCCGACACGGTCTGCGATCTTGCTGGCCACAAGAATGCCTTCCTTTCCGCCCAGCTCATCAAAAATATGTATGATCGCCTCCAGCTCTGAAAAGGATAAGGTCGAGATTGCAGATTTCACGATCTGTATCTTGCGGTTCTCCTCTGCACTCTCCTCATTGACAGAACGCAGCATCTCCAGACCCACAACTGTTGTGCCATACTCCGTCAATATGATATCATCGATATCGTAATTTTGCTCAGTGCGATAGACAAACAGCGTACCAAGCCGTTCTCCTGCGATATCGATCGGCGCGATGATCGCCGAATAATTCTTTATATTCGTGACAAAACCAAGAGTCTCAAGATTCACATTCTCCTTCGTTGATAAAATGCCAAGCAGACGCTCATTAAGCATCGGATCAATAAAGCCTCCTACCTCATCAACGATCAGCTCACTCAATTCTCTCGTATCCACAGACTGACTGGCTCCAAGCACCTTTCCCTTCTTGCTGATCACGAGTATATTGGAGTCTAAAATGTCTGTCAGCACCTCACAAATATCGTTGAACACGACCTTTGAAGAATTATTGTTGTGCAGCAGCTTGTTGATTTTTCTTGTTTTGTCCAGAAGCTGTACGCTCATAATCTGTCTTCCTTTCGGTAACTCTCATTCACAACTGCCCCAGACAGCAGCTGTCCTGAGTTGTCACTTCCATTTTCATTCTGTTTTTCCGCAGAACATCACGAAAAAATAATATATGCAAATCATACACCCATTTTTCTGAAAATTCAATGAAAAATTTTGATATTTTAGTTTTCTTTTACTTTTGCCTCTACATATCCGCACTGGGCATCCGCACACACAAGCTTGCTTCCCTTCTCTACCATATATCCGCCACAGCTTGGACACTTCTTTTCTACCGGTTTTGCCCATGACATAAATTCACATTCCGGATTGTTCTCACAGCCATAGTACCGTCTGCCTTTTTTTGTCTTACGAAGCACGATATCCTTCCCGCAAACCGGACAGGCCACGCCGATCTTTTCCAGATAAGGCTTTGTATTACGGCATTCCGGAAATCCCGGGCATGCCAGAAATTTGCCGTGAGGACCGTACTTAATGACCATATTTCGTCCGCATTCCTCGCAGATCACATCAGTCACCTCATCGGCGATCTCCACCTTTTCCAGCTTCTTTTCCGCCTCGGCAACTGCTTCCTCAAGATCCGGATAAAAATTGCTGATGATCGTCTTCCACTGAACCTTTCCCTCCTCGACCATGTCGAGCAAAGACTCCATATTTGCGGTAAAATGCTCATCGACAATCGTACCAAAGGCCTCTACCATGATCGAATTGACCGCCTCACCCAGCTCTGTCATATACAGATTTTTCTGCTCTTTTGTGACATAACGCCGTGCTAACAGTGTGGTGATGGTGGGCGCATAGGTACTGGGACGTCCGATTCCATGCTCCTCCAGCGTCTTTACAAGAGAGGCTTCTGTAAAATGGGGTAACGGCTGCGTAAAATGCTGTTTTGCATCCAGTTCCTGCAGGGAAAGCTTTGTCTGTTCATCAATGGCACCAAGCAGTACATTGCTTTCCTCCTTCTCCTCGTCATCCGCTGTATATACAGACAAAAATCCCTCAAATGCAATTCTTGACGCAGATACATGCAGCTGATAATCTCCTGCAGCGATCTTGACCGAAGTTGTCTCATAACGCGCCGGATTCATTCGGCTGGCAACAAAACGGTTCCAGATGAGCTGATAAAGGCGGAACTGGTCTCTGGATAATGACTCCTTGATCAGCACCGGCATGCGCGTGATATCTGTAGGACGGATCGCCTCATGCGCATCCTGGATCTTGCCCTTTATATTCGTTTCTTTTGGAACATCCGCCGCATACTGTGCACCATATTTTTCTGAGATATACGCTCTTGCAGCCGCATCCGCTTCATCAGCTACACGGACTGAATCTGTACGCAGATACGTGATGACACCCACTGTTCCCTGACCTTTAATATCTATACCCTCATAGAGCTGCTGCGCCAGACGCATCGTCTTCTGCGTAGAAAAATTCAGCCGCTTGGAAGCCTCCTGCTGCAGCGTACTCGTCGTAAAGGGATAGGGTGCTTTTTTGATGCGCTCACCCTTTTTTACTTCTTTCACGGAAAACGATTCTGATTCTAACTCCTTTCGGATCTGTTCCACCTGTTCTTTATTCGTAAGGTCGAGTTTTTGACCTCCCTTGCTGTCCAGTTTTGCAAAAAGCGGTTTTTTCTCTCCTTCAACCGTAAGCTTCGCATCCACCGTCCAGTATTCCTGCGGAATAAACTCATTGATCTCGTTTTCACGGTCACTGATCAGACGCAATGCAACAGACTGTACGCGTCCGGCAGACAATCCGCGTTTTACCTTGCTCCAGAGTACCGGACTGATCCGGTAACCGACCATGCGGTCAAGCATACGTCGCGCCTGCTGCGCGTTGACCAGATCCATATCGATCTCACGGGGATGCTTGAGTGATGCCTTTACCGCTGACTGCGTGATCTCGTTGAAGGTGATGCGATATACCTTTTTGTCTTTTTGATCCTGCAGCTTCAAAGCGTGATACAAATGCCATGAAATCGCCTCTCCCTCGCGGTCCGGGTCAGTTGCCAGGTATATCTTTTCTGCCTTTTTTACTTCCTTTCGCAGATTTGCCAGTATATCACCTTTTCCACGAATCGTAATGTATTTTGGCTCAAAATCATTTTCCGGGTTAAAGCCAAGCTGACTTTTGGGCAGGTCTCTGACATGTCCGTTTGACGCTGCCACCTCATAATTCTTTCCCAGAAATTTTTTGATTGTTTTTACCTTCGCAGGCGACTCCACAATAACAAGATATTTTGCCATTACCCAATTGTCTCCTCTAGTTTACAGAAATATAATGATTCTGCCAGGTCTCCTGCACCAGACCTTTTTCCTCCAGGGCAAATAAAATCTCCGCCAGTGTCGCAATGTCAAGTGCAGTTTCCTCGCTGATCTTTTCCATTGATTTTGGAAGCAAATCAAGGCAACTATACACCAAGCGTTCTGACTTTTCAAGTGGCAATTTATTTTTTTCGGATAAAAAGGACATCTCTCCCACCAGTTCCTCCGGTGAGAGAAGGATACCTGCCCCCTGCCGGATCAGTCGGTTACAGCCTGCGCTCAAGGGATCTGTGATGCGTCCCGGCGCCGCATAGATATCTTTTCCCTGTTCCAGTGCATAGTCCGCCGTGATGAGTGAACCGCTCTTTTCCTTTGCTTCTATAATAAGCAAAAGGTCACAAAGACCGGCGATGAGCCGGTTGCGCATCGGGAAAAATCCGGGGCGCGGCGACATATCCGGCGGATATTCTGAGAGGATCCCGCCTTTTTCCAGAATGCGCTCGTAGAGTCCGGCGTGCTCCGGTGGATAGACAACATTGACCCCACAGCCCAGCACTGCATAGGTACTGCCGCCTCCCTCCAGCGCACCTTCATGTCCAAATCCGTCAATTCCCCGGGCCATGCCGCTGATCACAGATACTCCGTTTCCTGCCAGACATTTTCCTGAACGCTTTGCAATCTCCTTCCCATACGGGCTGCAGGCTCTGCCGCCAACGATTCCCACCGCCGGTGCCTCATCCGGCGGTAAATGTCCAAGATAATACAAACCATACGGGGGATCATAGATCTCCCGTAATCTGGCCGGATATGAATGCTGTTCCAAAGACACAAAAGAGATTCCCCGCGCCAGCAGTTTGTCCCACTCCTTGTCAAGATCCCACCCTTTTTTTGATCGGCTGATACGCACCGCAGCCTCTTCCGTGATGCCATAAAGCTTTTTTAACTCACTGCCCGATAGATGCCAGACTGCTTTTGCACTGCCGCAGTACTTGTATAATTGATGGATCGTTTTTGTGCCAATACCTGAAATGTTTGCAAGCCAGTATGCATAGATCAGATCCTCCATACTCACACCTCCCAGTACTTCTTATCAAGACTACGATAGCAGACAGCCTCACTCAGATGTCTGGTTGTGATCCTGTCACTGCCTGCCAGATCAGCGATCGTCCGTGACAGTTTTATGATCTTGTGATAAGCCCGTGCAGACAACTGCAGCTTTTGATAGATCCGTTCCATATAAGCCGTCTCCTTTTTACCCAGCATACAGTATTCGGCCAGCCTTGCCACAGGAATCTGACTATTAAAATACCAGAGCTCCTCTTGGAAGCGTTCCTTTTGTATCTGATGAGCCATCAGCACACGCTCCCGGATCTGCGCAGAACTTTCCCCCTTCACACGACCGGTCAATTCCTGATAGGTAACCGGTTGCGCTTCGGCACACAGATCGATCCTGTCCAAAAGAGGCTGACTGATCCGTGCCAGATATTTCCGAATCGATGTATTTGCGCAATGGCATTTCGTCCGGTCTGGAAAATACCCGCACTTACATGGATTCATGGCACAGACCAGCAAAAAATCTGCCGGAAATGTAAAGCTGCCATTCACACGTGAAATTGTGATTGTTTTATCCTCCATGGGCTGTCTTAAAATCTCCAGAGTACTTTTCTGAAACTCCGGCAATTCATCCAAAAACAACACACCTCGATGTGCCAGGGACACCTCACCCGGCTTTGGTATCACTCCGCCTCCTGACAAACCCTGGGGACTGATCGTGTGATGCGGTGCACGAAAGGGTCTTCGCTCCACCAATCCCTCACACGCAGAAAGCATCCCGCAAACACTATAAATTTTTGACACCTCCATCCGCTCAGAAAGCTCCATTGGAGGCAAAATGCCCGGAATCCGCTTTGCAATCATCGTTTTTCCAGCCCCTGGCGGACCGATCATAAGCAGGTTGTGCATCCCACTCACCGCTATCTCGCAGGCGCGGCGAAGCATGCCCTGCCCGTTGACATCTGCAAAATCCAGTGGTTCCGCTACATCCTCCAAGGATGGTGGACTTGCCTCCTCTTCTATGGTATATGCTCCGTTTGCATAATCCATGACTGATTTGATATGATCTACGGAAATAATCGCAATATCCTTTACAAGTGCCGCCTCCCTGCGGTTATCCTTTGGCACAATACAGCGCCGAATGCCCCGTTCCCTGGCTTTCAACAGGATTGGCAATATCCCGTCCACCGCAAGAATCGCCCCATTGAGGCCAATCTCACCTATGACAAGCGTATCCCTGAATGCTTCTTCCTGAAGAATGCCAAGTGACATTAAAATTGCCACTGTAATCGGAAGATCAAAGCCATTCCCGCTTTTTTTAATATTCGAAGGGGAAAGATTAATGGTGATCCGTTTGGCCGGAAGCTGATGTCCACAATTGCGCAACGCTGTGCGCACCCGTTCTCTGGCTTCTCGTACCTCGGATGCAAGAAACCCCACCATCTCAAATACCGGCAGTCCGTCACTGACGTCCGCCTCCACCTGAACCGGCAGGCTGTCGATTCCATGTAAAATCGCAGTTGTTACAATACTGTACAAGCTGTCTCCTCTCTGCGTGCTACATCGGGAATCCTATATACGAAAAAAAGATGAAATCATTATAACATGAATTTCATCTTTTTCAAAGCAAAATAAACAATCAATGCTTTTTTTCAGAAAAACCTTCCCGCAAGCGCTCCAGCGCCCGTTTTTCAATACGGCTGACATAGGAACGTGAAATGCCGATCTGTCTGGCGATCTCCCGCTGAGTCATGGGATATTTCCGGTCTAACCCGTAGCGCATGGTGATGATCTGCAGCTCCCGGCCATGCAAAAGCTGCGGAATCAGTTCACGCAAGGTAGCGATCCGCCATTGCAGATCCAGCTCCTCCACCACGTCCGGATCTTCGCTCTCACAAATATCCAACAGTCGGATCTGATTGCCCTCCTTATCCGTTCCTACCGGCTCATAGAGGGATATCTCCCGGGAAGTCTTTCTCCGGGAACGCAGATACATCAAAAGCTCGTTGTCTATACAACGTGCGGCGTAAGTGGCGAGCCTGCTTCCGCGCTCATCGTTAAAGGTAGCCACCGCCTTGATCAGACCGATTGTGCCGATGGAGATCATCTCCTCCGTCTCCTCATCCACATTCTGATATTTCTTGACAATATGTGCCACCAGACGCATGTTTCGCTCCACTAGAATGTGTTTTGCTTCCACGCTGCCGTCTTTCATACGTGCAACATATTCTTTTTCCTCCTGCGGTGTCAGCGGCGGCAAAAATGTTTTCAATCGCTTCTCTCCGATCTATCAAAGCGAACTTAATACATCTTATGTCGCGGACAGCTTCATCGTGCCTTTCCCACTACCTGGTTTTATTTGTTTTTAGAACCTCTTCCCGTATATAGCGAAACGTCACGTCCTCTCCCTGCTCAGCCAACATATGCAAAAGCTGCTCCAAAAGCTTCCTGGTCTCAGGATGAAGCACATGAAAATCCCGCTTACTCATATAGTATTCCAGCGCCGAAGCATCTGTATATTTGTCCTTCTTATAGATTTTTGAGGCAGCCACCCGGTCTGCCACCATCTCCGCCACATATTTCTCCGGCATACGCATTCCGGCAATATGCTGATCTCCGCGCACATCATAGTCCATCCAGTATTCCAAATGATGCTTGTTGCGTCCTTTATGGTGAAGCCAGGCGGATGAATAGCCGTATTCAGCACGTTCCCCATTGTGAGGGCTCTGGTCATCCATAAAATACTTCGCCCCGATCCGAAACTCAGGCCAGGAATATTTTGACAGATCATGGGTCAGGCCCTGCCAGTACAGACCCATCCGAAAACAGTTTTTCCGCACCTCGCGCCGGTGCGCATGCACCGTCTTTAAATGTTTACATGCTTTTTCAAACGACATAGAACAGATACCTCCGAATCAGATACAATAACAGCAAATGCACCGGATAAAACAGATAGAAAAAATATTTTACGGACGGACCTCTTGTCCCGTTGTAAAACCAGATGGGAAGCAGAGCCAGCGCCCCCGCCCTCTGGATCTTTCCATAATAACAAATATTGATCGCCGCAACAGATAAATTCTGCCAGATCCTTTGCGTGCGAAACACATAGAAGCACAAGATCATGGCGATTCCGCCGATCCCGTAATCAGGCCTGATCACATAATGTGTACAGGCACCTGTAATAGCCAGAACACTCATCAAAAGAACCGGTTGTTCCTGTAGCCTATCCATTGCATAGATACAGACCAACGCCAGAAACAGCGTAAAATAAATATTCTGATTCTCTCTATATACAAGTGTATGAAAGCGTACCAGATCGTAAGGCACCTCAGAGATAACCGCAAACGCCAACAGTCTGACCATATACTTTTTTACATTTCGCGTATGGACAAAACCCTCTACAATGAGAAAACCGAAGATGGGAAACGCCAGTCTTCCAACATAGCGCATCCACACCTCCGATGGATATAAAAACGCTCCAATATGATCAACCAGCATGGAAAAAATGGCGATGCATTTCAGGTCAAATCCGGACAGCCCCCGTCCAAATAACGTCTGCCTAGCTTTCTTCATGGTAATGCCTCAAATGCTTGGGAGGCTTTTTCATGCGTGGCTGTTTCACCATTGCAGTAACAAGAACAACCACACTGCAGCCTTCGATCTGTAACCTGTCATTGTCCTCACGAACCGTGCCGTTACCCAGCGCTACCTGCCAAACCTTTCCATGAGGTGCTTTTGGCAGACCGAGGGACATGCCACTCTGTGAAAAATTCCATCCAATATAAAGATTCTCCTGCTCATTGGCATAAGCACCGCTGTATGCCTCCCCCACTGCCTGCATGGAAGGATAGATCTCACTGCTCCACGCCTGTGAATTATGATAAGACAGATCCGGCATTCCAAGAGACTGATAGTCTGTCATATGCATCGGAACCCGGCTGTGGATGCACGGATGCATTTTTCGCAATGCCAGCAACGATTTTACCCAGTTAAAGTAATCCTCGTTTTTCTCTTTTTGTTTCCAGTTCACCCAGCCAATCTTATTGTCCTGACAATAAGCATTGTTATTTCCATTCTGGGAATTTCCAAATTCATCACCGGCAAATATAAGCGGAACTCCCTGTGCCAGTACAACCGTTGCAATCGCCTGCCTCATCAGCTGTGCGCGCTGCTGTAGGATCTTCTTTTTGCGTGAAGCACCCTCCACGCCGCAATTGACACTGTAATTCCAGTCATTTCCATCACTGCCGCCCTCGCCGTTGGCCTCGTTGTGCTTTGAGACATAGCTAAAGGTATCCGCCAGCGTAAAACCATTATTATTTGCAAAATAATTCACAAACCCGATGATCGGATGCTGCTTTTTCTGCTGGTTCAAATATTCCACCAAATTGGCATCCTGATGATTGATCAGCTTGCGCGCCGCATAAAGAAAATCATCGTTATATACATACAAGTGCGGATAGCTGCCCGTCCCTTCCCAGGCTTCTCCCGGAAATTGAAGCGCAAAAATCTTTGTCCTGCGTAAAAGCACATCACAAATCACACTTGACACTGCTGCCTGGGGACAATGCAGATGAAAACCATCCACGTGGTATTCCAGCACCCAGTAACGCAAAACCTCCACCATATAGTTTGGATTTACCTGCGCATCAAAGCTCATTTCCAGAATGCACTCCAGCCCCGCTGCATGCAGGGAACGGATCATTTCCTTCATTTCTACGGATGGGGATGATCCAGCTGCATAGCTGGCTTTCGGTGCAAAATAATTGCCCGCCCCATACCCCCAGAAATTGATACCCGGCAATTCTTTCTCTTTTTCTTCATATTCCTTTTGCTGCATCAGCTGATACCCTGCTACCGCCTGAGGTGCCCACCCCTCAAAATCCATCGGATGTGCCTCGTACTTCGGAGGTATCAGTTCTTCAAACTCGTATGCCGGCATAAGCTCCAGCGTTGTGATCCCCAGTTCCTTGAAATAAGGGATTTTCTCCGTAATTGCTGCGAAAGTTCCCTTATTCTTTCCGTAAACACCGCCATCCTTTGTAAACCCTCTGACATGCAGCTTGTAAAGAACCATGTCTTCTCCCGGTATCTCCGGACAATGATCACCCTCCCAGTCAAACCCGGAAAAATCAAAGCCGCTGCACACCTCATAATGAACATCTCTGCGACTGTAGTCAGCCCACTTTTCGCGTCCGATGATGCGTCTCGCATAAGGATCTACGGTAACGGTTCCATCGATCACATAATTATAGTCATACCTGTCTGCATCCAGCCCGGCAATACAGACAGAGCGCACCGCTCCAATACAAAATTCCTTCGGAACCGGAATGTCACGATATTCACAGGGCATGTCCTTGCCCCGGGCTTTCTCATACAGCCTTACCGCACATTCGCTATCCTTTTCCCCTTCAAATGTAAAACAGATTCCATCCGCAAGTCTGCTTGCTCCAAATCTGCTGTAATTTCCTTCTCTCAACTGTTCTGCCATTTTTATCTTTTCCGCCTTTTTTCTGTGTCTTCATGGTAAACATCATAGATAACTTTCATTATAACATTTTCCTCATTGTTTGCATACACTTTTTTCCAATCTATACTTCATACTTTATCTTGACAGTTTACCTTCTCTTCTCATATAATGGCGGTAATATGTATTTCAAATACAATACAGGAGGAAAAACATGAGCGAAAACGAAATCTTTACAAATGAACCGGATGATGATGCAGAAGATTACCGTGTCACCCTCGATCTGGATGATGGAAGAACCATTGAATGTGCGATCATGACGATTCTGGAAGTAGACGATCAGGACTACATCGTTCTGGTGCCCGTAGATGAAGACGATGAGCCCATCGAAGAAGGCGAAGTATACATTTACCGTTATTTCGAGGACGAGGATGGTACTCCCTCGCTGGACAACATTGACAACGAAGACGAATTCGAGCGGGTAGCTGAACGTTTTGATGAATTTCTGGACGAGCAGACTTTCGATGAATTGCCGTAGCACAAAAGAACTTACAGATTCTCTGCGAAAATCGCGACTCAGACTTTGTTTGAATCAACGATTTTCGCAGATTTTTTTGCAATTTTTACAGACTCCCGATCCCATCACAGACGATCGCCAAGCTCCCTTAAAAATCTGGAGGCAGTAACATCCTTGTGATACATCGTTGTGCTGTGTGAGATGACAAGCTGTTCTTTCGCACGGGTCATCCCCACATACATCAGCCTGCGCTCCTCCTCAATATCTTCATCCAGTACTGCTTTCTTGTAAGGTAACTGTCCCTCTACTACCTGCGGCAGAAAAACCGTATCAAATTCCAGTCCCTTTGCTCCATGTAAAGTCAGGATCTGAACACCCTCGTGGGCTGTCTGTGTACGTTTATGCTCCTCCTGCATGCGCGCGCGATAGGCTTCCACATGTGTCTGCCACTGCTCCAATGATTGAAAGCCAACTGCAGACTGCATCAATTCGTCCAGAACATCGATCAGATCCTGCTCACTCTGACCATGCTCTCTGGCAAAATCAATGACAAACTCCTCATACCCAATTCCCTTTCGCACATAATTCATCGCTGCGAACGGACCCATATGTGACATGACCTGCAGATCTTCCGCCAGTTGTGCGATCCGTCTGGCGATCCACGGCTGCTCCTCGTAGACAGCTTCCCAGCTATCCAGATCCACCTGCGGTTCATCCAGTACATCACGGCTCAGATAACGCACCGGACGATTCATGATCTGCAAAAACAATCCCCGGTCACGGCTTCCGGCTGCCAGCTTCAGATAACACATCACATCCTTCGCGATCCAGTGATCATAAACCAGCGGCACCCGCTCCTTTGCATAAAAGGGAATCCCTGCCTCCATCAGCTGTTCCAGCAGATAACCGGATTGCCGGTTTGTCCGAAACAGCACAGCCATATCTGAAACGTGTACGCCCGCAGCCTGCCGCTCTCTGATTGTTGCGATGATCGACTGATTTTCCTTCAGAGCTGACGGGTATTCCTTCACCAGCACCTTTCCCGTGACGCTTCTGGCTGCAAAAATCTGCTTTTCAAAGCGATTTTTATTGTGCGAGATCAGTTTCTGCGACAGCCGGACGATCTCTGATCCACAGCGATAATTTTCCTTTAAATACAATTGTTTTGCATCTGCATAATCATTAACAAAACAGCGCATCAGTTCCGGTCTTGCTCCCCGGAACTGATAGATGGACTGATCATCATCCCCCACCAAAAACAGCTGGTTTTGCGGTGCCGCCAGCATACGCAGCACTTCGTACTGAAGCCGGTTCATATCCTGCACTTCATCCACCAGAATATACTGAAATTTTTCCTGCCAGGCACGCAGATGATCCTCCCGCTTTTGCAGCAGTTCATAGGTCAGTGTCAGCATATCATCAAAATCGATCATCCGGTTGTCTCGCAATTTTCTTTCATAAGCACGGTAAATATCCCGAAACTGCGCAGAGCCACAACATTTTGCATAATAATGCGACAGATCCAGATGTTCATTTTTCACAACGCTGATCTCACTGATCAGATTCTCAATGAGCTCCTGCTCTTCGTCCTCTCTCAGATGATAGCTGCTCAATATTTCTCGAAAAAAAGCATATTTAAATTCCGGGGAAATGATCTGATCTGCCCGATAATGATAGGCATGCTTCAAAATAGAAAAAAAGACTGCGTGAAAAGTACCAAACTGTACCGGTAATCTGCGTCCTTCCACCATCGCCTGGAAGCGGAGGCGCATTTCTGTTGCCGCCGCTTTCGTAAAGGTAATGACTAAAATGTGTTCCGGCGGAACCTGACATCGTTCGATCAGATAACGGATCCGACCGGTGATCACAGCCGTTTTTCCCGAACCGGGTCCTGCCAGCACCAAAGCAGCGCCATCAGCCTGTGTAATGGCATGACACTGGGATTCACTGAACTTATAAGACATCGTTTCCTTCCTTTCCAATTTAACAAATGCGGGGCAGACCCTCACCAAACAGCACGTCAAGCACCCGTTTTCCGCCGATGCCCGTATTCACATAGGCACTTCCCGGTTCTTCATCAGTCACCCTTCCAATGACCGCCGCGTGCGCTCCATAAGCGCAAGATGCAAGGATCTCACAGGCGCGGCCGGCATCCTCCTGCGCCACAAATGCCACCAGCTTTCCTTCATTTCCCATATACAATGGATCCAGTCCCATCAGACCGCAAAAATCACGCACCTGTGCATTCACCGGAATCAGTGCTTCTTCAATCGCCATTGTCACCTGCGATGCCTCTGCCAATTCCTTCAGGACGGTACCAAGACCTCCGCGGGTAATATCCCGCAGACAATGCACGTCAATACCAGCTTCAAGCAATGCCCGTACCATTTCACCCAGGGGCGCACAATCGCTCTGTATTGTATTGCAGATGCCCATTCTCTGGGATAAAATTGCCGCGTGATGATCACCCATATAACCGGACACAAGGATCGCATCTCCAATCTGACAGTTCGCCGCACTGACACAAAGCTTCTCCTGAACAAAACCCACACCGGACGTATTGATCAACAAGCCTCCTTTGCCCTCGATCACCTTTGTATCACCGGCCACGATCTCTACACCGGCCTCACACGCCGTCACAGCCAGCGAATGAACAATACGCCTCAACAATTCCATGTCCAGACCTTCCTGTAAGATAAAGCCACAGGTGATATATTTGGGAACAGCCCCCCGCATTAAAAGATCATTCACCGTGCCACAGACAGACAGCCGCCCGATATCACCGCCTGGAAATTCTAACGGCTCCACGACAAAACTGTCCGTCGTAACTGCGATTTTCCCGTTTCCCGGAACTACTGCTGCATCTTCCATGGCATTCAGAACCGGATTGGAAAATTCCTGTGCAAAAATCTCCCTGATCAGATCATTTGTGGCACGGCCGCCACTTCCATGTGCCATTGTAATTTTCTTTTCCTGACTCATATCATTCTCCTTTAACGTGTCCTGTGGAACATCAGATACTGATGGCAGCTCCCCTCCTCAGACACCATACAGGCTCCCTGAGGGTGTAAAGGCGTACATCCGGTTCCAAACAGCGGACAATCCCCCGGCAACGCCCTGCCCATCAATATCTGGTCACATCGGCATGCCTGATTTTTCTTATGATCCTCCATCAGCAGTTCGCTTCCCGCATCAAACCCTGCATATTCGCTTTTCAGCCGTCGACCGGAGCCCTCAATCACGCCTATGCCGCGCCAAAGCGCATCGCAGGGTTCAAAATACTTCTCTACCAGTACTTTCGCACACGGATTTCCCTGCGCAGTCACAACCGATGGATAATAGTTTTTCACTGTTGGAGCCATGCCACATTCACGATACTGCTGTACGGCACGAAATGTACCATAAACTGCCAGCAATAACTCTTCTGCTCCAAATCCGGCAACTCCAAAGGGCATCTGATAGCGTTTTGCCAAAGGAATAAACAGCTCTGCCCCCGTCACAGCCGCCACATGACCCGGTGCCAGAAATCCGTCTATCTTACCACTATGCTCGCAAAGCCATCTGATCACCGGCGGCATCGTCTTGAGTGCCGTCAGTAACTGTACATTGGCGATCTGTTCCTCTACCAGCTGCTCCATCAGCATGGCATACACCGGTGCTGTTGTCTCGAATCCGACTGCCGCAAAAACAAAATGCTGTGCAGGCTTTTCCTTTGCCAACCGCAGAATATCCATCGGTGAATAGACCATCACCACGCTTGCGCCCTCGCCCTTCGCTTCCGCGAGGCTCTTTTCTCTGCCGGGCACCCGGATCAGATCACCGAACGTCACCACGGTTGTGTCTGCTTCCATGGAAAGCCCGATCAACCGGTCAATATACCCAGTGGGCGTCACGCACACCGGACATCCCGGGCCGCTGATCAGATGCAGTTTTGGGGACAGTAGTCCACTGATCCCATATTTAGAAATAGCAGCCGTATGGCTGCCGCACACCTCCATGACAGAGATGTCCGGCCCGTCATACGCTGCCAGCCATGATTTCATCTGTGTAATTTTGTAACTAATATCTGTCATACTTCCTCTGGTTTCCCGGAACGATTCAGTTCCATCACAATTTTGGTCTGCCCGGGATAGTTACTGCGCATCTTCTAATTCCTCAAATAAATCAATCATATCCTGCGCTTCACCGGCGGATAATTTCTGAAGGATACATCCGGCATGCACCAGCACATAGTCACCCACTGCAATCGGCACCAGTCCTGCGATGGCACGCACGCGGTTCCCGTTGAAATCCACAAGGGCATCCTTTTCATATATTTCTACTACTTTTCCAGGTAAAGCTACACACATGATTTCTACCTACTTCATCGTAATACATTTTTTCGGACAATTCGATGCACATAGTCCGCAGCCTACACACTTTTCAGCAGTAAGCTCCCACTTTTTTTCCCCGCGGTCAACGACAATTGCCTCCTGGGGACATTTCTTTGCGCAGAGCGTACAGAATACACACTGCTCCAGATTGGGAACCGGCTTGCCTCCCGCCGGTGCTGTTGCTTTCTCTTCTACCGGCTTATGATATACGGCCTCTTTCTTCTCTGCTCCCGGTGTCTGATAACCCGGAAGGATCGTCAGACATTTCTTCGGACATACCTCTGTACAATATCCGCACTGCACACAATCAAAGCGGTTGATCGTCCATGCTCCGGCAGCCCGGTCAACGGTGATCGCCCGAGGCGGACAGTTCCGGCTGCAAAGTCCGCACATGATACACTGATCAATATCGATCTCTATATGTCCCCGGCTGCGCTCCGGATAAGCTGCCGGTTTTTCCGGATAAGACGTGGTCACCGGCTTGGAAAAGAGGTTTTTTAACATTGTCCCTGCAAAGGGCATAAATTTTGACATTTGCTTTTTCCTCCTTTTCTAGCGCTCCGTACAACTGATACAGGGATCAATCGTAAGAATGAGAAGCGGCACATCAGAAAGCTGACAGCCCTTCAAAGTCTTTAACAATGCCGGGATATTGGCAAAGGTAGGGGTGCGGATACGAATCCGTTCCAAAAATTTTGAACCATTACCTTTTGCATAATATATCGCCTCTCCTCTCGGCTGTTCTACCCGCATGAAATACTCTCCATCGGGATTTCCCTTCACAGGTACAGCGATATCTCCCTGCGGGATCTTATCCACTGCCTGTTTGATGAGCTGAATGGACTGATACATCTCGCGAATGCGGACATCGCAGCGCGCGAAAGAATCACAGTCATCGCTGGTGATAATATCAAAATCAAGATCGCCGTATGCGGCGTATCCCAGCTTTCTCGTATCTCTCGCGATACCGCTGGCACGCAGCATCGGTCCCGCAGCACCCAGCTCGTGTGCCTCCTCCGGGGTAAGGATACCGACTCCTTTGAGACGGGTCAGCACCGTATAATCATTCAAAAAGATATCTGCGATCTTATGCAGTTCCTTTTCAAAACCATCCAGCTTTTCCACAAAGGCATGCAGCATATCTGACGGCATATCCTTTAACACACCACCCGGTGCATTGACTGAAAAGATCACACGGCCACCGGTTGATGCCTCAAACATGTCCAGAATCTGCTCTCTCATCCGCCAGCACTGGTAAAAGAGACTCTCAAACCCAAACGCATCTGCCAGAAGCCCCAGCCATAACATATGAGAGTGCAGACGGCTCATCTCACACCAGATGGTACGAAGATAGCGTCCTCTCGCGGGAACCTCTACATCCATCATATGCTCAATTGTCTCACAGTAAGTCATGCCATGCATAAAACTGCAGATTCCACAGGTGCGCTCCACCACATACTGCATTTCCTTAAAATCCTTCTTTTTTACAAGGGATTCCAGTCCGCGGTGCACAAATCCAATGGAAGGAATCGCCTCTACGACCCGCTCATCATCCAATACGAGATCCAGATGAATCGGCTCCGGTAAAACAGGGTGCTGCGGTCCAAAAGGAACCACACTTTTCTTACTTGCCATAATCGTTTGAACCTCCTACAGTCTTTTCATGGGCGTTGTATCATCGATCCGGTACAGCTTATCCTGATAATCCAGTGAGATCATCCGGATCTTTACGCCAAACAACTCTGCCATCTCATTCTCATAGAGAAACGCAGCCTGATAAATATTTGTAATACTGGGAACCTCTTCGTTCTCATCAATCACCAGACGAAGAGAAACCCACTCATAATCTTTTCCGAAGGTATAGCTCAGCTCATAGCCATTTTCGATGCTCACGGCATGTGCCTGCATGAGACGGTAATTTTCACTTTTCATCTCCATGACCTTCATTAATAACTCACCGGTCGTAACCGATATCAGTTCACATCCTGTATCCGCCATCACGAGCCTCCTCCCTACTTCTTTTCATTTTTCATTTCTTCATGCTTTTTCTGGAACAGGGCTACTGCCTGCACGATACCATCGATGATCGACTGCGGTCTTGCAGCGCATCCGGGCACATAAATGTCAACCGGAATCACCGTATCAGCGCCTCCCCTGATATTATAACATTCCTTAAACACGCCACCGGTGCAGGCGCAGGTTCCAACCGCGCACACCACCTTGGGATTGGGCATCTGATTGTAGATCTGCTCCACAACCGATGCATTCTGTGAGTTGATACCACCCGTGATGAGTAGAATATCCGCATGCATGGGATTACCGGTATTTACGACTCCAAAGCGCTCTGCATCATAAACAGGTGTCAGACACGCCAAAACTTCTATATCACATCCATTACAGCTGCTTCCGTCATAATGCAGCAGCCAGGGTGATCTCGATACGTTTGCCATTGTTTTTCCTCCTATTGATGCATCAGAACTAAAATGGTCAGATTGATACCGCCTGCCACAAGTGTCACCACCCATGTACTGACAAGAAGTACCTTCCAATTTACACGGGCAGACACATTATCGATCAGAATCTCCATAAAATATGTAACAAGAACTACGATCAGTGCAACTACATAGCTTACCGGATTGCTGTTTACGATAAACAGTGCCACAACACCCATCAAGAATACAGTCTCGTACCACTCAGCAAGATGAATAAGGGCAAGATTGGATCCAACCATTTCCTGCGTCACACCACGCACGATCTCCTGGTGGGCATGATGAGCCGTACTCAGATCAAAGGGCGATTTACGCATCTTGATCGTCAGTATAAATAAGAATCCCACAAAGACTCCCGGCAGATAAACGATCGCACTCAGATCCATCCCGATGATATCCTTTACATAGAAAGTACCAGTGGCAACATAAAATCCAACTGCAGTCAGAAGCACCATTGGTTCATATGCCATCATCTGCACCAGCTCACGCTGACAGCCAACTGACGCATAGGGTGAATGTGTAAATGATGCCGCCAGAACAAGGAACATCGCACATGTAGTCAGTGAAAAGAAGCATAAGAGCAGATCCATTCCTGCAAAAAACAGACTACCTGTGATGACCATAAATAACAGATAAGTCATAACCAGAAACGTCTGGGAACGCTTTACAACCAATGGCTCCTTCTGGAACAGCTTCACTACATCAAAAAACGGCTGAAAAACGGAAGGTCCTTTTCTTCCCTGCATACGCGCAGAGATCTTACGGTCAACGCCATCTAAAAAGCCACCCACAAAAGGCGCACACACCAGATATAAAAAAACAAAAATCAACTGTTTCATATCCATTATACTGCACCTCCTATGATCAGACACATCATAATGATCAGCACTCCGGTACTGACAATGATGCAGGGAGTCAAAAGCTTGTTTTCTCCCAAATATTCCACCATATACCAATTGGCGGTATAAAGCTGTTTTTCCTCTCCAAAAGAGTCAATAAAGTTTTTGTTATCTCCGGCATTGACACCGTTCATATAGGAAATGACGTGCTTTCTCTTGTGCTTCTTTGTACCGAGATAACATGCGAAAGGAAGTACCACAATAGCGATCAAAAGAATCACCATAACCATGATATCCGCACTGTCAAGCGTCATTGTTGTGCTTCCGATCAGACTTGCCTCAATAGGCAGCACCACATATTTTGACATCGGTACACAGAGCAGGCAGATCACAACCATGATCACTGCATGAATGTACAGAGATGCATACTCATTTTTCTTCGTCACATCCCGAAGCGGCGTATCCACCCGCGGCGGCCCTATGATCTTTGCCATCCACTTTGTCCAGTAGAACATGGTTGTCGAACTACCGAACGCAATGAAAATAATGAGCAGCGGATTGCTTGCGTCCACAAATGCCTTGAATGCAGCCCACTTTGCAATCAACATTCCAAAAGGAGCCAGATACATACCAGCGATACCAATGAGCATAATAAACGTAAGACGAGGCAGACGGTAGATCAGACCCTGCATATTCTCAATATTACGACTGTGCAGGGAATTCTCTACTGCACCCACATCCTGAAACATCATCGCCTTGCTGACTGCATGGAAGATCAGCAGATAAATTGCAGCCCAGATCGTCTCCGGCATTCCGACACCCGCACATGCCACGATCAGTCCCAGATTAGAGATTGTTGAATAAGCCAGCACTGCCTTCGCATCTGATTTTGAAATTGCCAGTAATGATGCCAGAAGGAAAGTCAAGCCACCGATAAAGCTCACCATCGTTCCTGTCATTGTTCCTGCAAGGGCCGGTGACAAACGAAACAATAGATAAACACCCGCTTTCACCATTGTAGCACTATGTAACAGCGCAGAAGACGGTGTCGGTGCCACCATTGCGCCAAGCAGCCAACGTGAAAATGGCAGCTGCGCAGATTTTGTGAGTGCTGCAAAAACAAAGCATACGATTGGAATCGTCAAACCACCCTCCACGATCATCTGCAGATCAACAACACCGATCTGGAAGGCAGAAACCGTGATACCGATCGCCAGCATCAATCCTCCCAGCAGATTCATCCACAGGGCACGGAAAGAATTTTCAACTGCCTCATCCGTCTTTGTATATCCGATTAGCAGGAAAGAACAAATACTGGTAATTTCCCAGAAAAAGTCCATCCAGAGCATACTCTTCGAGAGCACCAGCCCGAACATTGCTCCCAAAAATACAAAGATCAGTGAAAAGAAATAATATCTGCGATCCGGAAATTCTGTGTGATAATGATGATAGCCATGCATATATCCAACCGCATAGATCGTTATCATGCCTCCGATAAATGCAACAATGACGATCATCAACAGAGAAAGACGATCTAAAAGCATCTGCGGTGTTCCGGTGATCTCCGGTCCGAAATGCTCCACCCAGATGATCAGCAATGTCTGCACGATAGACAAAAGACTGATCAGATACTTTTTGTGCACAAAGCACTGATAAACGACGAGGAACATGAGCCCTGCTTCCGCGATCAGGATAATCATCTCAACGATCTCGTTCTCCACAAAGACCGGCGTTCCCTGTGCGCCGTGTGAGATGAAATCAATCAGCAGCCAGATCACAGATGCCATGATCACTGCAAGCGATGCGTATGCCACGCCGTTACGAATTTTGTTATTCCTTATGAGATACATAAAAACTGCTACCACAAAAGGGAAGCAGATAAGGAATGGTATGAGATTCATAACTGTTACTCCTTTCGACTACAGATGTAGTCTTTCTTAATTTTCAGCCAAAAATGCCTTTCTAATTATAGTATAATTTCCACAAAATGTTAAGTAAAATTCAATGATTTTTTACAAAAAATTACAGCAGCCTGTCAATTGCCTCATTCAGCTTTTCAATCGCTTCATCATCTCCGGTCTCCACCGCATCCACGATACAATGGGAAATATGCTGCTTTAAGATCAGCTTTCCTGTATTTCCTATCGCAGCCTTCACCGCCGCCAGCTGAATCAGCACCTCCGTGCAATCCCTCCCCTCTTCTACCATATGCTTCACGGACTCCAGATGCCCGACTGCCTTTGCCAGACGGTTCACGATGGCCCGCACCTCCTTCGGATCATGGGTATGCGCATGGTCATGGCTATGGGTGACCATGCTTCCGTCCTCTAAAACATGTGTATGTTGCTCACTCATCTTTTTTACTGCAGCACTGCTTGTTCTGTCGCAGTTTCTCCTCCTAAAATTATATTTCTCCAACTGACAGCTTGTCCACCGACTGGACGATCCCCCGGATTTCTTCCTCGTACTCCGGATGTAAAGCCATCAGACGATCAATCTGTGACCGTTCCGTTGCGACCACATCCGCATGATACTGGATCCGCGCGCGAAGCTTCTGCCGCCGTACCAGAAGATTATGCTTTAGCTCTGACATCTCATTGGCTTTCACCAAGGCCATCGGCTGATCCACCCAGATTTTTGCATCGTAAAGCGAGTACTGATCCAGCAATGTGATCAGCTTTTTATTATAATAGCCCAGGTCATCATTGGTGCGCATATACCGTTCTTTCCTGTGCATCTCCTCCAGATACTGCTCCCATTGGTATTCCAGATCTCTGGCATTCTTCACATGATATTTCTCGCACACATAATCCACTGCATTTGTAATATTCACATATTTGATCTTTGCCTTATTTAACAGCGAAATGGCGTGATTCGCATTCGTTTCCGCACGTGCAATACCGGTGATCGCGTTCTGATAACGGACAAATATAAAAAATCCGCTCCCCGCAGCCAATGCTGCCAATGCAATCCATCCCCACGTAATATCCAGCGAAAAGCCTGCCCGCAGGACGATCAGCAGGATCATAAGTAAAAAAAATGCAGAAAAAACAATGTAAGAAGCAATGCGCAACAAATATTTCTCATGGAAAAGCTCACTGCGCAACAGTGTCCACTGCATTTTTTCTCCTTCCAGATATGCCATATCATGTTTGATCGTTGCCTGATATGCCTCGTTTTCCCGCATTTTACGGACAACATCCGGTATCTCATCCTCCATCTGCTCCAACATCACATACTGCGCATCGGATATTTTCTTTGACATATTCAGATACTGGTCCCTTTCCTGATTCAGCTTCAGAATATTTTCCGCCACATCACAGATTGGTGCCTTCTGCTCTTCCGGAAGATCTGCCAGAAATTCGATATCCTTCAGATATCTGGTGACAATATCATACTCTTTTTTTGCCTCTCCCAGCTCCCTTGCCGCTTCAATGATCTGTTCGCAGTGATCCAGCACATAATGTCCGACCTTTCGCTGATCCGGTTCCATTTCCTCCGGAAACAGCTCATCCGTAATACCCTGAATCTCCGACGCATCATCCGACACATTTTTTCGCGAAAATATGCGTTTCCAAAATCCCATATTCTACTCTTACCCCTCACATTGCTCCTTATATGCCTCCAGCCACTGCACGATCTGATGATTATGAAAATGGTTCGCATCTGCCGCATCCAACGTCTGCTGCAGGAGCTGTTCCATATGTGTGCGCTCTGCTGCAATCTGCGAGGCATTCGCGCCAAACCGCATCACAAGCCCGTCAAGCAGCTTCGGATCCCCCGACAGACAGGCAGCATCCACAGCCTCCTGCAGCGTTTCGATCCGGTGATTCAGCACATAACCTCTGGAAAAGCACTCGACTGCCTCAGCAAAATCCTGTAACTTCGCATACGCACACCCAAGATTGCTCCAGATATCCCCTGCCACATGCCCTTGCTCTGATATCACAGATGAATCATTCAGCAAATGCCGGTATGCTGCAATTGCCTGCACATATTGATTCTGATACATAAACTGATCTGCATAAAATTTTTTTGCCTCCAGACCACTCATGTGATCATATTTCTGAAGCTGCATATTCAGTATCTGCAACTCACTCGTGGTAAGATAGCCATTTGCCGCCTCGATCGGCAGAAAAAAATCCCGCAAACCGCTGTTCGCCTCAAGCTTCTCCCGCAGCATTCCGGCGAGTTCAAAAAGACCGATCTCCTGCTCCACCCAGTCTACAAATTCCGGACGCATAAAATCATCCCGCGCCACAAAACGAGCCGACTGCACAAAGTACATCAGTTCCTCCAATGAATAGATATTTACTTTTCCACTTTCAATATAAAAGGGTTTCTTTGCCCTCGGAGTTTTACATAAAATCAACTGTCCCATTGTCTGCCCCTGTCACTCTTTCCGAATGCAAAAAATTAAAGTTGTAACTGGTATTCCCACTTTTTTCCAGTCCCCGGTACCAGCTCGCCGAGTCCGATGTCGGTGAGCTTTACCAGCACCTCATGATCTGACGTGGGCACTGCATCGATGATCATACGCGTTGTACGATTCTCACGCTCCGGCAACGCCCCCAGCGACACCGTCTCAATCCTTGCTTCACGGCTGTTTGGCTGTTGGATCCAAAAATCAATCGTTGGTGTCCCGTCGATGATCACCTCACAGCTGCCCTGTGCTTCAAACCACGGGATGCCAGCCGTGACCAATGTAAAAAATGACAGATTCCCTCTCTCATAGACTTTCAGGCTGACATTGCATTTCATCTCATGCTCACCGATGTACACAGACCGTTTCGGAGAAGTATCCACCATACGCATGGCAGCAAAGCATGCGCCTTTCGAATACAGATTTTTTCCCAAAAACACGCGGCGTCCCTGACAGAGCAGCTGCAGAGACTGCTTCATCCAGCCATTTTCAAATCCATCACCGACCAGATAAACCGTTGTGATAATATGTTTTCCAAAAGCCTGCGGAATGATCCGCGTGAACACCTCATCCCCCTGCTGGACATCAAAGCTATAACGCTCCTCGCGGATAGAAAAAAGCTGCGGTCTGGTCATTTTTTCACGTTCCAGACACCAAAACTGCATCTGCCTGTTCCGATATTCAAACAAGCCCATATCATGAGCTGAAAACTCCGATGGCTGATTGCTTCCATAATAGAAAAAGCTCTCCTTGTGATCCATAAAATGTACTGCAGTATCCGTAAGCTGCATTGTTTTCACACATTCCTGCAACAGCCGGATCATCGGCACATCCAGCACACGTGTCGTGATCACCAGGCAGTGAAGCTGCACTGCAGGCTCCAGCCTTCCTGCCATCATAACCATTTTTTTTAGGAACATGGCCAGCAAGTCCGAAACCGCATACAGCTTTTCACCCACCTGCACCTGTTCCCCGCGAAGCGCACGTTCCAACAGGTGCTCCTCGCACTGCCCCAGACCAGACTTTGCCACGCGGCGTGCCTCTTCTCCATACGCCCATCCGCCATTTTTTTTCAGACAGATTGCAAGCGGAATTGCAAAGATCTCACTTCCAGCCATCGGACTGACCGTTTCCGGCTCACAGCCCTCATAGGCAAAACTGACCATCGACACATCTGCATCCAGATCGATCCCTATATAGATTTTCTTCCCAGTATTTTCTGCCATAACATATCCTCTGCATTCTCAGATTGTTTTCCTTCTGAATGACTGTCCGGTAAACAGAAATCAGATTACCCGGAACAAACGTGCCGTCAGACTGTCATACGCCTGATACTGCCCCATCTGTTCTTTCAGCTGCTTTCCGTCACCCTCCTGAATCGTCTCGATCATCTGCGACAGACGTGCATGCCTGTTCACCGGTATATTCTGATACACAGGAAGCTCTACGAGATGACTCTCCGTAATATTTTCCATACGCTCACTTTTTTCAGAAATATAGTATTCCAGCTGTTCCCCTCCGATCAAGCGTATATGCCACAGATAAATGCCTGCAAACACAGGCTCCAGGTGTACTTTTTCGAAGGTCCGTCTCCCACCGCTGACGCGGTAATTCAGCCACACCTCGGAACCCTGCACCGCAGAACGATATTCCACCACGCAGATATCATAAAGGTGGTGACGTACCAGCTGTTTGGGGGGCAGATCTAAAAAACACGCAAAATACTGTCCCTTTTCCGTATATTCATCCACAATATCATCTACAAACCGCTCCTGATCAGCTGTCAGCAGTTCATAAGAGGTGTAGTGTTTCAATAATGCCAGCTGCAGATATCGGTTAGCTCTGTGATTTTTTAATGTCACCTGCTCCAGATATCCATAAAGCTCCGGTTCGACAGCCATCTGATTCACAAATACTTCATAAGAAAAATAGGTCAGAT
>JALFNQ010000248.1 GCA_022773965.1 Lachnospiraceae bacterium
CGTCATTTTCTTTGATGTAAAGCATATCATCACCACCTGTTCATCAGCCTGCAGTTTCCATTCCACGGTTGTTCATAATATGTTCTTTATCATATCCGATAAAAACAGAAAACTCGTGCAGAAGCTTGGCCATATGTCCAAGCGCTCCACACGGGCAAAGTTGATGTCCTATTTATCCGAAGAAGCCAAGCACCAAAGAAGTGCATCTTTTGCGATCCCGTTTAACCGGCAACAGCTGGCGGATTTCCTGTCAGTGGACAGAAGCGCCATGTCCAATGAGCTTTGCAAGATGCGTGATGAGGGCTTATTGTCATTTAAAAAAAATCAGTTTACCCTCCACGATAACTCATAAAAAACGGTGCAGCCCACCATCGCAGAATACACCGTTTTGTTTTATATACACATATTTCCGTATTTTGCTACACACTGGATACAATAGTCCATAATACCCATGCCCACCGCAAAGATCGTCACCAGGATCGTCAGCACGATCGCCCCTTTGTCGTAGACAAGGGTAAAACGCTCCGTATCACTGTACTTCAGGTTAGAGATCAGCATCTCCGCACCCATACAGATGAGCAGCAAGGGCCAGAGGGAAAAGATCTGTGTATAATCGATCAGATCAAAAAGTGTGTTCAGCAGAAACATCACACCGAATCCGATCATTGAAGCACCGCAGGTAAAGCTTCCAACGCGCCTCGTCCTCCGGACATCTTTCGGTCTTCCCGGATCATTCACGATTCTTTTCATACTGCTCACTCTCCCTTCGTATCAGGAAGAACGATCACATCCGATATGGGCTGTGCAGCATCCTCGTGTGATTCATACGACTCTGCAGTATGTGAAGCAGTACTCTCACCGGTCTTTTTCGATGCATCTGCAGACGAATACGGCATATCGTAAATGACCTCCGGCTCCTGATCCAGTTTTTCCTTCTTTCCACGGATCAGATAGACACCGAAAGCTACCAGAATAAGCGAGATCACGATGCGCGGAACGCCATCCCGCACAACATACAGCTCATCATACAGCCAGCCCGGTAAAATACCCCAGAAGGAATGCCACAATGTATTGACGATCGTGTAACCACCGATAAAGATCAGTGCTACTGCGATAAATTTCACCTTTCCACGCTCCCATTTGTCTACGCCAACGATCTTATCCATATGAAGGAAAATGTAGTCATCCTCCTGCTGATAGAATTCCTCATCCGGCAGACTCACCAGATTATGCACTTGAAAAAAGCTGTAAAACCACATCACCGGCAGCAGGCACATACCGATGTTAAAACCGGTAGCCCCGCAAAATGCAAACCAGCCCAAAAACAGGCACATCATACTAAGCCCCCGCTTCATAAATCCGAGATACATCTCTCCCGCGCCGGGGATCAGTGAAAAACAAAATGTCCAAAAACCTCTCTTTTTTCTTGTCATAAAAACGTCCTCCTGAAATTATCTTCTTTTATAAATATCATGATTGAAACGATTCGCTTCTTCTCTTATTGAAATAACATGAAATTCGTCATCTGCTCAAGCATCTGTGCATCCATTGCGAACAGCATATAAATAGAAGCTGCCAGCGCCACGCCAACCTTGAGACTGTACAAAAGCAGCTGCACGCGCTTCGATGTCGTGTGTGCTTTCTGTGCGATCACCACATCCGGCTCATGCACGCGCTCCGTGATCTCCTCTGCCAGATATGCAGGCGGTTCCACAAGTGTTTCTTCACGATGACTCATGTAGGAAAACCACGCATCCCCGCAATGGGGACAATTCGCCGTATGGGTCAGAAACGCCTCCATCTGTGCCCCGGATAGGATGCCTTTCTCCCACGCTTCAAAATCATGTTCTGTCAAATGTATGTTTTTTAATTCTGTCGTCATAAGCGATGCCTCTCCTTTCCTGGCTGTTCCTGCTTTCCGCGATTCCAACGCAATCCTTCATGAACATTGGTGCCATCACGCACTGTTTTCCAACAGCTTTCGTATCTGGGCGCGCGCCCGGTAAACTCTTGTCTGAACGGTCTTTAAGTTTGTGCCCTGCTCTTTTGCGATCTCACTCATCGGTTTTTCCATATAGAAATGCTCATACGCCACCTCACGGTAAGGACTTTTCAGCTGATCGCAGACAGATAATATCAGCTCTTTCGTCTCATTTTGTATGCATGCATCCTCCGGACCATCTCCCGGATCCACAACCTCCGTGAAAAATGCATCCTCCCTGCACTCTTCCAGACGCTTCCTGCTCTTCATATAGTCGATCGCCTTATTGCTGGCGATCCGGCAGATCCACGCCCGTTCGTATTGCCGGTCAAAGGTTCCCAAATGCTTGTAAACCGCTAAAAATGTATCCTGTGTCAGATCCTGCGCATCAAAAGGATTGCCGCAGGTCCGATAGCAAATACTGTAGACCAGCTTTTCATACTGTTTTAACAAATATGAAAAGTATTCTTCTATATCCAATTCCCTATGAATGCCATTCACCAACTTTCCTTTTTCTGTCTGCTAATCAATATAACGCACGTTACCCGGAGATATCTTCACAATCGTTATATTTTTTCAAAAAAAGTTGAAAAGGGTTGAAAAAACGCCTGTGTTCTTATTATAATATAAAAGATAGCGTATTTGAAATTAAATTGATACATAGCAGCAATGAAAGGAGATTTTGCTATGAGACTGATCACAAGATCTGATTTTGACGGACTTGCCTGCGGCGCACTGTTAAAGGAAGCAGGCATTATCGATAGCTGGAAATTTGCACATCCCAAGGATCTGCAGGACGGACTGGTCGAGGTAAACGAAAACGACTGTCTGGCGAATGTTCCCTTTGTGGAGGGCTGCGGACTGTGGTTTGACCACCACTCCAGCGAGCATGAACGTCTGCAGCTGGAGGGCAAATACAAGGGCGAAAGCCGCATCACCCCCTCCTGCGCACGTATTATTTATGAATACTACGGTGGAAAAGAGCGTTTCCCGCAGTTTGATGACATGATGGAGGCGGTAGATAAGGTAGACTCCGGTAATCTTACCATTGATGAGGTACAGCACCCCACCGGATGGATCCTGATCGGCTTTCTGATGGATCCCCGTACCGGTTTAGGACGCTGGCGCAACTTTACGATCTCAAACTATCAGCTCATGGAAAAGCTCATTGATGCATGCCGCACGATGACAACTGACGAGATCCTTGCCATGCCTGATGTGCAGGAGCGCATTGAAACCTATCATGATCAGACCGAAAAATTTGTAGAAATGGTAAAGGAACATACCATTACAGCCGGAAACCTGCTTATCTCTGATCTGCGCAATGTGGATCCCATCTACTCCGGCAACCGCTTCATGATCTACAGCATGTATCCGGAGCAGAATATCTCCGCATGGATCGTCAGCGGACGCGGCGGAAAAGGATGCTCTGCCGCAGTAGGCTACAGTATCTTAAACCGCACTGCCACACTGGATGTGGGCAGCCTGATGCTCAAATACAATGGCGGCGGCCACAAGAAAGTCGGCACCTGCCAGTTTTCTGATGAAAACATGAGCTCAGAGCTTCCAAAGATGCTGAAAGAGCTGGCAGAAATGGCAAACGCCTGACAAATAACGGCCACCTGCAGAACCTGTCACCAGCAGCATCTTTCGGATGCATGGCAACAAAAAGAGATGTATCTTCTGTGAAATCCCAGAAAATACATCTCTTTTATTTTTATATCATGTGTCAACCCGGCACACGATTCAGCATGCGCCGCTCATGATATCCCGATCTCGCCCAGCACCTTTCGGATATTGTTTTTCAATTCCTTATAATGTTCAGCCAAAGCCCCATGATCGGCCGCTACATCCTCCGTGCGGAGTTCTTTTGCTGCCATTTCCTGTAGTCTGGCTTCCTCGGAAAGCTCCATCGCCCCGATGGTTTTTGCATTGCTCTTTAACGCATGTACCGTGATTCGGTAATTTTCCCAGTCCGCTTTCTGAAGAAATTCTGACAATTCCTCATCCTTTTTACCAGCAGTAAACTCATTCAACATCTCTACATAGAAAAACTTACTGTCCGCGCAATAGAGCAGTCCCGTCTTCACATCCAGTTCCGGAATCTCCGCAGCAAATAACTGCAATTCCTCCTGGGTAAATGAATCATCTCCCGGATCCAACGAAGGCTCTGTAAACTCGATCACCTGGGGAGCAGCTGACTGAGGCTCCGCTACCTCCTGTTCTTCTGCCTGATGCACTGACTTCTCATGAGCTACGGTTTTCTTTCTTTCCTTTTCTTTAAATCCTGCCTTTCCCTCCGGAAGATACTCCACCAGAGTCTTTTCCAAAGCATCCACAGCGATGGGTTTTGAGAGATAATCATCAAAACCGGCTTCCAGATACTGATCCTTTGCACCTGCGATCGCATTGGCAGTCATGACGATGATCTTTGTAGCCGCCGGCAGGGATCCGCCCTTTTTCAGAGCTTTCATGGTCTCAATTCCGTCCATCTCCGGCATCATATGATCCATAAAAATAATATCATACTGCTTCTTTTCAACCATTCTGATGCACTCCATACCGCTGAGGGCAGTATCGATTTTGACACAGCTGCGCTTTAACAGCCCGGATGCCACTTTCAGGTTCATTTCATTGTCATCAACGATCAGTATCTCTGCTTCGGGCGCATAGAGATATCCCTGCTCTTCTTTTTGGATCGCATGCTTTTGGATGGCAGAATCCCCAATCGGCGTATCATCCACAATCCGCTGTTTCAAGTCAAAATAAAATCTGGAGCCTTTCCCGTACTCGCTCTCCACCTGCAGTGTACTCCCCATCATTTTAAGCAAACGCTGCACGATAGAGATTCCCAGTCCGGTTCCCTCCACATTGTGGTTCTTTTCCTCATCCAGTCTCTGGAAGGATTCAAAAAGCTTGCCCATATCTTCCTTTCGGATGCCAATGCCGGTATCGATCACCTCCACATGAAGCATCGTATCCTCCGGAGCATCTGCCACATCCTGCTTTTGGATGACCAGCGTCACTTTTCCTTCCTTTGTATATTTCACCGCATTTGTCAGAAGATTTACAATGATCTGTCTGATCCGGACATCATCGCCATACAGGGTATATGGAAGCCTCTCATCAATCTGCCATTCCAGAAGCAGATCCTTCTTCTCTGCCTTATCCGATATCATATTTACCAGATCGCTGATCAGATTTAACGTATCATACTGCACCGGAATGATCTCCATCTTTCCGTCTTCGATCTTAGAAAAATCGAGAATACTGTTGATCAGCGCCAGCAGTGTTTTGCCGGCACTCTGGATATTTTCAGAATACTCACAGATGTCTTCGTCATCACTTTCACGCAGGATCATTTCATTCATACCAAGAACTGCATTGATGGGCGTGCGGATCTCATGGCTCATCTGTGCCAGAAACTGTGACTTTGCCTGTGTTGCCTGCACCGCCTCGTCTGCGGCATCCTTCAAACGCACATTTACCTCCTGCTGCCAGATCAAAAGCTTGCGGATCAGATGCCCGACAGCGAAAATGCACACGCCAAATAACAGCACGAATGCCACCTTATAAAATACGATTCCCCCATAGATGATCCACCAGTCCTTTACCACCATGATCGTAAAGTTTGAAAAATCATCATGCTCCGAGATACAGGCCTTATATGCTCCGTCATAATCCTTCAGCACATACACCTGGGAGTTCTGGGAATAAGCCTTGTTATAATTCAGCTTCTGGACATTCACGGAGCCTCTGCCGGACAGCTCATATGCTTCATTCGGATGATTGATAATAATTCCATTATCACTGATCAGGAACGCATATCCGTCCTCAGAATAAGTATTCTCCATGACCTCTGTCAGCTTATCCAGCTTGAAATCAATGGCAAATACGCCGAGAAATGAACCGTCCTTTCCATAGACTCTCTCTGAGAAGGTTACATAGTATCTGTCCTCCTGCGTATCATAGTATGGACTGGAAATGAAAAATCCATCACTGTCACTCATCGTATCCGCATACCACGGATAGGCCTGCAAAATGTAAGTATCGTCTGCCACCCAGCCATTGTTCATGATCACCTTCCATGCGGCATCCGGATTCCCAATATATACAAGGGAGATCTCCGGATAGTTTTCTGCAACGGCATTCATATAAGCTTCTGCCTGTGACCGATCCTCCAGCAATTCCGGCTCTGCGGCTATGGAATAACAAAACATATCCAATATCGCCTTACGGTCTCCCATCCATTCGATCAGCTTGGAATTATATCCGATCGCCTCCTCGGACATACGGGTTCTACCCAGATCGGTAAGCATCTTATCGCAGAAAAACAGCACCAGAAACATTGCAGCGATCAGCACAACCGTGACCTGCAAACGGGTTCTTTTGCCAATATGGGACTCTGCTGCCGTGCCGGATTTTGACCTTTTCTCTTTCGTTTCACCATCCTTCTTTGCAAGGCCGGAGTAAGAAAAAAGATTATCCATCATCCCGGACAGCTGCAGCGCCGATTCCTGGATCCTGTCCATGTTTTCTCCCAGATCGGTACTCATATGTAACGTTTTGCGATTGCTGGAGCTTAGGATCCGGTTCAGCGGCGCCTTTAGCTCCGAGGAAAGACTGGACAGAAAATCCTCCTTGACCGAGAGCGCCTTTTCCGCACGCATCCGGTCATTCTGGGCACCAATATATAACAGAACAACGATCACGATCAAAAGAAGATTCAAAAGCGAATTCCGGATGAGCTGCAGGTAGCTTTCCTTATACAGCTCCCACTCCCGTACACTCAGGATCAAATACCAGTCGTTCTGTGTTTTGGTAAAAAGCACCTTATTTTTCTTTCCCCGAACCGTACTGTCAAGTGATGCCTGATCCGTTTCCCGGGAGATCACTTCCCGATACACCTGTTCATATTCCGGCAGTGCATCAGATATCCGTTTCCCCAGAACATCCTCATCCGCATATCCGATGATCATGCCCTCTGCGTTCACAATCAGTGCTTCACTACTCGCCTCACTCTGCATCTCCTCGATGGAATTCTGTATTCTTGCCAGCGTAAAATCTAACGCCACGATACTTCTTTTATCAGAGAGCAGCTGAGACACGGTAAAACACATCTCACCTGTGACCATATCTACATAAGGCGGTGAAATATAAATGTCTCCCGGATTCAGCTGCAATGTTTCCGCATACCAGATGCGCTCCGTCACATTAAAATCATCCGGAAGATCATAGCCTGGTAAGATAATATAGTCATCCCGCACCAGAAAAGCATTCATGCAGATCCCATCCGATAAGTCATTCTGCAGGGAGCTCTGCGCAGTGAAAAAAGAGGACATCTCCTCCCTGGAAGCCCCCTGCTCCATGCGCTCTTCTACCTGCTCAGCAAGAATGGAAGTCATATATTCTGCCTGCGAAAGCATGGAATCGAGATTTCTGGTAATACTTTTCATCTGATTCTGCCCGATCGTCTCAATCTGGCTGACAGTCATGTTATAGATCAACAACACATTGAGAAGAAGCACGATCACCAGGACAATAAATATCGCACTTATAAAACTATAGCTATACCTTTTTGCATGTAAAAATCCGGATTTCTCCTTTGATTCGCCCTTTTTTCTCTCAAACATCTCTCACCGTCTCATTTACCGATTTTATTACTTCGTAACTGTTCAATACGCCACTGCTACAGCGCCTCATAATCATCCGGAACCGTGATTCCCAATGCTTCACAATTCGAAGGATGATACTTTTTTGTAACTTTCTGGGCATAGCGGACTTCAATGGTTCCCGGATCTTTTCCCTCCGCCAGAATCCCATAAGCCATCTCGCCCGCAGTATAACCAATGTCATAATAACTGATGGACAACGTCGCAATCCCCGCTTCACACAGGCCTTCCTCCCCTGCGATCATCGGAACCTTCGCAGAGAGCAGGATATCCTTCAACAGATCTGCCTGCGAAGCGATCGTATTATCAGTCGGAATGTAGAGTACATCACATTCTTCTGCCGCCTTCCGCGCTGTTTTCTCAAGCTCGTCTTTTGATGCAATCGTATAGTTTCCAATGGAGACCCCTTTCTCCGTCAGAATGGAACTCATCATCTGTGCCTGATAGATCGAATTTGTCTCGGCCGAGCAGTACAGAATACCTACTTTTTTGGCATCCGGAACAAGCTCCAGAATCATATCTGCCTGACTCTCGATGGGTGCCAGATCAGAGGTTCCTGTCACGTTGATGCCGGAGACACCGGTCCATTCCCGCATGTTCAATGCTGTTCCATAATCCGTGATGGAGGTTGCCACGATCGGAATCGTGTTGGTCGCCTGTGAGGCAGCCATCAAAGCTGATGTGGCATTCGCCATGATCAGATCCACCTCATCGGATACAAAACCATTTAGCATTTCCTTACAATCCTGTGTGCTGCCCTGCGCGATCTTCACATCAAATGCAACTTCCTCTCCCAGCTTGTCAGTCAATGCCTCCTGAAAGCCTCTTGTAGCTTCATCCAATGCCGCATGCTCTGCCCATTGGCAGATTCCAATGTGATAGCGGGCGTCATCTTTTTTCCCACTCTCCTGACTGCCGCATGCAGTTACACCGCATACCAGTGCAGCAAGTATGGCCAGTGCACCTGCTTCTTTCAATTTTTTTGTAATCATTTTTTTCCAAGTCATATATTTCGTCCTCCCAACAGCTAACGCCAACTATATTATACAGATTTTTTCCAAAAAAGGGAACTATCCAAAAGAATAGAGTGACAGGATTTTTTATGGCAGTTCATGCTCAGATTTTCGTATAAACTCCACGAACTCCTGCTCCGGTAAAGGCTTTGAGAAATAGTATCCCTGAATAAAATCGCATCCCAGATCCGTAAACTGATCCAGCGTTTCCTTTGTCTCCACGCCCTCTACCACGATCTCCATACCGATTTCTTTTAACATGTGGATCGTATTCTTTAACAGAATCTTCATTCGGCTATCATCCACTCGATCAGCCAGACTCTTATCCAGCTTGATAATATGGAATGGCAATGCCATGATCCTGCTCAGGTTAGAATAACCCGTTCCATAGTCATCCAGAGAGAACGAAATACCCTCTTGTGACAACTTGATAATATTCTCTTCCACGAGATCCTGCGCCGTATTGGCGGCAGTTTCCGTGATCTCCAGATTGATCTGATCCGGCCGCAAATGATACTTATTCATGTAATGCAGCACGTTCTCCTTTAAATCCGGGCGCATACACTGGTTCATGGACAGGTTCAGCTCGATATAGTCAATCGGCAAGCCCTCTCTTTCACATCTGGAAAGGAAACCACACACTTCATCTAAAACAAAATCCCCGATCTGAAGGATCATTCCATTTTTTTCTGCTACGGTAATAAAGAGCTCCGGCGAAATAAATCCATATTTTTCATCCTTCAGACGGATCAGAGCCTCCGCGGACAAAAACCTTTTTTCTTTGGTCGAATAGATGGGCTGATAGTACATCTGAAAACGCCGCTCTGCCACTGCATTACTGATGATACTATCGATCTCACCTCTCAGCTGGAACATCCTGCGATCTTTTTCATCCGCTATGTCATTGACTGTTCCTGCTGTGAGATATGTATGAAAGGAATTCCCAAAAGTTAACAACGTTTCATAACTATTAATATCCTGTGGACATCTGAGCATACATACACAGGATTCCAGTTCGACCTGAATCTGACCGAGCTGTTTTTCTGCCGCCATCCCGGCAGAGACACGCTGCGCCACACCCCTGATCTTTTCCGGCAGATCTTTTTCAATCACAAGGGCAAACAATCCATTTTCCAGATAATACAGATCGCTGGGCAAATTTTCTGCTTTATAGGAAAAGGACAGATCTGACGCAATGTCCCGAAGCAGCCGCATACGTTCATCATACTCCAGAATTGATGAGAGCGCCTTGTAATTCGTAAGCTTCGCAAAGATCACCCGTATCGGCTTGTGGATCAAAAACGCTTTTTTCATGTCCGTCGTATAGGCAATATAGCTTCGCACACCAAGAACCGGGTTGATGATCTCCTCCGGGCGCTGGATCGTTAATACGACCAGAAGCATCGTCAGCGAAGTCATAAACATTTCCACCAGATACTGCAGAAAAAGCAGCTGAATGAGGACCGCCAGCACATTGAGGGGATACATGAGCATCAGTGCAATAAACTTGTCGTTTGTCACCATCTTTTTATACCTGATCAGATAAGCGACTCCACACACAAGATAGAAAAATGAAGCTGCGTACAGCACATAGATCAATGGGCCTCTGTGATAGACAAGGTTTTCATCGAAATAAAATGTCATGTGATGAAACGGATTTGTAAGCAGTGTCACACAGATGATCACATATGGTATGATCAGCACCGCCTGCAGTCCTTTGCTTTTCTTCAGAATATGCCAGGTATCCGTCACTGTACAGATAAACAGATGATACAGCGGCGTTGTCAGGTTGCGAAGGAAGAAATAAAGATAGCTCATCACCAGACGCAGTGTCATATTGGACTCCGTTACAGGAATCCATACACCATAGGACTCTGCCCAGAAATCCACGATCGTCGTGATGATCATATGCGTCAAAAGCACTGCATAAAAGCGATTCGCCCTTCCGCTCAGCATCTTGCGGTAGATCAGAGAGATCATAATGATCACCAGTATAATAAATGCCGCTATATCAAAGTAAAGTATTCTCATGATCATTCCTCACATACACTTCCATAAAAATTTTCTTTGGTATCAGAATATCTTATTTAATGCTTTTTTTCAGCTATTTTCGCAAAACAGGGCAAAAATACTACAAAAACGGTCATCAAACAAAAAATCCGCTATACCAGTCACTTACTGTTAGTATAGCGGATTTTCTGTAAAATGAAAACTTTATTTTATTATGATCTGAACCTTTGCGGTGACGCCGTTTGCTGCTTTAATATAGAGGGTAGTCTTTCCCTTTTTGAGAGCGGTCACATTACCCTTTTCATCTACCGTGGCGATCGTCTCATCTGCTGTGAAATAGCGTTTTGAGGCGGTATATTTACCCGGAAGCAGCTTCTTTTTCTTATCCTCCTTTGTGATGGTGGCGCTCACCTTCTTTGTCTTTCCGGTGGTTAGCGTCAGTGTCCTGACCGACGGGGTAATGGCGCTGGCATTGGTGTAAGTCTTGTGCCCGGTTCCCACGGTGTAGAACTCCATGCTCTTTCCGAGGTACTGCTTCTTCCCATCTGCCATCCGGTAGGCTTTCACCATGACCTTATATCCTCTGGTAGGCGATACCTGGCTGCCAAGTACCTCCTCGATCGTTGCGGAGGTCTGTTCTTCTGTCACCGAAGCTACCTTTGATTTGGAAGTAAACTTTTTACCACAGGTTGTGGCGTAGATGTCATAACCATCTGCGTTTTCTACAGTACCCCACTTTATGGCAAATACATCGTTCTTCCATGTGAGCTTTGCGGTCTTATTCATCACGAGCGCATTTTCTGTCTGTGTCTTTTCATCCGGCTGATCCTTACTTGCGCTGTCGTCCTCGCTCTTGGGCTTCTCGTCCCCGGAAGGCATGCCGGCACTGTTACCGGAGCTGCCGCCGCCTGAACTGTTCTCGTAAGCCTTCGCCTTTGTCTTGAAGCTTTCAGTTGCTATTTCACTGCAGTTTCCAATGTGATCCTCCGCCACTGCATACACAGAATAGGTGGTATTGTCCTTCAGTCCTGATAAACTGAAGTTTCCAGTAGTGTTTGTGATGTCGCTATCCTTGATCATATCAACCGTAACATCTGCTGCGTGATCCACCGTGTAATACAGATAATAACGTTCAACTCCGCTACCTGAATCACTGGCAGTCACGGTAACTGTTGCCGCACTGTCCGTGAGTTCAGATGCAGTGATGTTCATATCTGTAGGTGCTGCATCATCAACCAATACTCCATCACTGGACACATAGGCAATATTCCCTGCATTGTCTGTAATTCTGGCATAAACGTAGTTTTCATCAGATGTATCTGTGAGCTTTGGCTTGTTGTCTGCACGGTAATCCTGCCAGCCGGTCAGACCCTGAACATCTGTGAGGCTGGTGTATGCCTCGCCGCTGATGACGTATTCCGTCTTTTGCACACCGGAGCGTGTATCACTGGAACTGATCGTAACCACCTCATTCTTTGGAACATAGAATCCAAAAGTAATCACTTTCAGCAGACTGTCCCAGATGGTGTTTTTGATGGTGATGCTGCCCGTTGGTGCTGTCCGGTCGATCCATACGACCGTTTTCTTTTCTGCGATCTCACCGGCATCATTTTTCAGATAATAGGTTACTTCTGCTCCATCTGTACCGGTTTCTTCCTGATACGCAATGGACGCACCATAAGCCCCTGTCAGATCAGTACTGATCGTATAATTCTCGGGTGCTGTCAGTGATATGCTCCTTGCCCACCATGAGTTGCCGGACAAAACTGCTTCGTCCTGGTCTTTGAGTATCGCATCCGGCGTATTCTGCAGCCAGTCAACCGTCAGTGCCATGGTACCCGTGGATTCTGCATCTGCATAATTTCCAAATGCAGCAATGCCTGCCTTGACTTCGTAGGTTCCGATCTCTGTGGGAAGGCCCTCTGTAAAGTCTCCTGTACTGCCTGATTTCCGGTAAGAATAGTGAATCGGATTTTCAGCAGCGTCAAACGCTTCACCATTTGCAAGCATTACTGTAATTTCCGGCATCTGACCGGAAACAGCCGGATTTCCGGTATAACCAATTGTCAGTGCGGTTGCATCCCATACAATCTCAGGTGCTTTCTTGTTCACTATGATAGTTACTTTTCCTGTCAGCACCTCATAAGTCTGTCGGTCATCCGGTGTAAACGTCCACTGCACTTCATTTGTTCCGGCATTCAATACTTCATCCGGGTTCGTCCATGCCAGTGTACCTGTAACCTCCGTTTCGGTGTCCTTGGCTACAAATTTGGCAGTATCGGTATTCAAAGATAACTCGCCCAGTTTCTGTCCATAGGTCAGCTCACCGGAGCCGTCTATGCAAACCTCTGCACCTGCTTTTTCGGCTGTTACATACTTATCTGTCAGAATGATATTGATATTCACAGTAATGTCTTTATAGTTTTTCGTCGTGGCTGTGACAGTCAGTGTGGTAACATCCTCAATCCTGCCCTCGGTACCCACCTGATAGGTCAATTTTCCATCTCTATCCACAGCCTCATCCACCACATATGGTGCATCATTTTCTGCCAGTGCATAGGTTGTAGTTCCTCTGTCTGCCGGAAGCAGCGCTGCAATATCGATGCTTACTGTTTCACCCCTGGAGCCTGCGGCGTAGACGTAATTTCTATCCACATCCTGGATGGCAGGAGCGTCCGCTTTTGCAACTGCAAATGCTTTCTTTACACTTCCCTGGAAGTTACCTGTGCCGCTCAAGGTCAGTGTATAGTCCTCCCCTGCGCCAGTAACCACAGTCCCGGCAACCGTATAATCCTCTTCCGTCAGGGTCAGTCCGTCCAGCGACACGCTTCTGATGGTCTGGGTCTGTTCTACACCGTTGAAGGTCAAGGCATTTCCGAGTGTCACCTCTGCACCGGAAATATCCTTGCGACCTATCGCAAACTCTGCTGTGGCTGACGCTTCCTGATAATGTTCATCTGCCGATACGGTGATGCGTACCACATAGTTTCCTGTATCTTTTGGAGCAGTGGAGGTATAGGCACTGTCCTGCGCAGCTGCCGGTTTATATTCGATCGTTACAGCGTCTGCTGCCGTTCTGTCATTGGTTGTATCAAATTCAGGAGCTTCAACCGGATTTCCGTCATAGGTTTTGGTTAGATCCTGAATGTTTGTGATATGTCCCTGTGACAGCCTCACCTGAAGCGCAATTGCAGTGGTATTCGGAGCCTCATTCAGGCCGCCTGTCTGATACCCTTCTCCCAGCGGCTTGTAAGAAACAGTGAGGGTATAGTCTCCGGCTGACAAAGATTCCAGATAATCTCCCTTAAAAGTAATCTGATCTCCTGCTTCATTCA
>JALFNQ010000031.1 GCA_022773965.1 Lachnospiraceae bacterium
CGCCAAATTCATGGCTCATGTACGTCTTTCACACGTAACCCGCAGTATATGCTGGCTACCATGTAAGTATAATTTCTAAACCGTTCAAGGACTTTATACTGTGTGAAAAGTAACATGTTTTGTTCGTTTTTAATAAAAAACTTTGCTTCTTTGCCGAAATAAGCTAAAATATAAAAAGATCATGCAATGATTTAGACTGCAACGGTTAAACAGAATCAAATATTGCCAACAGCTATCAGTATAAATGTTTTCGTGGACAAGCGCAATGCTATTCCACAAAAAGGAGCTAAAAAATGAAGGAAAAAGCATATCATGAAAAAGTAAATATTACGAATGCGGTGCGGTTGCGGGAACAGCTACAACTGTTACCGCGATTCTGCCGGGAATATTTTGTAGGTATTGAGCCAACTACTTCTTCCCGTACAAGGCTGGCGTACGCTTATGATCTCGGTATTTTTTTTGAATACATTCATGACAATAATCCGCTATATCAGAAAATGCAGATTCCAGATTATCAGTTGTCTCTGCTGGACGAAATAACGGCTCTGGATATTGAAGAATATCTTTCTTATTTAAAATATTATGAGAAAAACGGTGTGGAACACACGAATGATGAACGCGGTCTGGCAAGAAAACTGGCCAGCCTTCGCAGTCTCTATAACTATTTTTATAAAAAAGAACTCATCGAAAAAAATCCGACAGCGCTCGTATCTACACCTAAGATCCATGAAAAAAATATTACGCGACTCGATATTGACGAAGTTGCTCTATTACTGGATCAGGTGGAATCCGGCGAAAAGCTCACAGAGCGTCAGAAAAAGTACCACGAACAGACAAAAAAGCGGGATCTCGCAATGATGACTCTCATGCTGGGTACCGGAATTCGTGTATCGGAATGTGTCGGTCTGGATATTGATGATCTGGATTTCAAAAATAACGGTATCAAGATCCACCGCAAGGGTGGCGCGGAGGTGATTGTATACTTTGGCGATGAAGTTGCGGATGCACTTTTAGATTACTTGGAGGAACGCGAAACAATGGAAGCTGTGGAAGGACATGGTAATGCACTCTTTCTCTCCATGCAGAAAAAACGTATACAAGTACGTTCTGTAGAAAATCTGGTGAAGAAATATTCCAAGCTGGTTACAACCGTAAAAAACATCACGCCTCATAAGCTCCGCAGCACCTATGGAACAACCCTCTATCAAGAAACCGGTGATATTTATCTTGTTGCAGATGTGCTCGGACATAAGGATGTCAATACAACCAGACGCCACTATGCTGCCCAGGCGGATGAACGTCGCCGGATGGCAGGCCGCGTTGTTCAATTACGGGAAAAACCGGATGAAAAATAGTGTATTGGGCCATATGCTCCGATGGAACTATCCATATAGCATGGATAGAGTAAAATGCGACAGACAAATGAAAGTCTGTCGCATTTTGCCTATGTGGTATTGTATGAAATAATAAGTGCTGATAGCAGTCAGAAAAACTGACTACAGCACAGAGGTAACGGGTACTAAAATATAAGAGCCTGACTGGATATGGTCAGAGGATAAATTATTTATGACCATTAATTCTTCCACGAAATCTTCTGTAGGCTCAATGCCTCTGTACTCCTGTGCAATGCTCCACAGAGAATCTCCACCGGTAATACGTACGCTTTCATAAGTCGTCTGCGTATTGCGCTGGGCTGCCTGCGTATGCTTGGCAGTTGTTATCGTGCTAAAGGCAAAGGTACAAAATAGTATTACGATCAATGCCATATTTAATAAGATGATTCTTTTTAATACAGGTCTGCTCTTCAATGTGTTTGCAAGATTTCTCATAAGTACCCCTCCATTTGTCATGAATATCAACGCAGATGCGAAGGTTACATTTCAGACCCCAGCCTGAAATGTAACGAATTTGGCGATGCTTCGCATGCAAATCGCCAAATTCATGGCTCATGTACGTTTTTGGCACGTAGCTTGCAGGAAATACTGGCTACTGCGTGAAAAGTAACATGCGAAGTTCTAATTGCCTTTCGTTGTTTCATGTTCGACTTTACATATCCGTTATTATTGTACTAAAAACAAATGTTTGCGAACAACTGTTCTGTTAATAATATATCACTCGAACAACTGTTTGTCAACAAGAAAAGCGAACAAGTTTTCGGAATATATGTTTGATTTTTATATCAGATTATGCTACACTATTTTATAACAAATGTTTTGCATCCGAAGATTGATACCAATGTGGAATAGGATTCGTAATGTAATTCAAGTGTAATTAAGTCAAATGTAATAGGAGGACGCAACTATGGCTACTGGAAAGATCAGTGAGAAGCAGCGTGAAATTTTAGAATATATTAAGCAGGAAATTTTGCAGCGGGGATATCCCCCTGCTGTACGTGAGATCTGTGAGGCAGTTCATTTAAAATCTACCTCTTCGGTGCATTCCCATCTGGAAACGCTGGAAAAGAATGGTTTTATCCGCCGTGATCCGACAAAACCCCGTGCGATTGAAATACTTGACGATGATTTTAATTTATCCAGACGTGAGGTCGTAAATGTGCCTGTGATCGGTCAGGTAGCTGCCGGGGAACCGATTCTTGCAGAACAGAATATTCTGGATTATTTTCCCATACCGGTAGAATTTATGCCCAATGCGGAGACCTTTATGTTAAAAGTAAAAGGCGAAAGTATGGTTAATGCGGGTATTTTTAATGGTGATACAGTTCTCGTACAGCGTCAGGCTGATGCCCAAAACGGCGATATGGTCGTAGCGCTGGTAGATGATTCTGCCACTGTGAAGACCTTTTATAAAGAGGATGGACATTACCGCCTTCAGCCGGAAAATGATACCATGGATCCGATCATTGTCGATCATTGCGAAGTGCTTGGAAAAGTATTTGGTGTGTTCCGTTTCTTTTAAATCATAGTTTTACGTTGAACTGTTGACATTTCAGGTGTCTCGTTGCAAAACAAAATACCATCGTTTCAGCTGAGCGTGCTGATAGGATGGTATTTTGTTGTTTATCGGATAGAAAACCTTGCCTCCTATCGGGCAAAAGCCTCCGGCCAGATGCGCTTCTTCGTTCTTACTTTGGATCTGCACCTTGCGCAAAGATGTTGTGAGTCGCAAACGCTCTATAAACACGTTCGCATCTGAGGCAGTTTCTTCACCATATCTGCAAGTAACATAAACTGTGTCCGGCACCGAACCAGATTGTGCTCAGGATAGTCGGTCTTAAAATACACATCTCCCGCCAGATAGTCGGTGAGAAAACGCAAGCCGCATTCATAGGTCATAACAAGTGCGCCTTCGGGTAACAGTTCACGCTCTCGGGCTGTCATTGACGAGCCACAGCCCTTCGTAAATCCTTCCACATAGGCTTTATAGAGTGAAACATCCAGTGATACAAGACGCAGGTCTTTTTCGTCTTCTGACGCCGTATTTGCACCAAAACTCGAGCACTTCATTTTTTAACTGATCTGTAACAGGGGTCATTGAACTATCTCCCACAAGTATTTCGGATATGTACCAGCTTTTTGCATCCGGGAAAGGGCAGATGTGACCAGTGGCTTATCTTCCTTATAGGTGACGCCGTACCACTGCTCACTGACCGGAAGCACACGTACATGTGCCAGACCGGTCTCCACAAGCCGGTTGATCTCCTTTGGAAGATAGTATTCGCTTTTGAGAGGATTTTCCATCAGGGTGGTACTCAAAAATCGCAATAGTCCATCCTCTAAAAAGTTAAATACATCCGGTGTAAAGCCCCACATATTCATGGATACGATCGTATCAGCCGAATAAATCAGTGGTTCTCCGTCTATCTCCGGCTGCGCACAGATCGTGCTGTCATCTATCTTTTGAATTGCAGTCTGTTCATCGATAGACTGCAGATATCCGTTATCGTTCAACTGGCAGATACCGCGGGGCCACCGTACCATGATCACTCAGGGTGCGATCCAGACGAAAGCCTGCCATCGCATAATCACCTGTAGAATCTGAAGGCAATCCGGTCAGATAGTCGTACATCTGCTGATAAGCGCTTATTCCATAGTAATCATCCGCATTGATCACTACAAAAGGGCTTGTGATCACATCTTTGCAGCACCAGATCGCATGACCGGTGCCCAGCGGCTTTGTGCGCTCCACTGATACCGAACATCCATCCGGTACCTGAGATAACTCCTGAAAGATATAGTTTACCTTCATGTGTGCTTCCATACGGCTGCCGATCAGCTCATGGAAAACTGACTGATTCTCCTTGCGAATAATGAAAAAGACGGTCTCAAAGCCTGCTCTTTTTGCATCGAAAACAGCGTAGTCAATCAGACGATGACCACCCTCATCCATTGCATCCAACTGCTTGAGACCGCCATAACGGCTACCAAGACCAGCAGCCATAATTACTAAAACCGGTTTTTTTTCCATAAATGCATCCCCCCTGCTTACGGTTTTCTCCTACAGTTCCTCCACAGATACTTCTTTTCCGTCGGTCCAGATACGTTCCAGATCATAAAACAGACGGTCTTCCTTGGAAAATACATGAACGATCACATCGCCGTAGTCCATGAGGATCCAAGTGGAATTGCGATTACCCTCCGTCTGCTTCAGCTTACAGCCTGCCTTGTACAACTCTTCCTCCACTGAATCACACATTGCCTGCAGCTGATTCTGGTTGGCGCCGTCTGCAATGATAAAATAATCTGCGATCGGTGAGATCTCACTGATATCAATGATCTTGATATTGTCTCCTTTTTTGTCTGCTAATGCATCGTAGGCTATTTTAGCAAATTTTGCACTCTCTGCCATTTGAGTTCCTCCTTAATAATATTTTAAATACATAATATTCGCGACAAATCGGTCACGATCATTATTCGTTGCTCGCTGAATCATCCAGCGTATTCTCATCACTTACACTTATATAGTAATCATAGGTCGCTTTTGTCATTGGATCAACTACCTTTGGTGAATCTGAAAGGTAATTTAACGTATCTGTCAATATCATACAGCATGCCTGATCCAGATTTTCAAAGGCTGCATATCGGATCTTATCGAGATGTCCGGCACGATCTCTGTGGGGTTCAATATAATCTGCAATAAAAACGATCTGCTGCAGTTTCTCCATAGCGGGAGCTCCTGTCGTATGAGTCTCAATTGCCTGACACACAGCAGGGCTGTCCACACCGTATTTTTCTTTTGCCAGAACAGCACCAAGCTTTGCGTGGATCAGTGCGGTGTTCTGTTTCTCTACATCAGTGAGTATCACACCATATTTTTCACACAACTCAAACTTTTTCTCATCTGAATAGCATTTTGCACAGTCATGAAGCAAACCTGCAACCAAGGCCTCATCAAGATCGACTTCGTGACGCATTGCCAGCGCCGCAGCCGTGTACATGACGCCAAGCGTATGCTCATAGCGGTAATCATCCAGTTTTTTTTGTATTTTGCGCTGTAACTTTACAATTTTTTCATTCATAATAGTCTTGTTTGTCCTCTCCGTATCACTTGGCACCAGGGTGCCGCTCCTGAACTGTGTACAGGTGATGTGCACTGATATAATCGCGCACAGATTCAGGCACCTGATAGCGGATGGTCTCACCGGCGCCCACGCGTCTGCGTAACTCGCTGGAAGCCACCGACAGATTCGGTGTTTGAATCAGGCGAATATCTGCCGAAAAGAGCTGTTTTAACTCTTCTGCGTAGGAAATCAGATGCTCACGGTCACAGTCATCCCGCACTGCCGCAACAAGTGTTGCACAGGAACAGATGATCTCAGGGTGAAACCATGTCTTAAAGTCACGCAGAGAATCACCACCCATGATGAAATAAAATGTATCTTCCGGTGAATTTTCATGCATCTTTTGCAATGTTAAATATGAGTAGCTGAGTGCATCTGAGCGCAGTTCCCTGTCATCTGCCACAAATGCCGGATTGTCTGCAATGGCGAGTTCCACCATGCGCAGGCGGTGTGCGCCGTCAGTAATCTTTTTCCCCTGCTTATGGGGTGATCTTCCGGTTGGTATAAAACGCACCTGATCCAGTGCAAGCTGTTCATAAGCATTTTCTGCGATCAAAAGATGACCATTGTGAACAGGATCAAAGGTGCCGCCCATAATACCGATTTTTCTCATCAAGGATGCCTCCTATCCGACATGTTCCACATATACGGCTCATTTCGTTGTTTATTTTGGTAATACGATCTTCGGGTTTTTCCGGTTGGGGCGATACAGGACGATTTTTTTGCCGATCACGATCACAACATTGGAATGCGTACGTTCTGCAACGATCTCTGCCAGCTCCCGAGGATCGTCCATACAGTTTTTCAGAACGGATATCTTGATCAGCTCACGTTTTTCGATGGCATCGTCGATGGCCTGGATCATGCTTGGTGTGATGGATGATTTCCCAATCTGAAAGATCGCATCCTCTGTACTTGCAAGCCCCTTTAAGTAGGAGCGCTGTTTACTTGTAAATTCCATGATTGTCCTCCACTTACTTGTAATAGTCAAAGCTCAGCCCATACATGCGCACGGTATCGCCATCCTGAATGCCAAGGTCTTCCAATTCTTTTAAAATGCCCTGTTCCTTTAAGAACTTCTGGAAGAATAAAAAGCCTTTCTCGGATTCGATGTTCGTATAGCCAAGCATCTTTTCAATCTTTGGACCTTCAATAACGTATTCATGAGCTTCCTCATCATAAGAAACCGTATACGCCTCGTTTTCAAATACATGAAGCTCCGGAAAATACTCCTGCTCATAATAGACAGGCTCATCATCCATCTCATCCAGCAGTTGCCTGACTGCTCCGATCAGTTCCTTCAGACCGGCTCCGCTGACCGCAGAGATAGGATAAACCTTCCAGCCTTTCGGCTCAAATTCAGTGCGGAGTGCAGCAATTGTCTCGTTTTCGTCACCATAAAATGCATCGATCTTATTGGCGGCAATCACCTGCGGTTTTTCTAAAAGCTTCGGATCAAAGGCCTCTAATTCCTTACAGATTGCATAAATATCTGCGATTGGATCACGTCCCTCTACAGAAGCTGCATCAACCATATGAATGAGCACCTTGCACCGCTGTACATGCTTTAAAAACTCATGTCCAAGACCGATGCCCTCGGAGGCACCTTCGATTAGTCCTGGAATATCTGCAATGACAAATCCGTCACCCCAACCCATATCAACAACGCCGAGGTTAGGATTTAAGGTCGTGAAATGATAATTCGCAATCTTGGGCTGAGCATTCGTCACCCGGGATAAAAATGTGGATTTTCCAACGTTCGGAAATCCTACCAGACCTACATCTGCGATCACCTTCAGTTCCAGTCGAACCTCTAGTTCAACTGCTTCCTGACCGGGCTGGGCATATTTTGGTGCCTGCATAGTAGAGGTTGCAAAATGCTGGTTGCCCAGACCTCCTTTACCGCCCCTTAAGATCACCTGACGTTTGTTCTCGCCGGACATATCGGCGATGACCAGGTCGGTAGCAGCATCCCGGATGATCGTTCCTGCTGGAACCTTTAAGATCAGATCCTCGCCTTTTTTGCCATGACAGTTCTTTTTTCCGCCTTCCTCCCCTGGTCGGGCTGCAAATTTGCGCTTATGGCGATAATCATTTAACGTGTTCAGGCTCTCATCTACCTCAAAGATCACATCTCCGCCTTTACCGCCATCGCCGCCGTCCGGTCCGCCGTCCGGCACATATTTTTCACGGCGAAAGCTCACATGCCCGTTTCCACCTTTTCCCGATTTTATAATAATTTTTGCCGTATCAGCAAACATAATTTTCTCCTAAATTGATCATGATAAAAATGAGCTGTTACAAAACTGCAACAGCCCACTTACTTCTTATTCGTTTTCAGCTACAGGGTAAACAGAAGCCTGCTTCTTGTCTCTACCCTTTCTCTCAAATCTTAAAATACCACTTGTCAGAGCGAATAAAGTATCATCTCCGCCGATTCCAACGTTCACACCAGGATGAATCTTGGTTCCGCGCTGTCTGTAAATGATATTACCAGCCTTTACGAACTGTCCGTCTGCTCTCTTTGCACCTAATCTCTTTGCCTCTGAATCACGACCGTTCTTGGTTGATCCAACTCCCTTTTTATGTGCAAAAAACTGAAGGTTCAATTCAAACATTGGTTACACCTCCTTGAAATCTAGTGTCAGGAATTTCTTCCCGTAATTTGTTTGTATTCCTTGTAAGCCTAAAATCATTGCATCTACCAGTAGCTTTGCCTGCTTATCACAACCAGAAGGAAAGTTCACGTAAATTGAACCATCCCCTTCATCTGCATCTGCGAGAATCTTTGTCACCGTTAATGCCTCAATGGAGTTGATCGTATTGATCACCAGTGTCGAGATCCCGGCACAGACAATATCCTCACCTGCATCTGCATAGCCAGCATGTCCTTCACAGCAAAAGCCTGTAAATACATCTTCTTGATTTCTGTAAATCGTTATATGTGTCATAACAATTCACCAGTATCAATTAGCCATTAATTTTTTCGATCTTCACCTGAGTGAAAGCCTGTCTGTGACCGTTTTTCTTATGATAACCGGTTTTTCTCTTATACTTGTAAACGATAACCTTCTTGCCGCGTCCTTCTTTTACAACGCTTGCAGTTACAGTTGCGTTCTTAACGTCATCTGCAACCTTCATGGTTCCGTCGTTTACAGCAATCACCTGATCAAAAGTAACTGTCTCTCCAGCCTCTACACCAAGCTTCTCAATGGTAATGATATCGCCCTCGGATACTTTGTACTGCTTACCACCTGTTGCTATAATTGCGTACATATGGCACCTCCTATTTATCATTACTCGCCAGTTATGGTGGTGTCCCTATCAACCGATAAACAAACACACTTTTAGACCTCACTGTGCGGCATACTCATGTATCATAGCATTTCTTTATTTATGCGTCAACTGTTTTTTTTGATTTTCTTGCATTTTTTTACCATGTTTGTTACAATTCATACGCCAGCCAGCTGACCTGTAAATTGCAACGAATTTGGCGATGCTTCGCATGCAAAATCGCCATATTCATGGCTTATGTACGTTTTTGGCACGCAGCCCGCAGTAAATGCTGGCTACTGTATGAACAGCAATCATGTTTCATCGGTACAAAACAAAATCAGCTGCTCATGCAGTGGTCGACGCGTTTTTTTCCGTGTTAATTCCATAAGTCCCAATCTGGTCAGATCGATCACCTCTGTTTTGACCGGATCTGATTTTACCAATGCGCGCATTGTTTCAAGAAGTGTTTCTTTATTTTCAGCAGATGCCATATCGATAAAATCAATGATAATGATTCCCGAAATATTTCGCAGCCTAAGCTGATAAGCGATTTCTGCAGCTGCTTCCAGATTTACTTGAAGATGCTGCTCTTCCGGAAGCTTTTTCTTTATGTTCTTACTGCTGTTCACGTCGATGACCGTCATTGCTTCCGTGGGTTCGATCAAAAGATTGGCACCGGACTTTAACCATACTTTCTTTTGAAGTGCGCGATCTACTTGAACCTGAATCGAATACAGCTTATGAAGATCCAGCTGCGCATCGTCATAAAGGCGAAGCTTCGTTGAAAGTTCCATGGAAGGATGTTCATCCGAAAAAATCTTTAATTTCTGAAAAATATCCGGATCATCTGTCACAACTTCTGAAAGTTCATCAAACCGTTGATTTTGAAGAATTCTGATATATTCAGGAGGTGCCGCATAAAGGATCGAATATATACTGCGATAGGGCGCATATGTGATCAATGATTTCAGTTGTTCCTGAAGTTCCTGTATCTCTTCCAGAAGAACATCTGCATGCGCTTCTGAAAGTTCTGCTGCATTTGTCCGCACAATGACCCCGAATTGCTGATCATAAACAGCTTGAACACATTCCCGCAATGCCTGGCGCTTCTTTGTACCGATTTTTCCGGATATGCCAAGCCTTTTTTCACCACTTGTCACAACACTGTAAAGGCCTGCTAACGACAGATTCGTTGTAACCTGAGGTTCCTTTGTTTTCACAGCTTCGCGTACTACCTGAACCAGAAGTTCATCCCCCTGTGAAAGCAGCTGCTTATCGGTGATACGCTTCACAAAGACCGGATTTTTCAAGTCTGTCAGCGGCAAAAAGCATTTCCGGCCTTTTTCAATCTCAACGAACGCAGCACCGATATTTTTTACGACCTGCGAAACACGCGCCACATAGATATTGTTTAATATCTGAGCAGGTGCATCCTCTGGAATGCACTGTACCTCCAACATTTTGTGTTCCTCAAATACCGCGCAGAGCAACGGTGTTTTTCCATTATATTCAAAACGAGTGATCACAAAACGCCGGCTCATGGAATCAGTTCTCCCATATCATTCAGGGAACAAAAACCATCCGAAGGGCTTCCGGTATATACATCATGCCTGTGAACCATGAAGGTAAAGTTCCTCCACTCCAGGCCGAGATATTGATAAAAATGCTCCATTACCAGTTCAGGCTTGATATTATTTGAGCTTCCGGTGGATACCTTCAGGTAAAATGCCGGTTTTCCTTCAACCTGAAGTACCTTAAAATCATAGATCAAGGGCTTGAGATCAATGATCTTTTCGGATTTTTTTGTTTGTTTCACGATCTCAATCTTCTCAGGTACTTCATAAAATGCATGAACAGCTTCACAAAGATCTTCAAAGGTACGATTGGGCTCATAGCCTTCACGGTATGTCAGTGTATAATCTGCGCACGTAACGATAGACATGGCTGTCTTGGCATGATCCGGTAGCTTCCGATAATCAAGTACTGAAAATCCTTCCACCATTGCTGCGTTCAGAGCTGTCACCGCTGTCTGCGTGGAAGCTGTACTGTTGACCTCTATGTCAAG
>JALFNQ010000032.1 GCA_022773965.1 Lachnospiraceae bacterium
TAGCGGATGATGCCCTTGTGCTCTCCCAGCTTTTCACCGTCTGTTGTGACAAAATCTCCCGCCGGATACTCTTTTCCGGTATACTGCTTCATAAAATCCGCGTAATTTCCCTCCGGCACAAAACAGATATCCTGACTGTCATGCTTTCTGGCATTGACAAAACCGTGTGTTTCTGCGATCTCACGCACTTCTTCCTTGGACGCAAAACCGCCCAGCGGAAAGATGGTGTGCTTTAGCTGTTCCTGATCCAAAAACGCCAGCACATAGCTCTGATCCTTCGCCTCGTTTTTCGATTTTTTCAAAAGATATCGCCCCGTCGCCTCGTCCTGCTCCACCCGGGCATAATGCCCGGTGACGATATATTCGCAGTCCAGCTCCTTCGCGCGCTGATACAGCTTATCGAATTTCATATAACGGTTGCAGTCGATGCAGGGATTTGGCGTATCTCCGGCCTCATATGCCGCCACAAAGCGGTCGATGACCTTCTCTGCAAAATCCTCTTTGAAATTGAGCACATAATAAGGCATACCAAGACGACTGCACACCTTTCTGGCATCCTCCGTATCGGAAAGCGAGCAGCACGTGCTCTCCTTCGCCATTCCAACTGTTTCATTTTCATACAACTTCATCGTGACACCGATGCATTCATATCCCGCTTCTGCCATGAGTGCCGCAGAGACAGAGCTGTCCACGCCGCCGCTCATAGCGATCAATGCTTTTTTATTCATAAATCTGTTCCTTTTTCTAAAATTTTGTAATGATTCCAGCCCGTACACCCGAACAGGAACCGCTTCCACCCTATTCATCATACCACAAAGTCCTGCTATGGACGAACTTTTCTGCCCGTTCCCAAATTTTTTTCTGTTTTTTCGATTTTTTGCAGAATTACTATAGGTAATTTTGCATTTTTATTTTATAATGTTAAGAAAAACGACACAAGGAGATAAATTATGCCAAAAAGAACTGATATCAATAAAGTGCTGATCATCGGCTCCGGCCCGATCATCATCGGTCAGGCGTGTGAGTTCGACTATTCCGGCACGCAGGCGTGCAAGGCGCTGCGAAAGCTGGGCTATGAGATCGTGCTGGTCAATTCCAACCCCGCCACCATCATGACCGATCCCGAGATTGCAGATGTGACCTATATTGAACCGTTAAATGTTGCCCGATTAGAGCAGATCATCGCAAAGGAGCGTCCGGACGCGCTGCTGCCAAACCTCGGCGGCCAGTCCGGCTTAAACCTCTGTGCAGAACTGGCAAGCGCCGGCGTTCTGGAAAAATATGGTGTGCAGGTCATCGGCGTGCAGGTGGATGCCATCGAGCGCGGTGAGGATCGTATCGAGTTCAAGAAATCCATGGACGCCATCGGTGTAGAGATGGCGCGCAGTGAGGTTTCCTACAGCGTAGAGGAAGCGCTTGCGATCGCTGATCGTCTGGGTTATCCGGTGGTTCTGCGCCCTGCCTACACCATGGGCGGTGCCGGCGGCGGTCTCGTCTATAATAAAGAAGAGTTAAAGACTGTCTGTGCCCGTGGCTTGCAGGCCAGCCTTGTTGGACAGGTGCTCGTAGAAGAATCCATTCTCGGATGGGAGGAGCTGGAGCTTGAGGTTGTCCGCGATGCAGAGGGCAACATGATCACTGTCTGCTTTATTGAAAACATTGATCCCATGGGTACACACACCGGCGATTCCTTCTGTTCTGCACCAATGCTGACCATTTCCAAAGAGCTGCAGGACCGTCTGCAGGAGCAGGCTTACAAGATCGTAGAATCTGTCAAGGTCATCGGTGGAACAAATGTACAGTTCGCACATGATCCGGTTTCTGACCGTATCTGTGTCATTGAGATCAATCCCCGTACCTCCCGTTCTTCCGCACTGGCAAGTAAGGCGACCGGTTTCCCGATCGCGCTGGTTTCTGCGATGCTGGCTGCCGGCCTGACCTTAAAGGACATTGAATGCGGAAAATACGGCACGCTGGACAAATATGTTCCCGACGGAGACTATATTGTTATCAAGTTTGCCCGCTGGGCATTTGAAAAATTCAAAGGTGTGGAAGACAAGCTGGGCACACAGATGCGTGCAGTCGGCGAGGTCATGAGTATCGGAAAGACCTACAAGGAGGCATTCCAGAAGGCGATCCGTTCTCTGGAGACCGGACGCTACGGCCTGGGCCACGCCAAGGACTACGATACAAAATCCAAAGAAGAGCTGCTTCGCATGCTGGCTCATCCTTCCAGCGACCGTCATTTTATCATGTATGAGGCACTCCGTGCCGGTGCAACGGTAGATGAGATCTACGACATCACCAAGGTAAAACACTACTTTATCGAGCAGATGAAAGAACTGGTTGAAGAGGAGGAAGCGCTGATCAAGGGCAAGGGTTCTATGCCTTCCGATGAAGCACTCATCTCTGCAAAGAAAAACGGTTTTTCCGATAAATATTTAAGCCAGATCTTAGAGATCCCTGAGGCAGATATCCGCGAAAAGCGTCTCGCCCTTGGCGTAGAAGAAGCATGGGAGGGCGTGCATGTCAGCGGTACCAAAGACAGTGCATACTACTACTCCACCTACAATGCACCGGATAAGAACCCTGTCAACACAGACAAGCCCAAGATTATGATCCTCGGCGGCGGCCCGAACCGTATCGGTCAGGGTATCGAGTTTGACTACTGCTGTGTACACGC
>JALFNQ010000072.1 GCA_022773965.1 Lachnospiraceae bacterium
ACTAAATACAGCTGAGATTAGTAAAATCACTGACCAGGTTAGTGACCAGGTTAGTGACCAAGATATGGTGGCAAGGATTCTATCATTTTTGTGTTGAATATTTACACCTTTTATAGAATCAGGCCAGCTAAAAAAATAGAAGAATTTAACTGATGCACTCTAAATGATGTGCCTGTTGGATAAGAATAATGTCGCTACGGATGCCGCTACGGATAACGCTATGGATGCCACTACGGATGAGTTTTTAACAAGTAGAAGATATTGTTCCGCAATTCGACAAAGCATTATTCCAATTGCGATTGCATTGTTCCACAAAACTGATATATGACATATATCTTGCGATTCTGCAGGAATAGGAGATACATGCCGAAAGGTTTGCATTTACGATATACAAAATAGCGTTTATAATGGAAGCATAGGTTGGATTTTATGGATAAATAATAATAACGACAGATTCAAATCCAAAGGATAGTATCATAAAGGACAAAAAGGGGGAAAGCGTTATGGCAATACCTACTAATATAAAAACCTTGCTTTCCGGAAATGTAGTGGAATGGGCAAGAATAGAATTCAAGGAGACTTGGGATCCTGAAGCGTCTCTAAAAACAGTTTGTGCTTTCGCCAATGATTTGGACAACTGGGGAGGAGGCTATATTGTTGTTGGTGCAGAAGAGGAAAATGGAAGACCTGTATATCCTCTTAAAGGTGTACCTGTGGAAAAAATCGATGCATATCAGAAGAACATTCTCGAAAAATCGAAATTCATCAGGCCGGCATATTCACCTATCGTTGAAGTTGTTGATTATGAAGACAAGAAATTTATTGTTCTCTGGTGCCCAGGCGGGGATAACAGACCGTACTCCTCTCCTAAAACTATGGCAATTGAAGATAAAATATCTGCCTGCGATAATAAATATATTATGACCAATACGGGCTTTCTTGACTCGCATCAGCAGTCAATTGCCCGAATTTTCTGTAAAAAGAATCACATTCCCATTTATCCGCTGGAGTTCAGCCGAAACGGCAGCGCCGCATCAGACGGCAGCGCCGCATCAACCGGCAGCGCCGCATCAAACGGCAGCGTCGCATCAAACGGCAGCGCCGCATCAACCGGCAGCGCCGCTTCAGACGGCAACGCCGCGACCACGACCCGAAACGGCAGCGTCGACCTGCCGCCTGTTCGCACATCCTTTTACGGCGGATATGAGGATGCAGAGCGCGTTATCCTCATAAACATGCCCGACTACTTTGACCTGGAAAGAGACAATCCACTCTGCATTATCAGAGCGGAGAAAGTAGCGGGAAGCAGGGAACTTACTCATCGCGACTATCTGGGTTCACTTTTGGGATTGGGGCTGAAGCGAGATATGATTGGAGATATAATTGTCCGCAGTGACGGTGCCGATATAATAGTAATGGAAGATATAGCAGACTTTATCCTGATGAACTACTATAAAGCAGGTCGGACCAGTCTGAGTGTTTCCAGACTTCCCATTTCGGAACTGATTCAGAATGAACGCAAGGTAACCATTGTCACAGATACTGTGGCGTCACTTCGCCTAGACAGTGTAATCGCATCAGCCTTCGGACTATCGCGAGGAAAAGCGGCAGAGGCAATCAGCCGCGGAATAGTTTTTGTCAATAACATGGAAGTAACTAAAACAGATTTTCAGATTTCAGAAGGCGATAAGCTTACCCTCCGCGGCAAAGGAAAAGCCGTTCTTGCAGAGGTGGGCGGACGCTCAAGGAAGGACAGACAGTATATTACAATAGAGCGCTATTAGCAGGTGCCCGGATAATACAATTCTACTTAAAGGAAACGGAAAAGAAAAATGGAAAAAATAGATAAGTTTTATCAGTTTAAAAACCTGTATTCATGCCCTATATGCAAAAAGAAAATCAGGTTTCATGCAGGAAGCCTGGTATGCAAGCGGGAACACTGCTTCGATATCTCTGCAAAGGGCTATGTGAACATGCTGGGCGCAACCAAGCCTCTTAAAGGGTACGACAAACAGTTCTTCGTGAACAGAAGCGAGTTTTTTGCAAAAGGATACTACAGTCACATACTGGATGCTATCGAGTCAGCTGTAAGAAATATAAAAGAAGAACTCAAGGCAGATAATCTTGTAGTTGTTGATGCAGGCTGCGGAGAAGGGTACTACTCCAGCGCGCTGGCAGGGAAAATAGAAGGGCTGCAGATTATCGGTTTTGATATTGCCGCGGACGCAATAGCTTGTGCCGCCAGATCACCTGAAAACGTTGCATGGACTATAGCTGACGTTACCAATATTCCGGTTAAGGACAGCGTGTGCGACATCCTCCTGGACGTTTTCACCCCGGCAAGCTACAAGGAATTCGGGCGTATTCTCAAGCCGGGAGGCTACATTCTCAAGGTTATCCCGGGGAGCAGCCACCTGAAGGAACTGAGGCAGGCAGCCAGAGACCAGCTGATGAACAAAACCTACAGCGGCGATGATGTAAGTGACTACTTCGAGCAGCACTATGACATCCTTAGTCGTGAAACCTTGACCATGACAAAACCCATAGATTCGCAGACGCTTCAGACTCTTACTAAGATGACGCCTCTTCTTTTCGACGTTGATGTGAGCAGGCTGGATCTGTCAGGAATAAAAGAAATCACAGTGGAAGCTCAGCTGATTATCGGCCGAAAGTAAAAGCCTCCCGGCTGTGAAAACCGGGAGGCTTTGCTGAGTATGACGGGCATGCCGTCAGTCTGTGGTGAAAGTCCATAAGGGGCGTAGTTGCCGACGAACCCCATAGCGATTCCCAAGGTTTGCACCGCGAGATGCAGGCGAGAAGAAGGGATAGCGAAATCGTAGCCTGACGAACAGAAACCTAATACCAAGGCTTGCATAGCGGATGAGCGGGCTAAAAGCCGTAAAGTCCAAAGGGCAACCGTAACCTATGCAGGTAAATTAGGCAGGTAGACGAGGAAAGACTGATGACTTATCCCGTGAGGTCTCACAGGCGGTTCCATTAACTGTAGTAACAACGAACTGTGAGAAGTCAGCCGAAGCCATAGTAGTGTTGAAGTCTCTGTAATGGAGACGGAGCGAAGGGCTGAACAATTCAAGAGTCAAATGGACTTGCGAAAGTACGCGTCCATACTCGACGAGGAAGGTAGTAGCGAAGACGTAACGGAGTGAAACTTCCATAGGAGATAGAGGTACAGAGGATGTGAAGCATAACAAAGAAAGGAGACAAATCCAAATGTCCGTACTGCTTGAGAGAATACTCAGTAGAGGAAATATGTACATGGCACTTGAAAAGGTGAAAGACAATAAAGGTGCAGGTGGAATTGATGGAATCGAAATAGAGGACATCGACCAGTATCTCCGAGAAAACTGGGTAGAAATCAGAGACAAGATTCGAAGAAGGAAGTACAAGCCACAGCCGGTAAGAAGAGTAGAAATACCCAAGCCAAACGGCGGAGTGCGAAATCTTGGAATACCTACAATAGTGGATAGAGTCATTGAACAGGCAATAGCACAGGTGCTGACCCCAATAGCAGAACCACATTTCAGTGAATACAGCTATGGATTCAGACCAAACCGCAGAGCCCAGCAGGCAATAGTAAAACTGCTTGAATATTTCAATGACGGATATACCTACATCGTAGACATGGACCTTGAGAAATTCTTCGACAATGTACCTCAAGACAAACTCATGACCTTGGTGCACAACCTCATAAATGACCCCGATAC
>JALFNQ010000117.1 GCA_022773965.1 Lachnospiraceae bacterium
CAGTTGCGAGTAGTTACAAATAGGGAAGTAAGTCATGTACGAAAAACGAATCAAGGGATGGCGCAAGCATATAGATTTTATCTTATTAGACATCGTGTGCCTGCAGCTGGCTTTTGTATTAGCATATATCATCCGGTTTAACAGCGCCAATGCGTATGTGGATGAAGAATATAAAAATCTCGCAATTTTATATGTTTTGGCAGACTTTTTGATCGCAGTCATGTTTGACTCCTTCAAAAATGTGCTGCGCAGAGGACTTTATCAGGAATTTACCGCGACTGTCAGACATGTGTGCCTCGTGGAAGGCGTTGCACTGTTGTATTTGTTTTCCACACAGCGTGGGGATGTTTATTCCAGACTTTTTTTCTATACGATGGCACCGGTATATCTGGCCATTAGCTATCTTGCCAGAAGCATCTGGAAAAGCCAGTTGAAATCCGGGCATTTTCACCGTCCGAACCGTTCGCTGCTCATCGTAGCACCGAAAAAGCAGCTGGAAGAATGTGTGGAATCCATCTGTAGCAGAAATTACAGTACTTATCGCATGATCAGTGCAGTGGCAACAGATGCCAACATGCAGGGACAGATGATCGGCGAAGTACCGGTAGTGACAGCTTATAACGATGTAGTGGAGTATGTGTGCCGGGAATGGGTGGATGAAGTGTTTCTCTACTGGGACAATTCACAGGATGCGGACGATGAGCTGATCAACAAGCTCCGCCGGATGGGTGTGATCACCCATATTGTGATCGCAAAAAAAGGCAGGCTCTCACAGGGCAAAAGCCAGCAGGTCGGACAGCTTGGAGACTACACCGTGCTGACCAGCAGCCTGAACTTTGCAACGAGTACGCAGCTTCACCTGAAACGTCTGATGGATATCATAGGAGGTTTTGCCGGCTGCATCATTACATTATTACTGGTCATATTTGTAGGACCGCTGATCTATATCAGCTCACCGGGACCGATCTTTTTCTCACAGGAGCGGGTCGGCAGAAATGGCAAGAAGTTTAAAATGTATAAATTTCGTACCATGTATCCGGATGCGGAAGAACGCAAGGCAGAGCTTATGGCACAAAACCGTGTCGAAGACGGCATGATGTTCAAGCTGGACTACGATCCGCGTATCATCGGCAACCGCAGGCTGCCCGATGGCACCATCAAAGAAGGACTTGGCAGTTTTCTTCGGAAAACAAGTCTCGATGAGTTTCCTCAGATGGTCAATATTTTATTGGGCGACATGAGCCTTGTCGGCACCCGCCCGCCTACGGTGGACGAGTGGGAAAAATACGAACTGCACCACCGTGCGCGGCTCGCTTTCCGCCCCGGTCTGACCGGACTATGGCAGGTGAGTGGCAGGAGCAATATCACGGACTTCGAGGAAGTGGTACGGCTGGATACGGAATACATAGATAATTGGAATATTGGGTTGGATATTAAGATATTGCTGCAGACATTCGGAGTGGTGATGAAGAATGATGGGGCGATGTGAGCAAGAATATAGATCAAGTTAGATCAAGTTGAACGTATGTGAGACTTGGCACGCGGTTCTGGTCGGCTTATGCTGACCTTTTTCTAATGAGTATCGCTGTGGATCCTGACGGAGCATTTATCTCGGTTGTAGAAGGCTCAGAATGAAACGAAGACTCTTTATAACTGGAATCGTCGCACTGCCGCGTTTCAGGGAGAAGATGACAGAACGATAAACAGAAAATTCGCCTGAAAGAATGCGAAGTGGCGAAGCACACCCAAAAAAGAGGAGATAGCATGTGGTATGTCATACAGGTCATGACAGGGTTAGAAGAAAATATCAAATGCCAGTGTGAGAAGTTGATTGACAGCAAAATATTGGAGCGGTGTTTTATTCCATATTATGAGGAAAAGAGGAGAAAAGTTTATAAGGAATAGAGGAGAAAAGTTATGAAAGGTATTATTTTGGCAGGCGGTTCCGGAACTCGCCTGTACCCGTTGACAAAGGTTACGAGCAAACAGCTCTGACCGATTTATGATAATGTTGCTAAAAGATAGCAGAGGATATAAGGATGATAAATAAATCTGATTTTTAGTAAGCATTCTGATTCCTTTAACCGGACTCAGAATTATAAACGAAACAATAGAATCCGTTATACGACAGGAATGTTCGAATTGCGAGATTTTGATTCTCAGAAATGGTATGCAAGACCTTCCGCAGGGCACAGACGTGGTTGAAAAAGATGTTTTTTATCAGGATTCGTTTTTTTTGCTGCGAGAGATTTATATCCGAAAAAAGGGAAAGGGAAGTGCTTTGAATGAAGGAATTCGCTTGGCAAGAAATGATTTGGTCTGCGTACTTGATGCTGATTGTATCTTACAGGAGGATGCTCTTTCTAAGGCGGTAAAGCATTTTCAGAATGATGAAGTGGTTGCTGTCGGTGGACGCTTACTCGTCAAAAGAGAAGATTCTTCTCAGCTAGAAGCAATTCAGTTCTGTGAATATATGAAGACATTTCAGCTTTCCAGGAGGATATTTGCCAGGTTAAACGCTCAGTGTTTGATTTCAGGAGCATTTGGTGTCTTTCGCAAAAGCACCCTATTGGGAATCAATGGATACGATATCGATACTGTTGGGGAAGATATGGAACTAGTTCTGCGATTGCAAGAGCAAGACTTTCAGAAATCAAAGAAACGTATTGTTTATGAAGCAACTGCTGTCTGTTATACCGGAGTGCCACATAGCATCAAAAGACTACTGCATCAAAGGGACAGATGGCAAAGAGGCTTGATGGATTGTCTTATCAAGCACCATGATTTGATTGCCAATCCACACTATGGACTATTGGGACTCGTAACAATGTGCTATCAGCTTATGGTTGAATTACTTGGGCCTGTATTTTGGGTAATTTATATGGTTTTGCTGATAGAAAAGAATATGCTTTCATTTCTTACGGTGGTGTTTGTCGGATATGTTTTGCTTCAAATCGGACTGGCGATATTGGCAGCATACATAGATACAGAGAAAAATATGAGGATCCTTTTGAGATGGATACCGAAACTGGTTTTAACAACAATAGAAGAAATGTTTTTGCAAATTCCGATTATGATAGTAAGGATATTTGGAATGCTTACATTCCATTGGCGAAGACTTGTCTGGTAGATTGGTTTACCATTCTTTCCACCCTAACTTATATGTACTAATCCTCATCACTTTCACTAATACCAGCACCGAAAGATTAGGTTTGGTAAGTAATTTTAAGTGAGGGGTAAAGATTAGTGTAAGGTACACTGGGTGAATGGGGTAGGAGAAGAGAAGAAAAAACAAAACAGACCAAACTACAAAACAA
>JALFNQ010000159.1 GCA_022773965.1 Lachnospiraceae bacterium
CAGTTGCACCAGATTGTATGCCATTGCCGAATTCCCGCTGAAAACAGCTCCATCATAGGTCTCCTTGGGGCGCAGAACCAGCTGCTCGTGCTCCTTCCCATAGAGGAAAAATCCACCATGCTCCTCATCGCGAAAATCCGAAACAGCCTTTCGGCAAAATGCCTCTGCCCACTCCAGATACGAACCGTCCAGTGTTGCCTCATACAGAGCCAGCAACGCATAAACACTAAAGGCGTAGTCATCCAAAAATCCCTTTCCACCCCGTTTTCCGTTTCTCCAGCTGACATACAACGTGTCCTTTTCACATAAGTGATGGCAGATAAATTCCCACGCCTGCACAGCAGAATCCAGATAGATCTGTTTGCCGCTCACCCGGTACAGACTGCACAGTGCTGCGATCATCAGTCCATTCCACGAGGTCAGGATCTTATCGTCCAGATGCAGTGAATATCTGTGCCGCCGATATTCATAAACGGCTGCACGATACTCGTCGATTCCCTCTCTGGTCTCGATCGCTTCCCCTTCCATTGGCGACAGCGTGTGATGCAAAAGATTCGGAATGCTTTTTCCCTCAAAATTCCCGCTTTTTGTGATATCAAAATAGCTGTTAAATTCCTTTCCTGCATCCTCACCGAGTATCTGTACGATCTCGGATGGCTGAAACAGGTAATACTTCCCCTCTTCTCCTTCGCTGTCCGCATCCTTCGCACTGTAGAATGCACCTTCCGGCGAAGTCATTTCACGCAGTACAAAAAGAGCCGTTTTTTGTGCCACATCGAGATAAATCTCCTTTTTTGTGAGCTGGAACGCCTTACAGTAAGCGGATAACAGCAATGCATTGTCATAAAGCATCTTTTCAAAGTGAGGTACTAAAAAATATGCATCCGTGGAGTATCTGCAAAAACCTCCGCCGATATGGTCGAACATGCCGCCCCGGTACATCTGAAGCAAGGTCTTTTCTGCCATTTTCAAGGCATCTCCGTCTCCGTTTTTCTCATAATACCGCATGAGAAACAACAGGTTGTGCGGAGTCGGGAATTTCGGAGCCTCTCCAAATCCGCCATACTTTTCATCAAAGCTCTCCTTGAAGATCGCAACTGCCTGATGGATCCTTCCGGCGCCAGATCCGGCATCGGCTGTCGGCTCGCCTGCAGAAAGACGCTTCTTTTTCAGTGCATCCTTCTGCAAGATCCCCGTGATCTCCTCCGCAGAGGAAAGTAACCGTTCCCGATTCAAGTTCCCGCAATACCATATCACTCAAGGTATCTACCGACTGATCTACCCGGGAAATGGTGGCATTCAGTTCCTGCGCCGCCAGGCTGCCATTGAGTTCCAACTGCTCTTTGACATCGGCCCTTGCATTGTCATTTGCGTTTTTCACACTTACACAACCGATGATCGCAGCCGTCAAAACCGAACATATTGCGATTCCAATAATGATCTTCATTCGTATGGTTTTCATGATATCCCTCCCCAATCATTTGCCCATCTGCCAACAATAAACCCCTGTGCTGTTTTCCTACTTTGCTGTAAATATAATTATATGAAAGCATCTCTTCTATGTTAATTCATATTATCTGCACAAAAAAAACCAGAACATTGTTCTGGTTTTTTAATTCATTTGAAATTGTAAAAGCTGCCGACGGGAATCGGACCCGTGACCTCCGCACTACCAATGCGACGCTCTACCGCCTGAGCCACGGCAGCTTGTTGTGTGTTGTGTCGAATCACTCAACGAATAATAATATACTATAACGTCCACCAATTGTCAACACTAAATTACAAAAATTTTATTTTTTTTCTGAAGGCCTTAAATATACTGCCATCCGGTTCGTATTACCAAAATTCCGAAATGCAATATAGGCATCACTTTCCTCCTGCTGTGCTCCACTTACAGCACCAGAAACAGACCCATCACCTGTGCCTGCGTCTCCAATCGCCGTGACTTTCTCCTCCAGCCGCTGTGACAGCCGCTCCAAAAACAGACGAAGGAAATCCTCATAATCCTCACGCGTGAAAAGCTGCTTTAAAGCATCTGTCAGTGTGTTTTCTACCGTACCCGATCTGCCGGTCACAGTCGTCCACTGATCCGGAATCTCCACACCGCCATCCTGTAAATAACCCAGAATCTTCGTCACATAATTCTGCGTCTCTTCAAAGGGCGGAATACCATCATACTTGTCCACATTTCCGCTGCCCGCATTATAAGCTGCCAGCGCGTAAGAAATATTTCCATTATATTTCTCAAGGAGAGAGGCAATGTATTTTGCCCCTCCCATAATATTTTGCTCAGGATCATAAGCATCCGTCACGCCAAGCCCCTTTGCTGTTCCGGGCATCAGCTGCATGATTCCCATCGCCCCGCTCTTACTGGTAGCATTCGGGTCAAAATCGGACTCTGCCTTCGCCATCGCTTTCAAAAGCTCTACATCCACACCATAGGTCTGTGCCGCCTTTTCAAAAATGGATTCCAGCGAAGTACTCGTCTTTAATTGCTCATCCAGTTGAGATGAAAAATCTGAAGAAGTACCCGATACCCCATTGGTATCTATTGTAGTTGTCGTTATTCCATTTGCATCAGTCACCGAAGTGATTTTCATACAATTTCCTCCTCATACAGATGTTCTTTCGCCCAGGCATGATCATACAGCGAATCTTTCATCAGCCATTCTGCTTATCGCTCAGATCTCTGCTAGACATTGATCTCTGCTGTCATACCAAGCACATCCTTATTTGCATCCAGAAGCGGCTGGATCACATTTTTCAGATACTGCTCTACCTGATACTCTGCACGGCCGGTATACTTTGCAGGATCCATGCTCTCCTGTAATTCCTCAAGGCTCAAGCCAAAGGACTCATCCGCTGCGATCAGCTCTAACAGATCATTGTCCTTTCCTTCTACTTTCACGTGCTTTCCTGCCTCCATTGACAGCTGACGGATCTTCTCATGCAGCTCCTGACGGTCTCCACCCTTCTTCACTGCATCCATCATAATATTCTCGGTTGCCATAAAAGGAAGCTCGCTCATCAAGCGCTTGGTGATCACCTTATCGTAAACTACCAGTCCATCTACCACGTTCAGGCACAGATCGAGAATACCGTCAATAGCAAGGAATCCCTCCGGAATACTCAGACGCTTGTTTGCAGAATCGTCCAGCGTACGCTCAAACCACTGTGTTGCAGAAGTGATTGCCGGATTGAGCGCATCGATCATTACATAGCGCGACAGGGATGCAATCCGCTCACTTCTCATCGGATTACGCTTATACGCCATTGCAGAAGAACCGATCTGATTCTTCTCAAAGGGCTCCTCGATCTCTTTCAGATGCTGCAGCAGACGAATATCATTTGAGAATTTATGTGCACTTGCCGCAATTCCCGCCAACACATTTGCAACTCTTGTATCCACTTTTCTGGAATAAGTCTGTCCGGAAACCGGATAACAGCATGAAAATCCCATTTTTTCTGCGATCATCGGATCGATCTTGTCAATGATCTCATTATTATCGTCAAACAGCTCCTTAAAGCTTGCCTGCGTTCCGGTCGTACCCTTAGATCCCAACAGCTTTAAGCTGCCGAGCACGTAGTCAAGATCTTCCAGATCCATCTCAAATTCCTGCATCCACAGCGTTGCGCGCTTGCCAACAGTCGTCGGCTGGGCAGGCTGGAAATGGGTGAATGCAAGCGTTGGAAGTGCCTTATATTTATCTGCAAACTTTGCCAGCTCTGCCAACACATTGATCAGTTTTTTACGCACCAGCTTCAACGCCTCTGCCATAATAATAATGTCTGTGTTATCCCCTACATAACAGGAAGTCGCACCCAGATGGATAATACCCTTTGCTTTTGGACACTGCTGGCCATATGCGTATACATGACTCATGACATCATGGCGAACCAGCTTTTCGCGCTCCTTTGCCACATCATAATTAATGTCGTCCTGATGTGCCTTCAGCTCGTCAATCTGTTCCTGTGTGATATCAAGACCCAGCTCCTTTTCCGTTTCAGCAAGCGCGATCCACAGCTTGCGCCAGGTTCTAAACTTCATGTCCTGTGAAAAAATATACTGCATCTCCTTGCTGGCATATCGCTCAGACAAAGGGCTTGTGTAATTATCTGTACTCATATCTATCTCCTTTTTTGTTATTCGCAGAGCCCCACCCGGAATCGCTCCAAAATGCCTCGTTGCGCGCGTTCGCACAATCCGTCGGCTCCGTAATCTTCCACCCGATGAGCAAACTCCCCGGCGGTTCTGCCGTCCCATCCGGACTCTTCTCATCGTTTATCGATATAGTCCCCTCTGATATCATCCCTCGGAGGTTCCATCGGATATTTTCCGGTAAAGCATCCCTTACAGATGGAAAGCCCATCCACCATCTGCTCCAGCCGGTCAATTTCAAGATATCCAAGACTGTCTGCCCCGATGATCTCACGGATCTCTTCTATCGTACGATTATAAGCGATCAACTGCTCACGCACCGGAATATCTGTTCCGAAATAGCAGGGCCACAAAAACGGTGGTGAACTGATCCGCACATGTACCTCTGTGGCACCGGCCTCACGCAGCATATTTACGATACGGTTAGAGGTTGTACCACGCACGATAGAATCATCAATCATGATCACGCGCTTTCCGGCAACTGCTTCTTTCATTGCATTCAGCTTGATCGCAACACTGCTCTCCCGGCTGCTCTGTGCCGGCTTAATGAATGTTCGTCCCACATAGCTGTTCTTCACAAACGCCATTCCATAAGGGATCCCGCTCTCCATCGAATAACCCATTGCAGCAACATTTCCGGATTCCGGAACGCCAACTACAAGATCTGCTTCTACCGGTGAATCCTGTGCCAGAAAACGTCCGGCCTTGATACGCGCTGCATAAACGCTTTTTCCATCAATATGACTGTCCGGACGGGCAAAATAAATATACTCAAAAATGCATCTCGCATGCTGTTCCCTTGGCAGACACATGGTTCGGTCAGAGGTGATTCCATATTCTGGAGAAATCGTAACGATCTCTCCAGGCTCCACGTCACGCACATACTCTGCGCCCAGCGTCTCCAACGCGCAGGTCTCACTTGCAAGCATATATGCATTATCACGCTTTCCGATCACCAACGGCTTGAAACCAAAAGGATCTCTCGCTCCGATCAACTTTCTGGGACTCATCACAACCAGGGCATATGCACCCTTGATCTTTTCAGCTGCCCTGCGCACCGCCTCTTCCACCGTCTTCGATTTCAGACGCTCCCTGGCAATGTAGTAGGCAATCACCTCTGAGTCAATGGTCGTCTGGAAGATCGCACCGGTATATTCCAGCTCCCTCCGCAGTTCATTTGCATTGATCAGATTTCCATTATGCGCCAGTCCCAGCGTACCCTTTACATAGTTCAGTACCAGTGGCTGTGCATTTTCTCTCGTGGATGCACCTGCAGTTGAATAACGCACATGCCCCACGCCAATATCCCCCTTTAGCTTCTCCAGGGATTCCGGCGTAAATACCTCATTCACAAGTCCCATATCCTTGTGTGTGAGTACTTTTCCCTTGGGTCCCTCCGTATCGCTGACTGCGATACCACAGCTTTCCTGACCACGATGCTGCAAGGCGAACAGTCCGTAGTAAATAGAAGGTGCCACATCACCGCCGTCAAAATCATACATACCAAAAACGCCGCATTCCTCATGCAATTCATCCGTTACATTAACCGTTAATTCTGACTGATTCTTCATGTATTATCTCCATAAAAGCTATCTGGTAAATTTGGTTCCGGTCAGCAGTTCGTATGCTTCCTTATATTTTTCAATTGTCTTGTCTACCACCTCATCCGGAAGTAAATTGTCATTATCCGGATTGCTCTTTAACCAGTCTCTGACAAACTGCTTATCAAAGGACGGCTGTGACTGTCCGGGCTGATATCCTTCTACCGGCCAGAAACGGGAGCTGTCAGGGGTCAGCATCTCATCACCAAGAACAACCTGTCCATTCTCATCCAGACCAAACTCAAACTTGGTATCTGCGATAATGATGCCGCGCTCTCTTGCGTACGCTGCACACTTTTTGTACAGATTTAAGGTCGCATCCTTGATTGCAGTTGCATATTCCTCACCTTTTCCCGGATAAAGCTTCTCTAAGATCTCTACACTCTCTTCAAATGTAATATGCTCATCATGATCACCGAGATCTGCCTTTGTGGTCGGTGTGTAGATAGGCTCAGGCAGCTGATCAGACTCTTTCAGTCCCTCCGGCAACGTGATACCGCAAACAGTACCATTCTTCTGATAGCTCTCCCAGCCGCTTCCGGTAATATATCCACGTACGATACACTCGATAGGAAGCATATTTAACTTTTTGCACAGAGTGCTGTTTCCGCTGTA
>JALFNQ010000191.1 GCA_022773965.1 Lachnospiraceae bacterium
AATAGCGTGCATCTGCACGATAAATATCGATCGGCAGAAACTCGTAGCCTCTGGCATACATTTCCTGCACGATACGCATATCCCTGTACATATCCTGCTCCACCGGAGGCAGCTTTTTGTTTTCCTTTGCCGCTTCCGCACTGCGCCGTTCGTAATCCTGCATGTAATAGTTCAGGCGCTCCTTGCCCATACACATAACCTCATAGTTGAATGCCTTTGCACGGATAGAGAAAAATGCTGCATAATAAGCCAGCGGGTAAAATACTTTACAGTAAGCGATACGCCACGCCATCATAACATATGCTGCCGCGTGCGCTTTCGGGAACATATACTTGATCTTCTCACAGGACCAGATATACCAGTCCGGTACACCGTGATCGATCATATCCTGCTTCCACTGATCCCACTTATCGCACTTGCCTTTTGCCACCATGCCCTTTCGAACAGCCTCCATGATCTTAAAGGATTCCTCAGACTCCACACCCATACCGATGAGGTACGTCATGATATCATCACGGGTACAGATACAGGTAGAAATGGTTGCCTTTCCTTCCTGGATCAGTGTCTGTGCATTGCCCAGCCACACGTCAGTTCCATGGGAAAGTCCTGCGATACGCACCAGATCGGAAAACTCTTTCGGCTGCGTATCAATGAGCATGCCCATGGCAAAATCCGTACCAAACTCCGGAATTCCCAGCGCACCCAGCTTACAGCCATTAATGTCATCCGGAGTGATCTGAAGTGCACTGGTGTTCTGAAATAATGACATGACGCTGGCATCATCCAGAGGAATCTTTTGTGCATTGATACCCGTCAGATCCTCTAACATTCGGATCATGGTCGGATCATCGTGTCCGAGAATATCCAGCTTTAGCAGGTTATGATCGATGGAATGGTATTCAAAATGCGTGGTAATCGTATCCGTTGTCATGTCGTTCGCCGGATGCTGGATCGGTGTGAAGGAATAGATCTCATCTCCCACCGGAAGCACGACGATGCCGCCGGGATGCTGTCCGGTCGTTCTGCGCACTCCCACGCAGCCTGCAAGGATGCGTTCGATCTCACAGCTGCGCTTGTGAACGCCGCGCTCTTCAAAGTATTTTTTTACATAACCGTAGGCGGTCTTGTCTGCCAGAGTTCCGATCGTTCCTGCACGGAACGTCTGTCCGGCACCGAAAATTACTTCCGTATACTTGTGTGCCTTACTCTGATAATCGCCGGAAAAGTTCAGATCGATATCTGGCTCTTTGTCTCCCTTGAATCCGAGGAATGTCTCGAAGGGAATATCAAATCCATCCTTTTCTAACGGTTCTCCGCAATTCGGACAGTAACGGTCAGGCATATCACAACCGCCACGTCCGGCAAACGCCTTGACTTCCGGCGAGTCGAAGTCTACAAAATGGCAATTTTTACAGTAATAATGCGGGCTGAGGGGATTGACCTCGGTAATACCGGACATCGTCGCCACGAAAGAGGATCCGACGGAGCCTCGCGAGCCCACCAGATAGCCGTCCTCATTGGACTTCCAAACCAGCTTCTGTGCAATGATGTACATGACCGCATAGCCATTGCCAATGATGGAATTCAACTCGCGTTCCAGCCGCTCATGCACGATATCCGGAAGCTCGGGACCATACATTTCATGGGCTTTATTATAACAGATATCCCGCAGCATCTGGTCAGAATTTTCGATGACCGGCGGACATTTATCCGGCCGTACCGGCGAGATCACCTCGCACATATCCGCAATCTTATTTGTGTTTGTAATGACGATCTCCTCCGCTTTCTCGCTGCCAAGATACTGGAATTCCTCCAGCATCTCCTCTGTAGTACGGAGGTACAGCGGCGCCTGGTCGTCCGCATCGGAAAAGCCCTTGCCTGCCATGATGATCCGACGGTACACCTCATCCTCGGGATTCAAAAAATGTACGTCACAGGTCGCTACCACCAGCTTGTGAAAGTCCTCTCCCAGCTGTACGATCTGCCGGTTCAGCTCCTGAATATCCTCGACAGAATTCATGGGATTTTTCGGATCCCGCAGCATAAACGCATTGTTTCCCACCGGCTGAATCTCCAGATAATCATAAAATTCTACCAGTCTGGCAATCTCCTGTGCCGGTCTGCCGTTTAAGAGCGCCTGATACAGTTCGCCCGCCTCACAGGCTGAACCGAGGATCAGTCCCTCCCTGTATTTCATCAGCTCACTCTTTGGGATCCTCGGACGTTTATGGTAATAAGTCAGATGCGAAAGCGATACCAGACGGTACAGATTTACGCGCCCGATATCATTTTTTGCCAGAATGATCGCATGGTAGGTGGACATTTTCTGAATGGCCTCCGCAGAAGGAATTCCCTTCTCATTTAACTCATCCAGTGTATGGATCCGCCGGCTCTCTAGCATCTCAATAAATTTTACAAAAATCTCTGCTGTACACGCTGCATCATCCACTGCCCGATGGTGGTTTTCTAAAGAAACACCCACAGCCTTTGCCACAGTATCCAGCTTATACCGGTTTAACTGCGGCAGCAGAAAACGTGCAATTGCCACTGTATCCGCAACTGTAAAATCACAGTCCAGATGCAGATCCTCGCAGTTTTTCTGTATAAAGCTCATATCAAATTCCGCGTTGTGCGCTACCATCACACAATCACGGCAAAATTCCATAAATTTCGGCAGGATTTCCTCGATCAGTGGTGCATCAATGACCATGTCATCACGGATGCCCGTCAGTTCCTCAATATCAAAAGGAATCGGTATCTGGGGATTCACAAAGGTGGAAAAACGCTCTGTGATCTTTCCCTGCTGAACCTTGACCGCACCGATCTCAATGATCTTATTTTTCTTTGGGCTAAATCCTGTTGTCTCCAGGTCAAACACGACAAAATCTGACTGAAAATCCTGTCCCCTTGGATTTTTTACGATACGCTTCGTGTCATCAACAAGATATGCTTCCACACCATAAATGACTTTAAAATCCGCACCCTTGGGGATCGCATGATTCGCCACGGGGAACGCCTGTACAGCTCCGTGATCGGTGATAGCGATACTCTTATGTCCAAAGGCAACCGCCTGTGCAATGATATCCCCCACATCGGAGACACCATCCATATCACTCATTTTTGTATGGCAATGCAGCTCCACGCGCTTTCTCACAGACTGATCTGCGCGCTTTGTAGTAAAATCTGCGATCTTTTTGATTCCCATAACGGAGCCAACGGTCAGTTCATGGTCAAAGCGGTCCAGCGTGGCCACCCCCTTGATCTTTACAAATGCACCTTTTTTCAAAGAACCCCTCAGTTCCTCCAGATCCTCGTTGCGTGTAAAGATCTTGATGACCATGGTATCTGTAAAATCCGTCACTGTAAAAAACAGGATCGTCTTTTCGCCCCGGATCTCGCGCTCATCTGTGGCGATGATCTTCCCTCGGATGACTACATCTCCGATCTCACCCTGAATCTGGCTGATGGGCATTTCTTCTTCCTCAAAATCACGTCCGTAAAGCACATCCGGGTTATCGGATCTCTTTCTGGAAAATCCACCGCCAAAGCTGCCCTTTCCCCGTGAAAAGCTTCCATTGGCTCCATTGGAAGAGCCGGAATTTCCGGAAAATCCTTTCTGTGACGGCGGCATCGGCCGTTCCTTTTTTGCTGCCGGAGCCGGCTGTGCCGCCTGCTCTGTCTTTGCAGCCCCCTGCCCTTTTGCAACCGATTGCTGCACCGCACCTGCCTGGGCATCATCCAGCTCCATCAGGCTGCCATCCTCACGATCCTTTTTTGCACCAAAAGAAGAATTCGCCACAATGCGATGGATCTCATATTCCATCTGTTTGTCCGAATCCTCCTTGTATTTGCTGGCCTTCAGCGGCTCATAGTGAATATCCACGATCAGCGTCAGCCCGCAGCGCTCACAAAAAATTTTTTCAAATATCTCTAATAATTCCTCACCGCGCTCCTGTGCCAGCACACTCTGTGGCATATGAAGCAGCAGATGCTCCTCGTCCGTAAATTCCAGCATAGTAGAACGGTAGAGGTTATACAAGAGAGCCGAATACTCCTTCAGCTCCATACGAATGCTGTCCTCATATACCGCCAGCAATTTTTTTGCCGTATACTGCGCAGAAAGCTGGTAGCGCTCACGGATCTTGATCTTCAGATCTTTACCGCGAAAGATCTGCTGATGGATCTCGCGCTCCAGCTGAAAAATATATTTTTTCGGAATCAGTCTTTCGCTGAACAGATAAATCCGGTACAGATCCTTTGCCTGATTGGTGCTGACCTTCTGCACCTCAACCTCACCTAGCAGCTGACGGATCTCTGATGGTACGTCCAGCGTCGGAAAAACATCAAAAAACGTCTTTGACACTTTTATTTACTCTCCCCAGTGCTCCAGTTCCTCTCTCAATGCGTCCAGCAGTTCCTCCTCCGGAACCTTTTTGATGACCTCGCCATGCCTGATCACAAGTCCTTCTCCGATACCTCCGGCCACGCCAAGATCTGCTTCGCGCGCCTCTCCGGGACCATTGACCACACATCCCATGACTGCCACCTTAATATCGAGTGGATATTGCTCAACCAGATTTTCTACTTTTCCTGCCAACGAGATCAGATCGATCTGCGTACGTCCGCAGGTGGGGCCGGAAACGACCTCGATACCACCACTGCGCAGCCCCAGCGTCTTTAAGATCAGCTTTGCAGACTTGATCTCCTCGATGGGAGCTCCGGTCAGAGAAACACGGATCGTATCTCCGATTCCCTGGCCCAGGATCAGTCCAAGACCTACCGCAGACTTGATATTTCCTCTTGTGATGGTTCCCGCCTCTGTAATACCTACATGCAGCGGATGCAGCGTCTGTGCAGCAATCAATTCATGCGCCCGCACACACATCATCACATCCGAGGATTTGATGCTGATCACCAGATGATCGTAGCCCATATCCTCGATCAGTTTTACTTTATCCAGAGCACTTTCTACCAGTCCTTCAGCAGTCACGCCGCCGTATTTTTCAATGAGCGGCTTTTCCAGAGAACCGCTGTTGACGCCTACGCGGATCGGAATATTCCGCTCCTTTGCACAATCCACAACCGCACGTACACGCTCGCTGCTTCCGATATTTCCGGGATTGATACGGATCTTGTCCGCACCGTTTTCGATGGCAGCAATCGCCAGCCTGTAATCAAAATGGATATCTGCTACAAGGGGGATACGGATCTGTTTTTTGATCTCGGCAAGGGCTTTTGCAGCCTCCATATCCGGAACTGCACAGCGGATGATCTCACAGCCAGCCTTTGTCAGCTCCTCAATCTGGGCAACCGTTGCCTTTACATCCTGTGTCTTTGTATTCGTCATGGACTGGATCAGGATGGGGTTGCCACCGCCGATGACCCGGTCTCCGATCTGTACTGTTTTTGTCTGATTTCTCATCTGTTGTTCTGTTTCACCTAACATATACTTTCTCTCCTCACGACTGTTCACTGCCTTTACAGTTACAATGCAAAAACCGCTTTTTGCAACCTACATAAACAATTTCCGGATATCATTTCCCATGATCACAACCATAAATACCATAAGCACGATCAGTCCGATATAGTGCACCATGCCCTCTTTCTGCGGATCGATACGTTTTCCGCGGATCGCCTCAATGATAAAGAACACCAGTCGTCCGCCATCAAGCGCCGGAAGCGGCAGCAGGTTCATGACTCCTAAGTTCGCCGACAACAGGATCGCCATATTCAGCATATTGATGAAAATATAAAAGACTCCATCCGGTCTGCTGGCCGTATAAGTATCACCGATGGTCTTGACAATACCCACCGGACCTGAAAGATCATTCATATTCAGCTGTCCCGTCACCAGCTTTCCAAGACTCTGCAAGGTCGTGGTGATCCAGTATTTCACCTCATAAAAGCTATACTTTAACACCCGAAGCGGCCCGCTCTTTTGTCTGCCAGTACTGCCCTGAAAACCGAACAGATATCGACCGGTTTCTTCATGATAGCGCGGGGTGATCGTACCTGCATAAATCTCTCCGTCATGCTCCCATTTGACATCTGTTTCTTCAGCGCTGTGAAAATAAGTATACACACTGATCTCACGATAGAAATGGATGTTTTTATTTCCCAGCTTTAAGATCGTATCGCCATCCTGGATGCCAGCCTCCGCAGCCGGTGATCCTTCTTCCACATGGTAGATCGTCGGATAGTCAATGCCGACAGATCCAAGAATAACCAGCGAAAAGACCCATGCAAGGATAAAATTGAAAAACGGGCCTGCAAATACGATGGAAAAACGCTGCCAGACTGTCTTTTTTCCGAAGGCACGACTGGAATCACTCTCTTCGTCCTCACCCTCCATCATACATGCTCCACCAAAGGGCAGCAGCTTCAGGGAATAAAAGGTCTCCCCTTTATGAAAGCCGATAAGGGTAGGCCCTAGTCCCAGACAGAACTCATTGACCTGCACACCATTGAGCTTTGCCAGCAAAAAATGCCCCAGCTCATGAAATAAAATGATCAGACTAAATAATACAATTGCTATTACAATATTCAAATTAACACCTGCTCTCCAATTTCTACTCACTCGTTGCCACGAGCATAAACTGCCTCTATCCGCTCTCTCACCTGCGCCTCTGTCTCAAGGATCTCCTCCAGCTTTGGTGACTCAAGATAGGCACAGTTTTTCATACAATCCTCAATGATCTCTGTAATTTGCAGATAGGAGATCTTTTTATTTAAAAACAGTGCCACAGCTGCTTCATTTGCCGCGTTAAAGATCGTCGGCACATTACCGCC
>JALFNQ010000249.1 GCA_022773965.1 Lachnospiraceae bacterium
GCAAACTCCTGCAGCTTTTCCTGAAGTTCCTCGTCCGAAAGTGTCATGTGTTCCTGCTCCCGGATGAGTGCAAGTACCATCGTCTGATTTGTTGCAGTCAAACACTCCTGCTTACGCGCCTCTTCATCCAGATCAAACATCTCATACACGTCATTTAACGAACACCCCAGCATATCCGCATACCCCTGATATCCAGACTCGATCTCCTGACTCTTTTGTGCGTACAGATCCTTTGGATAGCCACTGATTTTTGAGCCATCAACTACCTGCTGCACCAGATCATTCCGCAAGTTCTCCGTTGCCTCTGCCTGATGCTCTGATTGTAACTCCTGCGCAAGTGTTTCCTGCCATGCATCCACGGACTCCTCGCCAAAATTTTCCTTTATAAACTCATTCGTCAGCTCCGGATAAACCACATCTGAAATGTTCTGGATCTCAATATGAAAATCGATTTCTTTCCCACAAAGCATCACATCTTCAAATTCATCATCATAGGTAACCGAAAAATCCAGCACATCGCCAATTTCAGTTCCGATCAGAGCTGCATCCACCGCTTCCCCAAAATCCTGATCACCAACGATCAGTTCATAGCCATCTTCCGAAAAATCATAGACAGCCTCATCACCCTCTTTCGCGATCAGAGACATCTGCACCAGCTGCCCCTCCTTTACAGGACCGCTTACATCCTCATAGGACACATATTCATCCAGCTGATCATTCTCATATTCACGAAGTTCCTCATCGGTGACCTTAGTCACCACCAGATCCGCGCTCAGATTTTTATATTCACCCAGCGTTACATAGTTGCTGTAGTCTGAACTGTCACCACCACAACCTGTCAAAAGAACAGTTGCAAGAACCACACCCAGCCATCGATATTTTTCACTCATTTTCTAATTCCTCTCATTGTTTTATTTTTGATTATACACAGAAATTGTGATGATTTCATGTTCTATCCACTCATGGATGAAAAAAGGTAACAGTCCGTTGTATTTCACAGGTCAGCTGACTGACGTATGAATTGCAACAACTGTGCCTTACCCTCACAGCTACGGAAAAAGGAAAGAGGACCGGTGTAGCGCCTGCGCATACCCCGCGTCCTCTGTCTCAATTATCGCTTTTTCAAAGCTGTTTTGCCACTAATGCATGCCCGGTCACACACTGTCAGCGCATGCACCGAAAACACAAGATCTATCATCTCGCATGTGTCGTCAGGATCTCCTCAAATTCCTCCTGCGGAATCGGGCGGTTGAACAAAAAGCCCTGTGCCATGTAGCATTTACTCTCCTTCAAAAGCTGCACATGCTCCATGCTCTCCACGCCTTCTGCTATACATTCCATTCCCATGTCATTTGCCATGCTGATCACATGCTTCATCATCGCCCGCTGTCTCTCGTCGGATTCCATATTTTTATCTCCGAGAAAGCTCTTATCGATTTTTAATACCTTAAAGGGCACATCACGAATGAGACTTAAGGATGAATATCCCATTCCGAAATCATCCACGGAAGACTCGATTCCACAGTCACGCAGTGCGTACACGATCTGCTTTAAAGCAGCATAATCCGCATCTATGGTAGTCTCTGTCAATTCTACCTCGATATACTGATGCGGCACCTCATACTTGTCCAACACCTGAACGATATCACGAACCAGATTTTGGTTAGAAAGATGCCGGCGTGAAAAATTCACAGATACCTTTACCGGCTTTACCCCATGCCGGATCCAGCCCTGAATACTCTTGCACACATGATCCAGCACATAAAAATCCAGTTCACAGATCCGTGTTGTCTCCTCCAGAATTGGAATAAAAGAATCCGGTGGAACCACTTCACCATCCACGATCCATCGTGACAGCGCCTCCGCACCGATCAGCTCATAATCCTTAAGAGAAACCTTCGGCTGGAAAAACACATGAATATCCTCATTGATCAGTGCTTTTTCAAAGGCTTCCTCATAAAATTTCTTTTTCTCCGTAGCATCTGCCGACAGCGGATCATAATAGGAAAACTGGAGCTGCAATGAATTTTTCGCAATATTTAAGGAACTGCTGATTGCCTGAATAATATGATGATAGCTCTCTACCTCACCACTGATCCGGTAAATACCTGCCTCTGCTGACAGCTTCACCACATCTCCCGGCAGTTTTCCGTACCGTATCTCACTGGAACGCAGCTTCTCCAGGATCATATCCTCATGGTCTTTATGGATCAGCAGCGCAAACTGATCCCCGCTGATGCGTGAAACGACCTCGTCTGACTCCAGTTCTATCTTGAGCCAGTCCATAAAGCGGATCAGCACAATATCACAATTGCTGCTGCCGATGAGAAGGTTCAGATTTGTGAAATCAGACAGATTCACCGCCATTGCCGTATACCTGTCAATCGTATGATTCCTGATATGATAATCACAACACTCAGAAAAATACGTCATATTCGTATGTCTCGTCTGCGGATCATGATACCGGTAATAATTTGCATCCTGCACCAGATTCTGACGCTCATTTACCTCATGGAGCTGCATCGCAAAAAATCTCATTCTTTTTAATGTCAGCTCATCCCACTCCTCCTGTCCTGTTACATGATAAAACGTATAGACAGCAGTTGCCCCATTTTCCTCCTCGAAGCAAAACTCTATTCTGCGGGACTGATCCGCATGCTCCGGCTTCATAAAACAGATGGATTGAAGCACTCTTTTCCCGGTGACATCCAGCCGCTTCATCTCCAACCCGTCAAATACCAGTTCCTGGCTCATCATACATACTGCTTTCCGGTTTTCCTCCGAATCCACGGTGCGCGCCTTTACAAGCAGCTCTGCGCAATGCATGATCACATCCTCATAACATTCCTTAGCCATATGTTCTCCCTATTCATTCCCTGATCAACAATCGTAACTGTTCAGCTCCTTCACAGTTACCAACAATCCATTTGTTATTCTTCCGCCGCCATCTGTGGGATGGAGACCGTAAATACAGACCCCTCCCCCAGCGTACTCTGCACAGTTACATTTCCATATACCGCATTTACCAGCTGACTTGTCATACCCAGACCAAATGCCAGCACATCCTCATCGATCACCTGACTATCATGAACGCTGTCAAACATCTCCTGAATATCCCTGACCTGATCCTCACGCATACCGATTCCGGTATCCCTGATCTCAAAATAAAGCACCAGTCCATAGGTGGTCTTTTTCTGTGATATATGTAATGAAATGGTTCCTTCTTTTGTATACTGGACAGCATTATTCAGAAGGTTGACCATGATCTGCCGGATCCGCGTCACATCGCCAAAAAGATCTGTCGGTACATCATCATCGATCTTTATAACAAAGTCTATCGGACGCTCCATCAGTCTTCCCATATAAGTAAGCTGAAGACCCTCACACATCTTTAGAAGATTGTATTCCGTCTCCACGATATCCGAATCCGTTCGTGTCATATCAGAATAAGCCATCGCATCCGCCAGTGTATTGATGACTGTCTGGTTCATTTTTTCCAGCTTGCGCAGCTTTTCTGCCACAGCGTCAAGTAATTCCATACGGTTAATACTATTTGCAAGAAACAGCATTTCCTGTAAGGGCTTATGTATATTAAAGTTGATCGTGGATAAAAATTCCAGCTTCATCCGTGAAATATTTTCCAATTCCCGGCTCTTTCTTAATGTCATATAGCTGTTGTATGCCATAGTCGAAAGTATATTGGCCACAGCGCACAAAAATTCTGCCGCATCCTCGATCTTTTCTTTGGGTAAAATCGGAATTTCATGAACCGCTTCCACATATGCATCCGGATCAATGCCAAGCTCCTTTGCTGTCGCGCGAAACTTTTCCTCATCAGGCTCTTCCATCAATACCTGACCTCCGGCAAAGACCCCCATAAATTGTCCATCTACAATAATCGGCGCCGAAAAATCACACAAACCCGCATGGCACGTATACACCTCAGCCTTACCACTTCGCATGGTCTGCCTGGCACCTACGCGGTCACAATTTTCACAGCGTGCTGTTCCGGTTGCCGTACTTCTTGTCAACTCCTGACAAAATCTTCTACCATTGCTTATCTCGATCACCGGCACTCCATTCTCGTCACTAAGTACCGCCGCCATACCTGTCATCTTCGTAAAGCCGTCCTGGATCACTCGGATGCTATTGATATCCAGCAGCTCCGATAAATGCATATTTGCCATCTAAAAACCCCCTCTTGTGCAGATCACAAAATTAAGAATAAGTATAGCACAAGAAAGGGGGTTTTAACAGATATTTCCTGCTTCAATTTTTTTTTCGTTATTTTACACAAATTTTACTTGCGTTTATTCATATGTATCCAGAATGACTTGGTAAACATTACGAAAATCCATCTTTGATTCTCTGCAAAGCGATCTGACACTCTCATATTCCGGATACACCCTGCGAATATCTCCGTAGCGGCACACCTTCACCCGGGCAGTACCAAAGGGTGTCTCTACGCACTCTGTACTCCGCTCCATCACCGTGCGTTCCATCACGCAACGCCGTACGCCGATGGTCGTTGTCTCACGAAAAAGAATTTCCTCCATACGAGAAATATCACAGGGATCACAGATCACATGCACCTCATAGGCAGGACGGTTCTTTTTCATATAAAGCGGCACAAAACTTACATCCCTTGCCCCTGCCTCCATCAGACATTCCATGCAGTAGCCAAGCTGCTCACCTGTGGCATCATCAATATTTGCTTCCAGCTTGACGATCCGGTCTCTTTCCGCTGTACTCCCACCGCGACCGCCTTCTTCATCCTTTTCCTTCTCTTCCTGCGCAAACGGCCGGATCCACATGGCACGGAGAATGCCTGCTGTCGCATAGTCGCGCTTACCCGCACCGATACCAACCCGCTCGATCGTGTAATCCTCAGGCAGATGCTTATGCTCCTGCATAACCGCAGCTGCAATGGCTGCTCCGGTGGGCGTCACCAGCTCTCCCTGTACGGTGGTATTGTGAACCGGCAGTCCGTATGCGGTCACAATATTCGTCACCGCCGGAACGGGGATCGGAAGGATGCCATGCTGGCATCGAACGGTTCCGGTGCCTTCTGATAACGGTGACAGAACGATCTGTTCCGGTTCCAGATCATCGAGACAGACTGCTACTGCCACAATATCTACGATGGAATCTACTGCTCCCACCTCATGAAAATGCACTTCATCTCTCGACACTCCATGTGCTTTTGCCTCTGCATCTGCCAGTATATCAAAAATACGTAGTGCCAGTTCTTTTGCCCTGACTGTCAGCGTGCCTGCTTCTATGATCTGAGTGATCTCCGGCAGACCGCGATGGGTGTGTGAATGATGGGATGCCTGGGCCGCACATGCATGTCCATCATGATCATGGTCATCGTGAAAATGCTCTTCATGTACATGGCTCCCGTGCAAGTGTTCTTCCTGCATATATCCTTCCTGCTTATGATCACCATGCAGATCCCCGTGAAGATACCTCATATCATGATCATGATTCTCGTGCTCCTCATCTAGAAGCACCGCAAAATCACAGGCATCCAGACCGGATTTTTTCACCCGCGAGATCTGTATTTGATAGCCTTCCAGCGGAAGTGAAGCCAGCGCCTCCCGCAGCTTCTTTTCATCCGCGCCAAGGTCCAATAACGCCGCTACTGTCATATCACCGCTTATGCCAGAGCAGCACTCTAAATAAAGAATTCGATCACTTGTCATATGTTTTCACTCCCAGCCGATTAATCTGCGTTGCGAGATAACCCGCACCATAACCATTATCAATATTTACCACTCCAATTCCGTTTGCACAGGAATTGATCATCGTGAGCAACGCGGAAAGCCCGCCAAAGTTCGCTCCATACCCTACGGAGGTGGGCACAGCGATCACCGGTTTGTCCACCAGCCCGCCGATGACACTGGCAAGTGCACCTTCCATGCCTGCTACTGCGATCACGCAGTTTGCCTGACAGATCGGTTCCATCTTAGCAAACAGGCGATGAATCCCCGCCACACCCACATCATAAATGCGCTCCACATGGGCCCCAAAATATTCACAAGTCTGCGCCGCTTCCTCCGCCACTGCAATGTCTGCGGTCCCCGCCGTGCAGACAGCAATGGAACCGATATGCTCTTTGTCCTTTTTCTCAATTTTCAAAATGCGGGAAACCGGATCGTACTCCACCTGCGGCAGCACTCCGTGGATCAGCTCATACTGCGCCTCACTTGCCCGCGTGCCAAACACTTCGCCATCCGCAGCATATAGCCGCTCGTAGATCGCACACAGATGATCATCTGCTTTTCCGGCACAGAATACCACCTCCGGGAAACCGGAGCGCACCTTTCTGTGCATGTCAAGCTTGGCAAAATCACCCATCTCCTCGAAAGGCTGCTGTTTGAAATGCTGCTCTGCCTCGTCAATGGTGATCACCCCTGCACATAATTTTTCTAATATTTCTCTTGTTTCCATCGTTGTATTGATTCCTTTTTGTGTCTTCTGCCCAGTCATCGGGCGTCTGTCTGCACCTCCCAGACAGCCTCTGTCATTTTTACTCGATGGATGTCACCGGATAATCCTGCGCCTCCACAGCCTCTTTTAACGTGGAATCTGACACATCTGCATCCAGTGTCACAACTGCCGTACCAGTCTCATGGCTCACTGCTGCCTCCTTCACACCCTTGATCGCCTCTAAAGTTTTCTTTACTCTGGCCTCGCAGTGTCCACACATCATTCCTGTAATATGCATTGTCTTTGTCATTGTCTCATTCTCCTTTTTTGTGTTTTGATCTTTTTCCTGTAGTTCTTCTTTTCTTTCTTTCGATACCCTTGAAACATCATCATATATTCTCTTTTTCTCTCTGATCCGGTAATCCCTTTTGGTACTGTGCACATCAAAGAGATTCAGCCGCAGTGCATTCATCACTACACAAAAGCTGGACAAGCTCATCGCTGCGGCGCCAAACATCGGATTTAATTTCCATCCAAATATAGGATACCACACTCCGGCGGCCAGCGGAATACCTATGACGTTATAAATAAATGCCCAGAACAGATTTTCATAGATATTTTTTAACGTCTGACGGCTTAATCGCACCGCCGCTGCCACATCCATCAGGCTGCTTTTCATGAGCACCACATCCGCTGCGTCGATCGCCACATCCGTTCCTGCTCCGATCGCAATGCCGATATCCGCACGGGTGAGTGCCGGTGCATCGTTGATACCGTCACCGACCATCACCACCTTTCCGGCCCCGGATAATCGGCGGATGACCTCTTCTTTTCCCTCCGGAAGCACATCGGAGATCACCTCATCCACACCTGCCTTCGCTCCGATTGCGGCTGCGGTGCGCGCATTGTCACCGGTGAGCATGACCACGCGGATGCCCATATTTTGCAATTGCACAATCGCTTCGTGGGAATCCTCCTTCATGATATCCGCCACTGCGATCATGCCAAGCAGTGTATCGCCCTCCACAAAAAAGAGCGGTGTTTTCCCCTGTGCTGCGCAGTCATCTGCCTGTTTTACTAATTTCTGTGACAGTTCGATCTGATTTCCGATAAAGCTACGGCTTCCTGCCATCACTGTTTTTCCTGCGATTCTGCCCCGCAGTCCACCACCAACCACCGCAGTAAAATCATCGATTGGATCAAGTGTCAGTTTCTGTTCTGTTGCCGCTTCCAGAATCGCCCGCGCCAGAGGATGCTCACTTTTCTGTTCCATTGACGCTGCTTTTTGCAAAAGCTGCTCCGGCCGTATGTCGGCTGCCGGGATGAGATCCGTCACCTTCGGCGCGCCCTGTGTGATCGTTCCTGTTTTATCCAGGGCAATGGTGCGCACCTTTCCGGTCTCCTCTAAGGAAACTGCTGTCTTAAACAAAACGCCTGCCTTTGCACCCATACCACTGCCCACCATGATCGCCACCGGGGTTGCCAGACCCAGCGCACAGGGACAGCTGATCACCAGCACGCTAATGCCCCGCGCCAGCGCAAAGCCAAAGCTCTCTCCCGCAAACAGCCACACGAATATCGTTACGATCGCAATCGCGATCACTGTCGGGACAAAAATGCCCGATACCTTATCTGCCACCTTTGCCACAGGCGCTTTTGTTGCACTGGCATCACTGACCATCTGAATGATCTTTGCCAGCGTCGTATCCTCTCCAACCCGCGTTGCCTCGCAGGTCAGAAATCCTGCCCGATTGATCGTCGCCGCAGACACGGCATCACCTGCTGCCTTGTCCACCGGAATGCTCTCACCCGTCAGCGCTGATTCATCCACTGCACTCTCGCCGCTTACGATCACGCCGTCCACTGGAATACTCTCACCGGGACGCACAACGAACCGATCACCTTTTTTTACCTGATCGATGGGCACAGTCTGCTCTGCACCGTCCACCAGCAGTGTCGCTGTCTTCGGTGCCAGATCCATCAGGCTTTTCAGCGCGTCCGTCGTCCTGCCCTTTGCACATGCTTCCAGCATTTTTCCGACTGTGATCAGCGTCAGTATCATCGCCGCCGATTCAAAATAAAATTCGTGATGGTACGCCATCATCAGTTCTGTATCTCCACTGAGTGCTGCCTGACTCATGCCGTAGAGCGCATAGACACTGTAGACGAAGGAAGCGCTCGCACCTAGTGCCACAAGGGTATCCATATTCGGCGACCGATGCATAAGGCCGCCAAATCCACTGATAAAGAATTTCTGATTGATCACCATGATGAATCCTGTCAGAAGAAGCTGTGTGATACCCTGTGCCAGCATATTGTTTCCGAGGAAATCGCCGACCCACCAGCCCCACATCATATGTCCCATAGAAAGGTACATAAGCGGAATAAGAAAACCGAGAGACGCGATCAGGCGACGTTTCATCTTCGGTGTCTCTTTATCTGCCAGCGCGTCGGATGCAGACGCCCCGCCCTCCTGTGCCCCAGGAGCTCCGCCACCCTTTTTCGCTGCTCCATAACCGGCCTTCTTCACAGCTGTGATGATCGCACTGCTGTCAGCAGTCCCCTCCACAAGCATAGAATTTGTCAGAAGATTGACCGAAACCTCCGTTACACCCTCCACGTCGCGCACCGCCTTTTCCACGCGCGCGCTGCAGGCAGCGCAGCTCATACCTATCACATCATAATGTTCCATCTATTTTTCCTCCATTCGTTACGTTCCGTCAAATCAGAAACAATTTTCTACCCACTGCCTCCCATTCTACCAGATACCTTTCCGCATAGGAAAAATGGGTTCTGCTTACTTCTGTTCTCAGGTGGATTGCACTACAACAGCTGCGTCTTTGCAAGCTGCACAGCTACTTCATCAGCCTCTGCAAAGTAGCGACCAGTTCATCCACCACCTCATCGTTTCCGCTTCGGATATCCTCTGCCACGCAGGTTCGGATATGGTTTGCCAGGAGCACCTTATTAAAGCTGTTCAGTGCCGCCGTCACCGCTGCCACCTGCGTCAGAATATCCACACAGTAGGCATTGTTTTCCACCATACCCCGAATGCCTCGCACTTGCCCCTCGATCCGGCTCAGGCGGTTGCAAAGATCCTTATATTCTTTTTCATCCCGTTCTTTCTTTCGTTCACAGCATGTGCAGTCACAGCTGCATGTATTCGTTTTTTCTGACATCGTATACTCCCTTTGAATCATTTGTTTTCATCTTTTAGATACCCTGTCCAGGTATATTGTTCAAGCAGAATCTTATACCCCTATAGGGTATTTGTCAAGTACTATGTTTTATTCAACCGGTCGCTGCCTTCCAGAAATTACCATCCTGACTTGAAAATAACAAGAGGATCTCTCCACTTGAAAAAAAGCGTTCATCGGCTTTACGCCAACAAACGCTTTTTTGCTTTTACTCAATCTTATAATTTAAAGAACTGCATTGCTTCTTCAAGGATCTGTGCCTGTTCTTTTACTTCGATTGCCTGCTGATTCATCAGGTTGATCGTTTCTGTAAGCTCCTGAATGGACGAAGTGGTTTCCTGTGTGTTGGATGCATTTCCCTCAGAGATAGAACTGATTCTCGAAATGATATCCACAACACTATTTCTGGATACATCGCACTCCTTTGCCTGTCCGTCAACCAGTCCACTCTGTCTTCTGGTATTCACAATACCGGAATTTACATTTGCAAACTCACTCTGCGTACTCTTCAGATTATTCTGCTGTTCCTGCAGATGTTTGTTTACTTCCTCCATCTTTTCAATTGAACGTTTCGAGTCTGCTACCAGCGTCTCAAGTATCTCCTCAATCTTTTTCGCTGATTCACTGGACTGCTCTGCAAGTGTAGAAATTTCATTTGCAACAACCGCAAATCCTCTTCCCGCATCACCAGCTCTGGCAGCCTCGATCGAAGCATTTAATGACAGCAGATTCGTCTGATCCGCAATGGCGGTAATGACATTTACGGCACTGGAAATCTCGGCTACTGAATGGTCTGTTGCCTCCACATTCTGAGCAACAACTCTGATCGCTTCCACTGTTTTTGTATTGGATTCATCCAGCGCGTTGATGATCTCCATTGCTCTCTGACCTGCCGTATCCATATGATTTGCTACATTGTCAAGATCATTGATGCCGCCAACGATATTTTCGATCTTTCCTCCCATATCCGCAACCTTTTCCGTCGCATTCTCAAGGTCGGAAGCCATAGATACTGCACTCTTTGATATCTCAACAACTGCATTGGAAATATCGGATGCATTGGATGATGTATTCGATGCAGCTGCCTGTAATCTGTCGCCATCCACAAGAAGATCCTCCGATGCTTTCTGCACCTTCTTTACGATCTCCTGAAGTGTTGCTGACATCTTCTTTCTGGACTGAATAATGGAATCAATCTCTGTGACGCTGCTCGTTGCATTTTTGTACGGCTGCAGTTCACCATCTGATAAAAGCTGCAGATTTTTCGTAATGATCACTAAAGGCTCTTTGATCCGCTTTGCGATGATCACAACGATCACACAGCAGATTGCCACAATGACGGTAGTGAAAAGAACCAGCTTGATCACTGCCGACAGCACCTGGCTATGTACAAGATTCTGCTCTTTACCCGCAAAGGACATTCCGATCACACTACCCCCCTGATCCTCCAGCGGCAGATACATCGCATAATACTTCTCTCCGTCAATGATCACGTTTTTTTCTTTATATTCATTTCCGGCAGATACCAATGCCCAGATATCCGGGTCTGCATTTGTTCCCTCATTTCTTCCGCTGGGATTTGTCTCATCAATCACAGAAGTCAGACAACGCACATCATTCACAAACAGCGTGAGCTGAATATCATCGTTGAGTAAGCTGTCTACATACGCATGATCATAAGTAGGCGCTCCATCCGCCGAGGTGCTGATGTCCTGCGTATAGTAATTTGATAATCCTTCCGCTGCAACCCTCAGTTCATGATAAACATCCTGTTCCAGTGAATCAGTCATTGACTTACAGCCGATAAATGCAACAACAATTGCTGCAAGTAATGTGGGAACAATAGCTGTCAGTAACAAAGACGCCATCATCGATATTGTTCTTTTTTGTTTTTTCATAAGAATCTCCTCCTGATCCCCTTTTGTAAGATCATCGTTTCCTACATATTTTTGCGTAACTGTCTAACACCGTTCCAGCTACGGCTCATTTATATAATATTACTATATCTTTCATAAAAAGACAACGCAAAATCAAGCAATTTGACTATATAGCATAAATGTTGTTACTTTTCACACAGTAGCCAGCATTCACTGCGGGCTACATGCCAAAAACGTACATGAGCCATGAATTTGGCGATTTTGCATGCGAAGCATCGCCAAATTCGTCACATTTCAGGCTGTGGTCTGAAATGTAACGAAATGCTATTTTAACACTTCATTCAGGCTCCCCGTCCGATACCCCTTCAGATCCAGTGCCACATAGGAAAAACCGATGTGCTTCATCGCATCATAGATCTCACTTCGCAGTGATTCTTCCATCATGCGCTCCATCTCCTCCGGCAACAGCTCAATGCGCGCCAGCATTCCATGAACACGCACCCGAAACTGATGAAAGTCTTTATCCAAAAGCAGCTGCTCACCCTGCTCTGCCATGGACAATTTTTCCGAAGTAATCTCTTCTCCATAGGGAATCCGGGACGCGAGACAGGCAAAGGACGGCTTATCGGCTGTCGGCAGTCCCAGCTCACGGGATAGTTCTCGGATCTCTGCCTTCGTCAGTCCTGCCTCACGCAGCGGGCTTTTCACGCCCAGCTCTGAGATCGCCTGAAGCCCCGGACGATAATCACCCAGATCATCAACATTTGATCCTTCCACAACGCAGGCAATCCCCTGCTTTTCTGCCGTCTCCAGAATTCGCGTAAACAACGCCCGCTTACAAAGATAACAGCGATTCGGCGGATTCTTCGTAAATCCGTCAATCTCATCAGCAGAAACATGCAGACAAAACTGCCTGATCCCGCGTACGGCACAAAACTCCTCCGCCTCTGCACTCTCTCTGTCTGGCACCCAGTCCGCTGACACGGACACCGCTATTGCCTGATCTCCCAGCACCTCTGACGCCACTGCCAAAAGCAATGTGGAATCCACACCGGCAGAAAACGCAACTGCCACACTACCGTATTGGCCGAGCAATTCCTTTAATCTCTCGTATTTCTCTGATAATTTGTGATCCATGTGGTCCAAGCCTTTCGTAATACATTGACATTATATGAATGATATATCCCCACCCTGTACTTCCTGCAGCACACAGCACCCTCGACTGGCATTTGGTATGCATCAGGTTATTTATGCATCGGGCTCACGCGGAGATAACCAACCTTTGTCATACATCAGGCAGCAGATCCAAACGGTTTTGCCTGGACTCTGTGCCTCCTCGCGTGATTTACCCGGTAAGCATAATAACTGTGCATACCACTGACAATCGAGGGTGCGCACTCAAAATCACGCCATGCATCCGTGCCATTAAAAATGCAGATCCCCCGCGATCACATAGAACAGCATCAGGCAAAAGCCGACACCGAACAAAAACAGACCAAAAGAAATACTTCTCGTAATGATCACATTGTTCTGCGCAATCTCATCACTTTTGACCGCCAAAAGATGCACGTAATCCTTGTCCACCGGATGCGACCGCCGCCAGGTGCGGTTTGCCAGATCACGCCACAGATTGAGCCCTTTCCCGAGTGCCCGCGTCAGCGCATTTCCCTCTGAATAGTAGCGCGGCAGAGGTGTATCCCGATAGATCGTCTTTCGCAACAGTACCACACTCCCATCCACCAGACTGTCCAGCACACGGCAGAAAAATCCTAATATGCACGGCAGAAACACCATAAGAACCGGCCGGTATACGCTATTCTCCAGATCCAGCCAATCAGGCCAGCGATCCACCAGCACCTTGACACCGGCCTCATTTTTTTTCATGAGTACGCCACGGATACATACCAGATACACGACCACTCCGATCACGATCGAGTACACTGCGCCCAGCAGATTCTCTCCGTTAAAATAATGCACCGCTTCACCAGACGTTGCCAGTGCAAAAAAGCCACTTCCAAGGTCTGCCACCTGATCCATGAGCCGATGGGGCATCCATCCCCACAGCAGCAGACACACGGCCGGTATTCCAACAACTGCCGCAGTATACGGCTTCAGATACGCCTTTTCCGAATCATAATGCTCCTGCAGCGCCGCATCCGTATTTTTCTCAACAAAAACAGTCGCAAACAGCTTTGTCATATAAGCCACTGTCAGACCACCGCTAAAAATAAACACAATCTCCAACAGCCTCATCCAGCCACCGCCGCCATACTCCAGAATACTCTCGTGCAGCAGCGTTTTGCTGATATAGCCGCTGAACAGCGGGATTCCTCCAATCGCCAGCGCGCCCGCCAG
>JALFNQ010000251.1 GCA_022773965.1 Lachnospiraceae bacterium
CCCCCATTGCCAACACCCAGCGGGCAATTCCGCGGAAATGTTTGTCTACCTTCTGGGTCAGTGAGATGGACATGAGCAGATATCTCAGGTTAATAAAAAACTGCGCGATCACCATTTCCATCAGTGCGCCGCCCTCCATCATCAATGTTAATCCGGCAAACTGACCTGCGGATGTTACATTGGTAAGCGAGATCAAGGTTGCCTGCCACCAGGACAGACCCATTCCTACACCAAGCAGACCAAATGTAAAGGACACGGACAGATAACCCAGACAGATCGGGAGACCGTCACGCAGTCCTTTTCGAAAATTTTGTTCCATTTTTTTGTTCCCCTTTATGTTTTTTTTATTTCTTCCCACCGCGTCAGGGCGTGCAGGTGTCTCCCTCTGACACCGTTGTGCGAATCGTTCCACGGAGCCTCCGAAAAGCTAAAATCGTGTTCAGCAAAGGCTTCCACGATTTTGGAGTCTCCGCTCCACCGCACAACAAAGGTGACAGAGGGAGACACCTGCACACCCTGATTCATCCCACCAGGATATCATGCAACGATTGCACAACACTACTCGTTACAATTCACACGCCAGCCAGCTAACCTGTGAATTGCAACGTGAAAAGTAACCACTGCTCACAACATATAGGAATCCTGGTTGTGTAATTGCTACCCATGTGTTAAACTGTGAGTAATGGCTGATAGCCAAATCTATGGGCGTTTACGCAAAGGAGTATTACATATGAGTAAAGGTGTTGCATCAAAGAGCACATGGGTGCTCATCATGCTTGTATTGATCGGAGCCGTGCTCGGCAGCTTTATCGGCAATCTCGCCGCAAACAGCTCTCTTTCCTGGCTCAACTACGGAAAGACCTTCGGTCTCACCAGCCCCATTGTCCTTGACATGGCAGTGCTGACACTGACCTTCGGGTTTACGATCCATTTCAGCATCGCGACAATACTTGGAATTATCCTCGCGATCATTATTTACCGGTTTATTTAAGCACACAGGGAGCTGCCAGTCAAACAGCTCCCCCTTTTTTTCTGTTCATTCTGATGGCAAGTGTTACAGTTCTCTCCACGCCCCGAAGCAGAGTGCGTGACGTGGAGCCAGTATAGCGTCTTGAAAATAACTAGACCAACAATTCTCTGACCATATCCGCGTCAAAGGTCACGCACGGCACATGCTCCACCTCGATCCGGTACAGCGCATTTGCGGCAATGTGCTCCGCCGCCTGCTCCAGATCACGGATACCGCTCGTATCCGCGTAGCGCGCAACGACTGCCTCCAGCGCATCCTCTGTCATGATACACTCATCCTCCCGAATACTCATGCGATGCAGCACTTTCGGCAGTGCAAAGCGCGAAAAGATGATCTTTTTTTCTTCTGGTGTGTAATCCGGGATGTCAATGACCGCAAAGCGTGACATGAGCGGCGCACTGATCTGCGATTTCTCATTTGCTGTCGCGATGGGATAAACGCCCACCGTAGGAATCATACACTCAATATAATTATCTGTAAATCCAAGATTGTCCAGCAATGTCAGCAGCACATCAGCGGGATTTCCATTGCCTTTCCCTGCTGCCGCCTTATCCAGCTCATTGATGATAAATACCAGATTCGACTCACCTGCCATGGAAAACGCATCCATGATAATTCCCGGCTTGGCATTTGCATAGATACGTGAACTTCCCGTCAGCTGCTCCGGATCATTGATGGAACTCATATCAAGGGTTGTCCACGGAAGCTTTAAAATCCGTGCAACCGCATAGGCAATCTGTGATTTTCCGGTTCCTGCCGGTCCAACCAGGAGCAGTCCGTACGCCGGAAGCGTATGCGTGCGGTTGATCTGTATGATCGTCTCGATAATGCGCTGCTTCACGCGCTCCATGCCATACAGCTCCTCGTCCAGGATCCTCCGTGCCTCGTCCGGATCGATCGCTTCAAAATAATTGCTCTTCCACTGCACATTCATCATGATGGAAAGTGCACGCTGCGCATGCCGTCTTTCCTCCGGAGATACTTCATGAGAACGTGCCACTGCAAGGTTTCTGCGGGCCCAGAGTCTGATATTGTCCGGCAGCGTTCTGCCTGCACAATTCATAAAATCTGTGATGCTCTGCAGGCTTGTGAGCTTCATGGAATCGCCCACTTCCTCCTCGTCATCATCCTCCTCTGCAACCTCCTCCGGTGCACTGCTGGCCAACAGACGGTCGATCATAAACTGTAAAAATCCGTCCTCTGCGGACAGTTTGGTTCCACCGCCAAATGCGATCTCCCGAATCTTATAAACAGCATAGCCATCCTCTCGATTCTCGCCGGAAAGACGCACATTGATGTGATTTTCACCAAGCCATTTTAAAAGTCCCACAAAACGCGCATCGATCTGCAGAATATCCGCACTGATCGTGCCGTCCTCCTCCTGAAATTCAAAGGACGTGCGCTTGCTTGGATTGGTGAACATTCCACAGGAATGGTGCTTCCATGCGCGTTTTTTGTTTTCCAACAGCAGGATCGGGCGATCCGCGGTAGGTACCTTCTCATTGGAGCGGAACGTCTCATAGGTGCACTCCGCCTGCTTTTTTTCCTCCGGCGCATTTGTAAAATCAAATACTGGCATATTTTTTCTCCTTCTGTTATCTTCATTCCGTTTTACCGGCAACTTTAGTTACTCGTCCTGCAAGCGTCTTCCCAATTCCCAGAACGCCACCGCACTGGCTGCCGCCACATTCAGTGAATCTACGCCATGCGACATTGGAATCCGAACGGTATAGTCGCTGTTTTCTATGGTTTCATCACATAGTCCCTCTCCCTCCGTTCCAAGGATCACCGCCAATTTTTCAGCGGCGCGGAATTTCGGATCACGGATACTCACTGAGTCATCGCGCAATGCCATTGAAACGGTCAGAAATCCATTCTCCCGCAGCCAATGGATGCCGGTCAACGCGCCTTCCTGTGCTCCACCCTCCAGATACGTCCACGGGATCTGGAACACCGTGCCCATACTCACGCGGATTGCACGCCGGTAAAGCGGATCCGCACAGCCTCCTGTCAACAGCACTGCATCCATATTCAGTGCCGCCGCCGACCGGAAAATTGCACCGACATTTGTTGGATTCATCACATTTTCCAATACTGCGATGCGCCGCGCACCATTCAGGATTTTGTCTGGCGCGGACAATTCTTTTCTTCGCATCGCGCACAGCATTCCGCGTGTCAGCTCATAACCGGTCAGCTTTTTCAAAAGCTCATGTTCTGCTGCATACACAGGCACCTTTTCCGTCCATGATACAAAGGGCTCCAGATCCTTTTTCTTTTTATCCTCAATCAGAAAAGAAACCGGCTCATAGCCTGCCTCTATGGCACGTGCAATGACCGTCTTTGTCTCCGCCAGAAAAATTCCCGGTTTTGGTTCAAAAAACCGCCGGAGCTGCACCTCGGACAATCTGGCATAAACATCCAGCTGTGGCAGATGAAAATCTGTGATCTCTATAATTTGTGGCATACACATTCACCAGACGCACCAAGTGACGGATCCCTCCGTCACTTTTGCTATTTCGCGTTCCTTTTTTTCATTTTATTCTCTGCCGTCCCAACAGTAGGTGCACAGCTTACAGCGCTCCACGCCGGTGGCATCCAGCATGTCATCCAGTCGGTTAAACCGAAGGGAAGTAAAATTCAGTTCCTTGCAGATCTCATCCACCATCCGCTCGTACTTTTCAGACTCAGGATCTGCATATTCCTGCAAGATCTCATCCGTTACATTGCCATTTTCCAGACGCTCGATCACTCTTCTTGCGATCAGATCCATCTCGGAATTGGAACGTGAGAAATTCAGATATTTACATCCGTACAAAAGTGGCGGACATGCCGGTCTGATATGCACTTCCTTTGCCCCGCTTTCATACAGATATTCCGTCGTCTCCCGCAGCTGTGTGCCACGCACAATGGAATCGTCGATCAGCAGGATACTCTTTCCCTCGATCAGATCGTTCACCGCCAGCATCTTCATCTTAGCGATCAGATTTCGTTTGCTCTGCATGGTCGGCATAAAGGAACGGGGCCAGGTCGGCGTATACTTGATAAAGGGTCTTGAAAATGGAATTCCCGATTCGTTTGCATAACCGACTGCATGGGCAGTTCCTGAATCCGGCACTCCTGCCACGATATCAGGCTTTACAGTATCCCGCCGTGCCATTTTTGCACCACAATTATAGCGCATCTGCTCCACACTGATACCCTCATAAGAGCTGGCAGGATAACCATAATATACCCACAAAAAGGTACAGATCTTCATCTCTTTATTCGGGTCGTTTAAGGTGATGCAGTTCTTCTCCGTGATCACCACGATTTCTCCCGGTCCAAGCTCCTTATAATCATGATAACCCAGATTTTTGTATGCATAATTCTCAAAAGAAGCACAAAAGCCCTCCTGCTTTCTACCAATTACCAGCGGCGTTCTTCCATATTTATCACGGGCAGCATAAATTCCTGCCTGATTGAGCAGAAGGATCGACATAGAGCCTTCCACAACATCCTGCACGAATTTGATTCCCTCGATCAGGTTCGCCTTTGTATTGATCAATGCTGCCACCAGCTCCGTTGCATTGACCTCGCCTGTGCTCATCTCCTGAAAATGTGCATGTCCCTGATCAAACAGCATCTGGATGAGCTCGTCCATATTATTGATCTTTCCGACTGTTGTGATCGCGTAAGTACCGTGATGGGAGCGGATAATGAGCGGCTGCGGCTCGTAATCGGAGATACAGCCAATGCCATATTTTCCTTCCATCTCCTGTACATCCTTGTCGAACTTGGTACGGAACGGGGCGTTCTCTATGTTGTGGATCGCACGGTTAAAACCCTTTTCACCATATACAGTCATACCACCACGACGCGTTCCAAGATGTGAGTGATAGTCTATTCCAAAAAACAAATCAAATACGCAGTCCTCGTGTGAGGCTACTCCAAAAAATCCACCCATGTTCTAATCCTCTTTTCTGTATTTTTTCTCACTATTGCAGGGGATACAGGTACTCACTCTGTCTCCGTTGTGCGAATCACTACACTGAGCCTCCGCAAAACAAAAATCGTGTTCAACAGAGGCTTCCACGATTTTGGAGTCTCAGCTCCGTCGCACAACAAAGTCGACAGGAGAGAGTCTCCTGCATCCCCTGATTCATCCCTGTAAAATATACATCCCTTAGGGCGCTAATTCATCAAATATGAATTGAGCAAACATCGTTACCCTTCGCGCAACGGATGCAAGCAGTGTTTGATTTCACGACTTTGTTGCACGATGGAGATGAGACTTCAAATTGCGGAAGCCTTTGCTGACGCAATTTTGCATTGAGAAGGCTCATCGGAATGCTTCGTGCAATGGAGTGAAATAAACACGCTTTCAGCCGCTGCTCAATGCGTGAAATAGCGGTTTTACACCTCGCGGTGATCGATCACACGCTTTGTCTTCTTTTCGCTGCGCGGCAGAGTGCCAAAAGGCACAACCGTAATCCTTGGAGTCACACCAATGCGCGATTTGAACAGCTCACGGATTTTTTCACCCGCCTGTGCAAAGTCCACACGCCCTTCTGCCTCTACCGTGACAAGCATCACATCGCGGTTGTGATCCTCGTCATGAGCAATATTGATCACATACTCGCTGAGCACGCCATCCACCTGCTGCAGGATTTCTTCTACCTGACCGGGGAACATATTTACACCGTGCACCTTGAACATGTCGTCACTTCTACCCTGAATCATATCGATCCGAGGATAGCTTCGTCCACAGCTGCAGGGCTCCGGAATGATCCGTGACATATCATGCGTGCGGAAACGCAGAAGTGGTGCACCTTCCTTCACCAGTGTAGTGATAACAATCTCACCCGGTTCACCATCGGGTACCGGTTTTCCGGTTTTCGGATCGACGATCTCAATATAAATATAATCATCCCAGTAATGGATACCTTCCTCGCTTTCACAGTTGATACCAATACCCGGGCCATAAATCTCGGTCAGGCCGTAAATATCATAAAGCTCAATACCAAGACCATCGCAGATCGCCTGACGCTTTTTCTCGCTCCAGCGCTCAGAACCGATCACACCTTTTTTCAGGGAAATCTGATCCTTTAGCCCGCGTTTTTCGATCTCCTCCGCCAGCACCAGTGCATAGGAGGATGTCGCGGTAACGACCGTTGATTTCAGGTCGATCATCATCTGGATCTGCTTGTCCGTGTTGCCCGGTCCCATCGGAACCGCCATCGCTCCCAGCTTTTCGCAGCCCGCCTGAAAACCAATGCCCGCTGTCCATAGTCCATAGCCCGGCGTGATCTGAATACGGTCTTTATTTGTAATGCCCGCAATCTCATAACAACGCGCAAACATCGTTGCCCAATCATCCACATCCTTTGCGGTGTAGGGAATGATCACCGGTTTTCCTGTGGTTCCTGACGAAGAGTGGATGCGGACCACTTCCTCATCCGGCACTGCCTGAATACCTAATGGATAGGCATCACGAAGATCCGCTTTACCGGAAAATGGGATTTTTTCAAAATCTTCCTGCGATGTAATCTCTGTAATACCCAGCTCACGGTATTTTTTGCCATAAAAGCTGTCCGTTTTCACCAAGCGCTTCACCTGCGCGTCCACCTGTGCCAGCTGCTTTTCATTTAGCTTCATCTGTCTGTCCTGCCTCTCTGCCTGCTGCAAATGCTTTTTTATTTGTGTCTACAAACTGTGGTTTCACCTGCGCCTCAATCTCTGCCAGCAAGGCCTCCTCAGAGATGCCCAGCACTCCGGTGGCACTCACTGCACCGAGCTCGATCATATTGAGATAACGCGCAGAGCCAAAAGGTGCACACAATGCTTCCCCATCAATGACCACACAGCTGCATTTTGTTTTCAGATAATCGATTTCTTTCACGCCATCATATCCGGTCTCATTCAAAGACTCTGTTGTCGGGCGCACCGGTGTCCGGTTCACGATAACGATTCCATCCGGCTTTAAATAGTGCAGATTCCGCACTGCCTCTGCGGGCTCAAACGCCAGTATCATGTCCGCAGCACCAAAGGGGATGAGCGGTGATCCGATATCCTCACCGATACGGATATGGCTGGTCACAGAGCCCCCGCGCTGTGCCATTCCGATGGTCTCCGCAGAATGCACCGTATGCCCCTCACGCATAGCTGCTGCCGCGATCAGTTTGGAAGCGAGTACCGTTCCCTGTCCGCCGACGCCGCACAATAAGATATCTTTATTCATGGTCTGCACCTCCAATCGCTCCCACCGGGCAGATCTGTGCGCACAATCCGCAGCCGGTGCAAAGTGTCTCGTCTACTGCCACCTTGCCATCCCGGATGATCAGTGCTGGGCAGCCGATCTCGCGGATGCATTTTTTACAGCCGATGCATTTTTCTGTAATCTCTACCTTGCCTACAGGCTTTGTGATCGCCACGCAGGGGGACTTGAAAATGATCGCCTTCACACCGGGCAGTTCCGCACATTTCTGCACTGCTGCCACAGCCACATTCAAATCTAACGGGTTCACCGTCAGGATCTTTGTCACACCCATGCCCTCTAGGATCTTTTCAATGCTCACTTTATCGACTACATTTCCCATCATGTTGCGTCCGGTGCCCGGATGCGGCTGATGTCCGGTCATCGCAGTCGTTGAGTTGTCCAGCACACATAAAACCATATTTGCCTCATTATACAATGCATTTACCACGCCCGTCATGCCTGATGCAAAAAACGTAGAATCACCGACAAATGCAAAGCATGTCGCATCCTGATCCATCCAGTGTAAGCCCTGCGCCATCGTAATGCCTGCTCCCATGCAGAGGCACGTATCCACCATGTCAAGCGGCATCGCATTTCCGAGTGTATAGCAGCCGATATCTCCGCAAAAATAGCTCTTTTTTCCCGCCATCGCACGTTTTACTGCATAAAAGCTTGCGCGGTGCGGACATCCTGCGCACAACACCGGCGGTCTCACCGGAAGCTCCGGACGGTCAGACACATCGATTCCCGCCTGTGCCGGTTCCTCTCCTAAAAACGCACCGATGATCTTCGCTGCTGACTCCGCTGAATTCTCACCACTTGTGGGAACATGTCCGGTCAGCTTGCCGTATACTTTCACAGACAAGCCATGCGCTCCGATGCATTTGAGCAGTGCAGACTCAATATAAGGGCTCAGCTCCTCAAAGCAGAGCACCTCCTCCACGCCATCCAGTGCGCGCAGCACAAAATCTTCCGGGAACGGATATGCAGTTGCAAGCTTCACAAAACGTACCTCAGGATGATTTTTTAAATATTCTTTTGCATAAGCATAGCTCACACCGGAAGCAAATACACATTTTTTACCGTTTCCGATGATCTGATTATAGCGGTATCCGGAAAAATCCGCACCGATCTTCGGGTTTCTCTGCTCCATTTTTGCATGGTTCTGGAAGGAAAGTCTGGGGAAGATCACCCACTTTTTAGAGTCCTTTACAAAGCCCTCATACGCCTTCGGAGCGGTCTGCTCCGGTGTCTTAATGGACGCATAGGCATGGCAGACTCTGGTGGTCGGGCGAAACAGCACCGGTGTCTGATATTTTTCAGAATAGTCAAAAGCATCCTGAATCATCTCATATGCCTCCTCCGGCGATGTCGGATCAAATACTGGAATCCGGGCAAACTCCGCGAACATGCGCGTATCCTGCTCTGTCTGTGAAGAGATCGGGCCGGGATCATCCGCTGACACAACAACCATTCCGCCTTTCACACCCACATAGGCCAGCGACATGAGTGCATCCGCTGCCACATTCAGTCCCATCTGCTTCATTGTCACAAGCGTGCGCGCCCCGCAGTAAGCTGCGCTGGCAGCTACTTCCATGGCGGCCTTCTCATTTACGGACCACTCAATATGTATTTCACCATTTTTATATTTTGCAATGTTTTCAATTATCTCGGACGATGGCGTGCCCGGATAACCGGCCACCAGGTTGACACCTGCAGCCAGCGCACCCAGCGCAATCGCGCCATTGCCCATCACGTATTCTTTTCTCATTTGTTTTCTCCTTGTTATGTCCTGCTTCGCCGTAATTCTGGCGAAATGAAAACAGAATCGCAAGTATTATAGCACATCTACAGTTTCCTTTAAATCCCTTTTCATACAAAAAATCCTCACCATTTTATCAGCGTAAGCATTTTTGTCACTCTTTTATAATCCGGATAATGTCCTCATTACCAAGTCTACATCTTTATTTTCCAATTCCTGAATAATATGTAAATATGTCTTCTGTGTCGTAGTCATACTTGCATGACCGAGTCTTCTTGCAACACTGGCAATTGACACCCCTGCAAAAAACAGCAGAGACGCATGGGTATGACGAAGTCCATGGATCGAGATCACCGAGATTCCACATTCCTTGCAATGTCTTGTAAGAACATCATTAACGGTAGAATTATATATCTTTTCTTGCCCTACAAAAATTGGCTCATCCTCCGGCAAACTCTTTATTAATTCCGAGAATTTCACAACAATCTGCCAATCGATCTGGATTTTTCTGACAGAGGACTTATTCTTTGTAGGCAAAAATCCACCTTCTCCCTTATAATCCCATGTCTTACTAACAGACAGTGTCTGCCTTGCAAAGTCAAAATCTGCCGGTGTGATCGCAAGCGCTTCCGAAAAACGCATACCGGTTTTCGCCACTAAGAGAATAAACCAGTCCCAGTTTGGATCTTCCTTTAAATCAAGATGTGCAATCAATGTATGCAGTTCAAACTGATTGAGATACTTAATTTTCTTAACTTTTGGCGTTTTTCCTTTAATGATCGCTTTTCTGGTCGGATCTCTTTCTAATAGGCCTTCATCCACCGCATCCAGAATTGCGCCCTTCAGCTGATGATGAAAATCAAGTGTCGTCTGTCTCTCATGTTCTCTAGCGTAGTCATTTAAGAGCTGCTGATACGCAGTTCTTGTCAATTCGGAAATCTTGAGGTCCGGAACAAGTTTTTCCACCCACTTTTGAGTCATTCGGTATTTTGCCATAGTCGCTTCTCTTATGGCATCCTTTTTATACACTTCAATCCACTGCCTGTAATAATTGCAAAAAAGGTCTGTACTATTCATATCACTTAACATAAGCTACCTCCATTTCTTGTGCTGCTTACGCTGATATGAACAGTACAGATTTTTACTCCAATATGATTTAATTAGTTATCCACAAGCGGTTTGATTTCCTCATCCAGAATCTTTCGTAACTCAGTAAGCATCATTGTAAAATATTTAAATTTGGGAATCGCCCGCTCCTGCGCTTCCTTATATCCAGAAAAATCTGCGGTTATCTTGATGGCATTTTCATTCGGAATTTCCCCATTCCGATAATGGGTCGCCGCATACATGACATCATCCTTTGAAACATACCATGTGAGACAAAATTTCGAAACAACCTTTTCAATGCATTCACGTTTCATATTCTCAACAATATTAAGAATCGACTGCCCCTTATACTTGTCCTCATCCTGCTCAATCTCACAAATCAATGTAGACATAATATCTGCCACCTTAGGATTTTCTTTTCCCAGTTCTTCCACATACTGCTTCACTTCTTCCAGCTGTTTCTGTCGCTGTTCCCAAGCTCTAGTCACTACATCATCCTTTTACAACAACTGATCTGGGATCTCCTGTAAGATCTTCCCTTGAATCTTTTGATTTTTGTACGATTCATTAAGTTTACTTTTTGAATACCTTAAATATGTATCCTTTGTTTTATCAACCAATAATGCTGTAAAAAAACGTTCCCAGCTCATGTAGTCCCGGCTTTCAATAAAATCACTTGGATGTTCCAAAATCTCTGCAACAGTATTGTCCCTTATCACATCGGCCTTTAAAATCAACCATTCAAATGACTCTGGTAAATAAATCGCCATACGATCTGACATATTTATTTTTTTCATAACCTTGTCCATCTCAGATCCAAAAGCTGCGCCATCAGCTATTACGAGAAGCCTTTTATTCTCGTGCTCTTTTAACAGTTTATAAATATTTGATTTTCCACCCGCACTTATTACTCTCCAAGATCTGCCTTCGGCTATAGATTCAAAAAAATCACATCCTGCATTCGAATCCTCAACCAAAACTACATCCGCTTGGAACGAAACACTATTTTTCACATCTCCATATATCCGATAAAATTCCTGATACGTCTGCTGCAATGTTCCATACTTACCGGAATTTTTTATTCCATATATTTCTTCTACACTGTAAGGCAAATTTGGCAGTCCTTCACGGGTAACAATCACATAATAATTATCTGACTGTTTAATTGCAGTCGAAAATTCATCTGTGGTAATAAATTTATTTCCTTCATCTATGAATACAAGCGAATCATGAATGTTCTCCAACAATACTTTCCATTGACGCCCTTCCAATACAACACATGTTTTCTGACACGTCAATGTAATACCACTTTGCTCACCATTTTGATCATATTCACGAATCATATCAACCAAAGTTGTTTTTCCTGTTGCGCTATCACCTTTAATGATTGTAATATTTCGTCGAATCTCAAACTGATATTGGAGAACATTATTTTTTACTGTAACTGAATATGTCCCTTTCAAAACGATTCCCTCCTAGATCATTTCCCCTGCAATATCAATCAATTCCTTCATGCTCCGAACAATCTGATGTGTATTCTGTATTTCTATCTCAAACTCACCGTTCCCAAAATCCATCAGATGACGCAAATTTATAACTATATCATCACTAGTACCCAGCTTTAACAGCCATTTTGCACAATTATCCCCACAAGTCGATGCATTAAATATTTTAGATCTGTCTTTATAAATCAAAATCAATGTTTTCACTCCACCTGACAATTCTTTGGGAGAAATAGCACCAAGCACAGGACTTTCTATTAAGTGAGGACCAATTACAACAGATTTGTCCACATCCTTTATCATCTCCACAGACAATTCATCTGTTATCCACTCATCTTGATAAGTGTTTTTAAAATATACGGATGTATTATAGATTGCATCTTCACAATCTCCAAATATAATCTTTAACATGATGACCTCCCATTGTTATACAAACATGTTCTGCAACATAAATTTCTTGATATTTTGCAATTCCTCGCACTTGCGCTGGTGAAGAAGTGAAAGGAATTCGCCCTGCGTTTTTTCTAACTCCTCGTCTGTACGAGCCATACTTGTTAAAAGGTCGTCCAAGTCTATTTCTTCTTCCTGTTCGAAGTTGTCCACATATCTTGGAATATTCAAATTGAAATCATTCTTCTCGATATCCTCAAAACTGGCAAGGTAAGATTCCTTTTCAACAGTTTCCCTCTTGGTGTAAAGATCCAAAACAGCATCTATATGCTCATCAGTCATAGCATTTTGTTTTTTGCCTTTTACATACTTCTGCGAAGCATCTATAAAAAGGACATCCCGACCCTCTCTGTGCTTTTTCAAGACCAGAATACAGGTGGGAATCGAAGTATTATAAAACAGGTTTGCAGGCAAACCGATGACTGCATAAATATTGCCCGAACGAAGTAACTTTTCTCTAATCTTTCCTTCTGCTGCACCGCGGAATAACACGCCATGAGGTAATACGATTGCCATTGTTCCGTTACTCTTTAAATGATACAGTCCATGAAGCAAAAATGCATAGTCCGCCTTTGATTTTGGTGCCAACACTCCATAATCGCTAAATCTCTCATCCTGTAAAAATCCTGCGGCTGCGCTCCATTTTGCAGAGTAGGGTGGATTCATAAGCACCATGTTAAAGTCAGTTTCTTCATCGGTGGGCCAGTCTTCATCCAGAGTGTCTCCATTGCGAAGCATCTGATTTTCCGGATCGATCCCATGTAAAAACATGTTCATCCGGGCAAGATTGTATGTAGATGTATTCAACTCCTGACCATAGTATTTAATGTAGTTTGGTTCTTTTGCGTATTTCTTGGCATTTAGCAGTAACGAGCCGGAACCCATACAAGGATCATATACCGACAATCCTTGCTTTTCTTCCTGTCCTGCAATCGCAATTTTTGTTAATATCTTTGACACAGCCTGTGGTGTGTAGAATTCTCCTGCCTTTTTACCTGTCTCTGAAGCAAACTGCCCAATCAAATATTCATACGCATTTCCCAATATCTCTGCATCTGAGTGGAGCAAGTCGGCCTTATCAATTTCTTTGATCAAATTGGAGATCGTGTCGCTCTGCTTCTGGTCTCCGTTTCCTAAACGGTTGGAATACAAATCAATATCAGTAAAAAGATCTACAAACAAGGGATCACTCTGCTCAATATTGTTAAACGCTTTCTGCAACTGTTCCCGATTAAATGAATTGTTTCGCGCAGCATCTGCAAAACATGTATATGTAAGCTCCGGTTCAATCACATAATGACACGTTGATTTGATCTGTTTTTTCAGTTCCTCCGCGCTTTCATCTGCAAGTGCTTCTTTATATGCATCCAACGCTACTTTCAGGGTCTCAGGCTTTTCATCATAGAGCAAATCATAAACCTTGATCAAAAATGAATCTGAAAGGTATTTGTAAAACACTATTCCCAGCAAATAATCTTTATATTCATTTGCATCCATTTTTGAGCGGAGAATATCTGCTCCACTCCACAATACACTTATCAAATCCTTGCTGTTCTCTGATTCTGCCATCTTTTTTCTCCTCTTGATCTTCGTTTTAATAAATCCAGTCATCTTGTTTCATTGTATGCCACCTATGCAATTCAAGTCAATATTATCCTGACTTCTTCTCATACAAAAAGGCTACACAGCCGGATCTGCTCCGGGCCATGCAGCCATTTCCTCATGTTATTCAGATTTACCTTACTATCTTTCAGAGAAAAACAATGCATATTATTTCTGCATTTTCTCAATCACACATGTATGTTTCTTTGTCTTTTTATCATAATTGATTCCCACAAGCAGAAGATTTCCACTATATTCTTTTAGACTGTCTACATAATGCCTGTCTTTAATCTGTTCAATAGCTCCTGCTGCTGAATGATCACATTTTAGTTCTATGACCATTGCAGGCTTTTCTGAATTTCTTTTTGGTAAATAGACAATATCCGCAAACCCTTTTCCGCTTGGAAATTCCCGAATTCTTGTATAATCCTTCATTGCATTATAATATGACAACGCAATTACACAGCTCAAAGAATTTTCATCATTATAAGTCAAAATTGAAGTATTTTCTGTATGCGTTTCATCAAGTATTTCTGCAACCGAAGCTGAATCGCCTTCCCAAGTTGCCTGAAGCAAACGATCCGATTGTTTTAATGCCACGATCACATCCTTCCATCGGTCACCTTCAATGGCATTTTCGAATTCACCACGGATCTCTGTATTCGGGATCTGTACAGAAGAAGTTGATTTGTCAAATGCCAGATACCCCAGATGGATCAACAACGTCAGTATTGGTATATTTTAACAATCCAGTCTTGTCCACATATATTTCTGACCGGACAGCTTCTGCAAACAGTTCGTTGCCCGGATTCAAATAAATACCCATCTGTAACACCTCTTCCTGCTTTTTGCTTCTAAATTAGTGCTTTCGTAACTATGAAAACTGCACAGCCGGATCCTCTCCTGACTGTGCAGTCCTGTGATATTTTTTATTCTACAATTCTTTTTGCAAATTCCTCCAGCGGCAGCGGCCTGGAATAATAGAAGCCCTGTATGCTGTCACAATTCAGTTTCTGCAAAAACGCAACCTGGGTCTCATTCTCCACACCCTCTGCGGTCACGTGCATGCCCAGCTCCTTGGCAAGGGCGATCGTGTGCTCTAACAGCCTGTCCCCACCATAATTTCCAATGTAATCGATCAGACTCTTGTCCAGCTTGAGCGTATCAAAATGCATGATATTCAGCGTTGCAAAAGAAGAATATCCCGATCCAAAATCATCAATATGCAGCGGGAAACCTGCCTCATAAAACCGGTCTGCCAGCATTCTGATAGACTTGTCATCCAGTGCCGCCGTTTCCGTGATCTCAATCGGAACATAAGCCGGATCCACACCAACATCTGCTGCGATCTTCTGGTAACGCTCCACCACATTTTGGAAATACAGGCTTGCGCGGGACAGATTCACCGAAACCGGTATGACCCTGCGCCCCTCATCGATCCATTTCTTCTGCTGTGTGCATACAGTCCGGAATACATATTCATCCAGATAGCGGATCATTCCATTTCTCTCAAACAACGGAATAAAAACAGCCGGAGATACCAGCTTTCCATCCATATCACGCCAGCGCACAAGTGCCTCCGCACCCACCAGCTGTTCCGTATCCGGGTTATACTTCGGCTGATACCAGACCTCAAACCGGTGATTGCGGATCGATGTCTCAAAGGCATCCTCCATCTGCTTTTCCTGCAAAATACGCGAAGCATCTTCCTGACTGAAAAATGCATGGTTGATATCCTTGCGCTCCTTGATCTCATGTCTGGCGATATTTGCCTCATTGTAGATCTGCTCGATCTTATTGTCCGGCTCCCATGCAGAAACGCCAAAATAAGGCAATTGCTGTGGTACATTCAATTCCACAGAACGCTTTCCAAGCTGGATCGTAAGCATCTCCAGTCGTTCTGACACGGCTGCTTTGTCCATCTCTTCATAAAAAATAATATAGTGATCTGCGTTGATATGCGCAGCCAGATCGTTTCCACGGATATTTTTCTCAATACAATGCCAGATTTCCCGCAGGATCTCATCACCCTTTGTCGTTCCGCAAATGGAATTTACCACCTTAAAGGAATGGATATCCATGGACACGATATAACCTCTTTTGGTCTTCTCCGCCAGCTTTTTCTTAAAGCGCACATAATTATCACCACCGGTTACCGGATCAATATACGCGTAGCGCTCCAGCTCTCTGGTCTTTTCTTTGCTGATATCGGAAAAACCAAAAATCGCTTTATGAAGTGTACCGTCTGCTGAGAGATTGACCGCCTTCATGCGGCAAAATGCAGTCTTGTCATTTCGAACTGCACGAAAATCATGAACAAATACTTTACCCTCTGCAAAATGCTCGCGCAGATTTGTCACGGAGCACGCTCGCATCATTTCTTCGCGATCCTCCGGCATGACTGTCCGTGAAATATATCTCGATATGGCTGCCCCATATTCCGGTCTGGAACGGAAAAAAGCACCATATTCTTTCTCGATATCCTCACTCAGCCGATAGGGTACAACCTGATTTTTGTCAAAATCTATATAATAAATAGAATGATAGTCATCACTGAGTGCACGAACCATTTCAGCAGAAACTGTCTTCTCATCCGGATTCTCTATAATACCGATGGCACTTTCCGGTGCTCCTGATCCATCCCAGTCTGTCGTTGTGATCGTAACACAGATCAATGACTGGTCTCTCCTGCAACGGAGTGTCGTCGAAACACGCTTTTCACCCTGATCGATCTTTTTGAACAGATCCTCACACAATGTCTGATCCTCCGGTATGATCAATTGTTCTGCCATACTCTGCGGCATCGGGTCATAAAACTTTTCACATCCAAAATTCTCTACAGTGAGGTCTGCTGCCACTACCAGACTGTCCTTCGGATAATACCTGAAGCTATAAATACCGGCTGATACAAGTGCCTGCTGCGCTCTTCGATCCGGTTCATAATATGTTTTCCCTTTATATAACACTTCACCCATTCCGATGCCATCCTTCCATCAAGTAAGCAACTTTATCGACTCCAAAAACGATTCCACTCATAACAGCTCTATTTTAGCACCAATTCCCAGTATAGTCAACAATTGTCAGACAGTTGTTCTACTACACGACGCTGCTCCGGTGTCAGATTTTTTGGTACTGCAATCCGTATGACCACATATTCATCTCCGTGCTTTGTGGGATTCTTCATGGATACAATCCCCTTATGCTTCAGGCGGATCTTACTGCCGGACTGCGTTCCTGCCGGCACATTGCACTCCACCGTTCCATGCAGCGTCTTAAAATACGCCTTTCCGCCCAGCACTGCGGTCTTATACGGAATCGTCTGGGTAATATACACATCACATCCCTTACGCGTATATTCCGGATGCGGCCGGATATGCACCTTGAGCAGCAGATCCCCTGCCTGCCCGCCAAAACGCCCTGTTTCTCCTTTTCCTTTCAGCCGCACGCTCTGCCCTTCATCAATGCCCGCCGGAATGTGTACCTGAAGCGATTCTCTTTTATCCCCTTCAAAACGAAGGTATTTGTCACAGCCAAATGCCGCCTCCTCAAAATCGATCGTCACATCTGAATGCACATTTTTTCCCTCTGCGTGATCATACTGCGTCTGTCCGCCAAAACCGCTTCCGAAGGAATCTCCAAATCCGCCAAAGGAACCGCCTGATCCTCTGGAAAAGCTTCCACCGTGAAACATATCTCCAAAAATATCCCCAAAGATATCATCCATATCTCCACTGCTGTAATGATATTCTCTGTAATGACCGCCATTTCCAAAATCACCGCTGTAGCTTCCGCCGCCTCCGGCTCCTCCAAAGGGATCACCGGCCGTTGGATCACCCATGCTGCCATCGAATGCCGCCATACCAAACTGATCATATAGTTTTCGTTTTTCTTTATCACTCAGAACATTATAAGCCTCTGTGATCTCCTTAAACCGCTGCTCTGCCTGTTTATCGCCGGGATTCGTGTCCGGATGATACTTTTTTGCCAGCTTACGGTATGCACTTTTGATCTCTTTGTCGTTTGCAGTCTTTTTCACACCAAGACAGTCATAATAATCCCTCTTTGCCATACGCTCCACCTCCTGATCACGAGAATATCATATGAAAATGTCTATTCCGCACACATTCGCACAGAAACAAATGAAATCAAAATGAGCGGGAGCGCCCATCTGGGCACCCCCGCCTTGTCATTTTTTCGGAACTTTTCGAAGCTCCAATGCTTCGATCCATTGATGATAACTCAAGGGCGCCCGTTTAGCCCTCGATGGTAATATATCTGTTTTCCTCTACCTTCGGCTTTGCATCCTTCTTCGGTACAGACAGTTTCAGGATACCATCCTCAAATTTTGCCTTGATCTCGCTCTTCTCAATGTCCTCGCCAACGTAGAAGGATCTGCTGCAAGTTCCGCTGTAACGCTCGCGACGGATATATTTGCCGTTTTCATCCTTCTCATCTTTGTTCTGCTCTGTCTTGGCAGCAACGGTCAGGCATCCATCCTTTAACTCTACCTGTACATTCTCTTTCTTGTAACCGGGGAGATCAATATCCAGCTCATAACCGGTATCGGTCTCCTTTACATCTGTACGCATCACGGTTGCTGTGGGTGTATTGTATCTCACAGTCGTTCTTGCCGGTCTTGCGAAATCCTCAAAAAAGTTGTCAAATAAATCCTCTCCAAAAATGCTCGGTACTAACATAATAATTCCTCCTTTTACCCTTCAATTGTGATATAGTTGTTCTGTTCTACAGCCGCTTTTGCTTCCTTTTTCGGAATGGTCAGCCGCAAAATGCCGTGCTTAAAGTTACCTTTGATCTCGTCCTGCGTAATGTCATCACCAACATAGAAGGAACGTGCACAAGCTCCTGCGTAACGCTCTCTTCGGATGTACTTTCCGGTCTTCTTTTCCTGTTCATCCTTATCCAGTCCCTTCGCGGCCTGAATCGTCAGATAACCATTTTCCAGTGAGACCTTAACCTCATCCTTCTTGAAGCCGGGCAGATCAACGATCAGCTCATACTCGGTATCTGTTTCCTTCACATCCGTTTTCATCAGATTCTTTGCATGCTTTCCATACAGTGCTTTCTCTGTATCCGGAAATGCCGGAAATGCAAAATCGTCCATGAAATCATCAAATAAGTCTTCTCCAAAAATATCATGCATCATCATAAGTCATATCTCCCTTCCATGATGAAAAATTGTTGTAGCACGATCGGAGAAATCCGAGGTGTTGAGTTTTTTCAAGGGATCCGAAGCTCTTTCTTTCGGTTTTCTGCTTCATTTCCTTTGTTGATTATGTTATACCACCATTGCTAGCACTCGACAATAGAGAGTGCTAACAATTCACATTTTTTTCACAAATCGAAAAGACAGCCATAAAAGGGCTGCCTTTTTATAAAGAAGAAGCGACCGTTGATTCCGAATCACCCCTTTTTCATTCTATATTAACTGGCACACATCTGAAGAAAGTATCTGTGTACCGACGGATCCTCATCCAGCTCTGGATGAAAGGCGGTCGCCAGCTGGTTTTGATAGCGCACGGCCACAATATTGCCGTCAACCGTTGCCAGCACATCTGCGCCATGGGTCTGCTCCACGAACGGCGCCCGGATAAAGGTCATCGGGATTTCTCCAACACCCTTCATCTGCGCCCGTGCATGAAAGCTTCCCAGCTGCCTTCCGTATGCATTCCTTCTGACTGTCACCGGAAGGGTCGCAAAATGGCGCTTTTCATCATTGGACAGCTCATCTGCCAGAAGGATCATGCCTGCGCATGTACCGAAAACGGGAAGACCATTCTCGATCAGCGCTTTCAGCGGCTCAAACAGCTCCAGTTCCTTTAAAAGCTTTCCCATCACTGTACTCTCTCCACCGGGAAGGATCAACCCGTCCATGTGCTGCTCTAAGTCCTTTTTCTGGCGGATTTCAAAGGTTGTGGCTCCGAGCGCTTCCAGCATCTTTTCATGCTCAATGAAGGCGCCCTGCACTGCTAATACTCCGATCACCATTTTATTTCCCTCTCTCTGCCATCAGAAGCTCGATCTCCTGCTCGTTAATGCCGACCATTGCCTCGCCCAGATCCTCAGACAACTCTGCTAAAAGCTTGGAGTCGTTAAAGTTTGTTACCGCTTTTACAATGGCTGCCGCACGCTTCTTCGGATCACCGGACTTGAAAATGCCTGATCCAACAAACACACCCTCTGCACCAAGCTGCATCATAAGTGCTGCGTCTGCAGGCGTTGCCACGCCACCTGCTGCAAAATTCACTACAGGCAGTCTGCCATTATCATGAACATATTTTACGAGTTCATAGGAAACCTGCAGTTCTTTTGCCTGGTTATACAATTCGTCCTCTCGCATGGAAGTGATCCGTGCGATCTCCTGGTTCATCTTTCTCATATGTCTGACTGCCTGCACCACATCTCCGGTGCCAGGCTCGCCCTTTGTACGGATCATGGAAGCGCCCTCCTCAATGCGGCGAAGTGCCTCGCCCAGATCCTTTGCGCCACACACGAAGGGCACCTTGAATTTGGTCTTGTCAATATGATAAACATCATCTGCCGGAGAGAGTACCTCACTCTCATCAATGTAGTCGATCTCAATGGCTTCCAAAATCTGTGCCTCTGCAAAATGACCGATCCTGCACTTTGCCATAACCGGAATGGATACTGCCTCCTGAATGCCCTTGATCATCTTCGGGTCACTCATTCTGGACACGCCGCCTGCTGCGCGTATATCTGCCGGGATACGCTCCAGTGCCATAACTGCGCATGCACCTGCCTCCTGTGCGATCCTCGCCTGCTCCGGTGTCGTGACATCCATGATCACGCCGCCCTTTAACATCTGTGCCAGCTCCTTGTTTAAACCATATCTTTCTGTACTCATTTTTTGTTTTCCTCCATATGATATATGTATTTTTTCCTTGCCTGTGAATTGCATCTATCATATAATAAATTGTGACCTTGTTTAAATACTCAATTCAAATATATTCAATAAGGTCAGTTTGGAGGTTTTTACAAAAATGCTGACATATTCTTTCACCGATATAGGGTCAGATACCCTCTACAATCATTTGTATAAGTGTATCAAAAACGACATTTTATCGGGCATTCTCGCGCCTGGAAGCCGTCTGCCCTCCAAGCGCAGCCTTGCAAAAAATCTGGGTATCAGCGTGATCACCGTGGAGTCCGCTTATGGACAGCTTGTCGCTGAGGGCTATATCTATTCCCTGCCGAAAAAAGGATTTTTTGTTGCTGATATCAGTCAGGATAAGGAACAACAAAACGCTCTGCTGTCCTCCGAGAATATCCGCCTTTCCTCGGGAGAAACGTCATATATCGCCAATTTTTCCAGTAACCAGACCGACAGTGAGAATTTTCCGTTTTCGATCTGGACAAAGCTGATCCGGGAAATTTTAAATGAAAATCAGAAAGAGCTTGTGACAAATCCGCCCTGCGGCGGAATCTTAAAACTGCGTCAGGCGATTGCTGACCATCTGAAGGGCTACCGCAATCTCCACATTGAGCCGGAGCAGATCATCATCGGCGCCGGGACAGAATATTTATACGGACTTTTGATCCAGCTTTTGGGTTTTGACAAAAATTATGCCGTGGAGGATCCCGGGTACGACAAGATCTATAAGATCTACAAAAAACATCAGGTGGCATGCAGCCACATCCCGATGGATGAGAGCGGCATCATCATCAACGAACTGGAAAAATACCACACGGATGTCGTACATATTTCCCCCTCCCACCATTTTCCCACCGGTATCGTCATGCCCATCGGCAGACGCTACGAGCTACTGGGCTGGGCATCCAAATCTCCTGACCGCTATATCATTGAGGATGATTATGACAGCGAATTCCGCATGACGGGACAGCCCATTCCGGCTCTGCAGGACATCGATGTTTTGGAGCGAGTCATCTACATCAATACCTTTACGAAAACCCTCTCATCTACCGTCCGCATCAGCTACATGGTGCTTCCGAAATCACTGGTGAACCGTTTTTATAAAGAATTATCGTTTTATTCCTGCACAGTGTCCAACTTTGAGCAGTATACGCTGGCCCGCTTTATCGAGGACGGCTATTTTGAAAAACACTTAAACCGCATGCGCAATTATTACCACGCAAAACGTGATTACCTGTTAAACTGCATCCGGGAAAGTAAGTTTTCATCTTATGTGGAGATCATGGAGGAGGACGCCGGGCTGCACTTTATCATGAAGATCAACACCACGCTGAGCGACCGGGAATTCTGTATGTATGCCGAACAAAAAGGGATCAAGCTGTCCGCCTTATCCCATTACTATTCGCTGCCCACAAATGTGGAACACTATTTTGTGATCAATTATTCTTCCGTGCAGGAGGAACATATCCCTGAAGCGATCCGTATCCTTCATGAGATCGCACGAAAACATTAATTGTTACAATTCATTTCCTTTAAAAAATGCTGCCCCATTTTACCGGGACAGCATTTTTCGTTTCTGTTTTTTCATCTTTATTCTGATAATTTCATCATATTCTCGGAAATACTGTAGATCTCATCCAACAGATCATTCATCTCCTTTAATGCATTCATGCTACTGTCACTGAGCGCTAAGGAACTCTCCGTAGAGGCCGCCACTTCCTCACTCGTTGCAGAAAGATTGGAAATGCTGTCGGAAATCGCCGTGTTGGCTGTCACCACATCCCCCACAGCCTGACTGACACGCATGACATTTCCGTTCAGCGCATCACTGTTTTTCTGAATATCCCGAAGCTTGTCACCCGTGACAGCGATCATCTCATTCTGCTTTTCTGCGTAAGCCGCTGACTGTGACATACTGACGGACGCATTCTCCGCATCGCCGATCAGTCTGCTGATGATCGCAGAAATCTGCTCCGTCGCCTGTTCCTTCAGCTGTCTGATCAGCTCCACTCCCTGTTCAACCGTTTCCTTCGTCGCCTCAGAAAGATTCGCCATTTGCCTGGTCTGTTCCTCGACCTGCTGCACATGATGCTGTATCTCCACGGTCTGCGTGGTCTGCTGCTCGATCGCCTCGGCCGTCAGTCTGGTGCTGTCCGCAATCTCACTGACCGAGCTGTGGCTGGAATCCATACATTCATTTAATGTATCGGATACGGTCATCGCCTGCTGGAATTTATCTGCCAGATTTCTGGAATGTCTGACCACCTCTGCCGCCACCTGCGCCTGCTGCGCTGCGCGTTCCTCAATCTCCTCTGTGTTTTCCTCCCCGTGCTTTTGCTGCATGGTGATAATAAACACCGATGTCACTGCTGCCACGATCACAAGCGCCATCTCCACGATGACTACCTGATTTGACACCTGACCGGGGAAACGAAGCTGGAAAGTGATAAAAAAGACCAGATTCGCCAGCACTGCCAGAAGCGCGCTGAGCTTGATCACCCTCTTATCCTGAAAGATCATGATCATCACTGCGATGGGGAAAATATACACAAATACAAAAGTATCTCTATATGTAAAAATAAATGCCAGATATCCTATAAATGTGGACACCGACACGATATGCCGATATGTCTCCGATGTCCGGAATACGCGGTAGCCCACAATATTTACAACAATCGCCACGATCAGAATGATCGTCCTCACGATCATGTCTGGCCGGATCTGTTGAACAAAAGCAAGAAAAGAAATAAATAACATGCTCGCCAGGATCACGATACTTATTATTTTTGCCATTCGATTCTGGTCTGATAAATGCTGTTCTCTCAAACTCATAGAAGTTCCTCCCTATACCTTTCCATCATTTTCTTCCACAGGATTTTCGCATCGGAGCTGTTCACTACTGCACAGCTCCGATGCACGAATCCACCGCTACTATTCATCTATAAATATAAAATATAGCACAATTGTACAAAAAATCAACAATTTTCATTCTATAAATCCATCTTTTTTGTCTATTTTTTTTAATGATTCCAATCATTCCATGCATCCCAGGAATGTGATAGAATGGACGCAAGTGAATCTATTTCCAAAATGAAAAAAGGAGCCTTCATCATGCAGTTATCTGTCTTTTTTGCGCTGGTGGCATATGCCTGCGCAACCACCTTTAGTCCCGGACCGAACAATGTATTACTGCTTTCCTCCACCGGACAATACGGCTTTAAAAAATGCCTGCCGCTCATGCGGGGAATCTGGACCGGACTTATCACGGTCATGCTGATCTGCGGCTTTGGCTGCAAGCTTCTGGGAGATCTGATTCCCTCCATCGAACGCTATGCCCGTTTTGTGGGTGCTGCCTACATTTTATGGCTCGGTTACAAAACGCTGACGCGCCATGCAGCACCGGATCCCACGGCTGCTTCGGATGATCCCGGGAACACAGCCACCACGACTCCGGTCACGCCTGATCCCCATGGAATCCCGGCACATTCACGTGAACATAAAAAGAAGCCGCTGAGCTTCGTCAACGGCTTTCTATTACAATTTTTAAATGTCAAGATCCTGATGCTGGGCATCGCTGCCTACTGTAGCTTTGTGCTTCCTTATGGAACAGGCATCCCTGCAACACTGATCTTTGCCATCACAATGGCTGCCTGCGCCGCCACCGGAAATCTCATCTGGGCAACGGTCGGAAGTCTGCTGTTTCCGATCTACAACAAGCATTACCGTATCTTCAATGTGATCATGGCACTGCTGCTGTTCTGGTGTGTATACAAGATTCTCTTTATATAATATCCCGATCGTCCTGGACACGAAACTGTATCTGCCTCACTACATAATGAAAATAGGTAACTGTTCAGTACCCTCACAGCTACGATGCGAAAATCCATGAAAATCGTCTTCGACGATGGGATTTCCGCACTCCTGAATCATGTTCTCACGGTCTACGCGGTTCCGCTTCGACCTGTCCTGAATAGTTACGAAAATAGATACTATTCTAAAGAAGAAAATACAATGTTTCTCATTTTTCTTGTATATAGCGTTGTTCCTGTGTTCATGCGCTGGTTCATGATCAGCAGCGTCAGCTCATTTTCCGGGTCATTGGCCATATAAGCACCCAGCCAGCCATCCCAGCCATACTCTCCCTTTGTGCCAAGAGACACGCATTTGTCCGGATCTTCGAGCACGCGCATCAGATTGCCGTAGTTAAAACCCGGCAGATTTTCCCAGTCCATGCTGACTCTCTGCGCCGGATCCAGCTTTCCACCGGTCAGATACTCCCAGGTTTTCTCAGAAATCAGCGATTTGCCGTCCGGCATCTTTCCGCGTGCAGTCAGCATATTTGCAAATTTTGCCACATCACCGATCGTGCTTGCAAGCCCGGCTCCACCGGATTCAAAAGCAGGATCACGTTCCATGCGCGTAGAAATGCCAAGATGATCCGGTTCACGCTTCACGAGCATATGTTTCTCCGTATCCCAGTCATATACCTTCGCCAACCGCTCCTGTTTCTCCCGGGGCACATAAAACGCTGTATCATTCATCTCAAGGGGCTCAAATATACGTTTCTTTAAAAATTCCCCAAAACGCATACCACTCGCCTTCTCAACGATTGCCCCCAGAACATCCGCAGACAATCCATAATTCCACCGCGTGCCAGGCTCGAACAGTAACGGAATGGCTCCTAAGCGTTCCACGATCTCACAGGTAGTCAGAGCCTCCTCCGTGTGTAATTTTGCAACCACCTCGTCTATCAGCGCACCGGTCTGCACATCCGTCTCCTGCTCCATTCCACCCGGATAAGTAAGCCCGGATGTCATGTTTAAAAGGTGACGGATCTGAACCGGGGTCTGCACCGGAATGTTTTTTCCGTCACGGATATAAAACTGATTCTGAAAGCCCGGAAAAAACTCCGATACCGGTGTGAGCAGATCCAGTCTGCCCTCCTCCAAAAGCATCATGGCAGCTACCGCCGTCATCGGTTTTGTCATGGAATAAAGGCGGAAGATCGTGTCCCGTGTGAGCGGCTTTTTCTCTTCGATATTACGATATCCTGCCTCATAATAGCACAATTCCCTGCCACTTTGTAACACCATGCAGCTGGAGCCGGACACAAACTGTGCTTCCACCATCTCTGATAAGATTTCCTGCAGGCGCGCAAGCTTATTTACATTCAACGTTCTCATGAAATGACCTCCTGCATCCAGATAAAGGCCAGCTCCATCCAGCTCTCACAGGAAGGCTCGATTCCATAGCCATCGGGTGCCTGTGTCAGATCATTGGCCAGGCCCAGACCATGCTCCCCTTTCATATACAGATGCAGCTCCACCGGAACACCCACCTGTCTGCAGGCAATGGCTAAAAGCAGCGAATTTTCCGGCGGAACACTCTGATCCTCACCGCCATGCCATACAAAGACCGGCGGCATATCTTCATTGACCTGTTCCTCAATGGAAAGCTCTACCCTACGCTCTTCATCATCTGCAACATCACCCATCAGATTTTGAAAAGATCCCTCATGGGCATAAGTTCCAGCCGTGATGACCGGATAATTCAGGATCAACCCCGCCGGGCGCAAACGCGCCTCAAAATCATCTCCAATTCCCAACGCTTCCCGCAGATACGGCTTGCTCCAGAATACACCAAAGCTCGCCGCCAGATGCCCTCCTGCTGAAGATCCCTCCAGAAAGATCTGATCCGGATTTACGCACCACTCTTCACTTTTTTCGTGCACAAGTGCAACCGCATTCGCAAGCTGCAGCAGTGCCACCGGAAAACGCTCCGGTGCCACCGAATAACGCAGTACGGCAGCATGCACACCTCTGGCATTCCACTGCAATGCAAATTGCTCTGCCTCACGGTTGGACAAAAATTCATACCCGCCACCCGGACAAATAATAACAAACGGTGCCGGTTCCATCCGCACATCCTCATACTGTGACAACACATACGTTGTCAATTTGGCTGTGGCTTCTATCCCATCTACGGAAATAGTAATTTCTTCATGTATCATGACACGTTCTCCTTCTTCCTTCAGCATCAATCTCAATTGCATCTATTGTAGCACAGCCATCTCCTACAGCCAAGCAATTTTATAAAAGAGTCGCTCGCGACTCTTTCGCGCCCGAGCGGTATGCGAAGCATATTTTTCATCTCCGCGAAGGTGCGCATCTTGCCGGAGGCTTTTGTCGTATAGGAGACAACGTTTCCTATACGACAAAAAAAGACCTCCCTGATATATCAGAAAGGTCTTTTGTCTAACTTATCTTATTTTGTGAAGGCTTCCACCAGACTCTTTGCCTCCGTTTCCTCAAAGCCGTCTGTATTGACCAGCTGGTCTACAAACCAGTCTGCGACTCCATCTGTTGCGCTCTTAAATCCTTCGGTATCAATATCCTCTGTATACGTTACATGGATCGTCTCATTTGCCACCCAGTCAGCGATCAGGCGGTCACACTCAAAGCGGTTGATCATACGCTGATACTCAACCGTCTTTTTCGCATTTTCCTCTACAATTGCCTGCTGCTCCGGTGTTAATCCATCAAAAATCTCACCATTCATGCAGAAGAACAGACAGTCATAATATGCATTCCACAGTGATATGTAGTCCTGAACCTCCTGCACAGATGCAGAAGCAATGGCGGGAAGCGGATTTTCCTGACCTTCCACCGTATTCTGCTGTAATGCAGTATATGTCTCGGACCAGTTCATATTTGTGGCATTCGCCTGCCAGTCCTCGTAGGACTTCATGAGCAGGTTAGAACCTGCCACACGGATCTTTAATCCCTTCAGATCATCGACTGACTTCACTTCTCGCTTGGAATTTGTCAGCTGACGGAAACCGTTTTCTGCCATTCCAAAGCACTTTAAGCCCATACCGTCTAAGATCTCTTCCAGCTTCTGGCCTGCCTCACCGTCCAGCTTGGCATCCACATCATCATAATCATCAAAAATATACGGCAGTGAAACTACATTAAATCTGTCATCAAAGGATGAGTAGATCAAATTGCTGTGCATAGACAGCTGCACCGGATCACCCTCCATCAGCGCAGAAATACCATCCGGCTGAGAGCCGTTTGTCAGCTGATCAGAGAATCCATCTACAACAACCTTTACCTTGCCTCCGGTAGACTCCTCCATCAGCGCGCCAAAATAGCGTCCTGCCTTTGCCCAGGTGGATGTTTCACCCGTAGAACATGCAAAGTGCCAGGTCATCTCCTCCCACTCTGCATCGTTGTAGAATGCATCCTCAGACGGATCATAAGTCTCGTTATCATATGCCTCGATCTTTGTGCTGTCAGTAGCTACATCCGCAGATGAACCTGCAGTTGTCGTGTAAGCAGCCCGCGGAAAATAAGTAAATACAACCAAAACGATCAACGCAGCAGCCACCATTGGCATCACAGCCTTTGAGATTTCCTGCAAGGTAACCTTTGCTGCATTTTTGATCTTTAAGCTGATCGCTACAAACAGGTTGACTCCAACCGGAGGTGTAACCTGACCAATCGCAAGGTTTAAGGTCGCCATGACACCAAACGCCACCGGACTGAAGCCCAGTGCCTTGCAGATCGGGAACATGATCGGAATAAAAATGTACATTGCGGAGTTTGCATCAATAAAGCAACCTGCGATCAGGAAGATCACATTACAGATCAGCAGGAATACAAACTTGTCCGCAGAAACGCTTCCAAGCAGTGATGTCGCTGCACCGGAAATACCAAATAACGTACATACATAAGAGAACAATGTCGCAGATGCCACGATAAACATAATACCACCAGTGGTCTTTGCAGACTCGATGGTGATATCAAACAGATCCTTCAGCTTAATCTCACGATAAATAAACACACCAACGACCAAACCGTAAACTGCCGCAACAGCTGCTGCCTCTGTGGGTGTAAAAACACCACCGTAAATACCGCCAAGAATAATGATCGGCATGAGGAAGCCCCAGAATGCATCCTTAAAAGTGCCCCAGCGTTCCTTCCAGCTCGCCTTTTCCCGGGAGGACTGAATACCCTTCTTACGCACCTCGATCATAACAACGATGACCAGCGCCAGACCCATCAGGATACCGGGAACAATACCTGCAATAAATAGATCTCCAACATTTTCACCGGTAATGGATGCATATACGACATATGCAATACTGGGTGGAATGACGATCGCAATGGAGCTCGCCGCCGCCATCAGCGCAGTCGCAAATGGTGCACTGAAGCCAGCCTCGATCATCGCAGGGATCAGAATCGCACCAAGGGCTGCTACCGTCGCGGGACCGGAACCGGAGATCGCACCAAAAAAGCATGCCACTATGACACAAACGATCGCGATACCACCCCGTCTGTGTCCCACGCAGCTGTCGATAAACTTGATCAAACGCTTGGAAATACCAGCCTTTGCCATAATATTTCCAGCAAGAATGAAAAACGGAATTGCCAGCAACAATGTTTTACTGATACCGGAATAGGTATTTGTAGCAACGACAGTCAGACTCTGGCCTGCGGTCAAAATCGCTGCTACGGAAGATGCACCCAGACAGATCGCGATGGGCACATCCAAAACCAGCAATACAAAGAATACAAGAAAAAGAACTGCTGTAACCATTAGTTTTTGCCCTCCTTTCCTGCACTCAGGAAATCAAAGGTATTTTCGATAAAATGCAAGATCAAGCATACGCCACAAACCGGCACGAAAAACCAAAAGATCCATCTCGGCCAATGCAATACGAAAGTATGTGTATTCTGGCTGAAATCCGCCATTGTACGTCCGATTCCCTGCCAGGTCAGGATCCCGCAGTAAATAATACTAAATACATTTGCCACCAGCTTCTGCACCAGTCTCGCAGAGCCCTTCAACCGGTCAGAAACCAGACTGAGCCCCACCAGTCCTCCATCCTCACGGCAGGCAAGCGCAGCCCCCATGAGTGAGATCAGTACAAAAAGTGCCACAACCAGCTCATCCACCCAGGTCAGTGAGTGGTTCAACGCTTTTCGACCGATCACATTTGCGAAGGTCAATACTAATGACACAACGAGGGTCACTGCCATAATGACATTCTCGACCTTCACCACGCCGTGCATGATCTTCTTGTACGTTTTCATCATCTAATCCTCCTCTTGATTATGATTATATAAAAGAAAACGATAACCGCCAGCATTTTACCGCACATGTCGGTTTATCCTGAATAGTTACCGTTTTTGCAACGTTACGAATCGCTGCAATGTCTCATTTGAGAACCCCTTAAATCAATCCATACATAGCATTTGAAAAAATCATGTAACCATTTCATAACTTTACAATTACAAGCTTTTTACTATACTATAGTGCTGCCTTGATCGCAGCCAGTAACTCATCATACTCCTCAAATGCAGGATACTGCGGATAATCCTTCTTGATCTGCTCGGTACTCTTAAACAAAAAGCCTGCTTTGCTGGCCTGGATCATTCCAAGATCGTTAAAGCTGTCTCCACTGGCGATCGTCTCATAACCGATAGACTGCAACGCCTTTACTGTCGTAAGCTTTGACTTCTCACAGCGCATCTGAAAGCCGGTAATCTCTCCGTTCTCTGCCACCTCTAAGGAATTACACATGATCGTCGGCCAGCCCAGCTTCTTCATAAGCGGTGTCGCAAACTGCTCAAAGGTATCACTGATAATGATGACCTGTGTCAGCGAGCGCAGCTCGTCCAAAAACTCCTTTGCGCCTGGAATCGGATCGATCTTTGCGATCGTCTCCTGAATCTCCTTTAGCCCAAGTCCATGCTCCTTTAAGATACCCAGCCGCCAGTTCATCAGCTTGTTATAATCCGGCTCATCTCTGGTCGTCCGCTTCAGCTCAGGAATCCCGCTGGCCTCTGCAAACGCAATCCAGATCTCCGGTACTAAAACACCTTCCAGGTCTAAACATACAATATTCATGATTCTACTCCTTTTCTCACTTCTGTTTTCTTCATTACCAAAGTGCACCGTCCCATGCGCAGCATTTCCTGTGCACCGTTCACCGGCTCTTACAGATTCCTCTTATGCCGGTATGTCACACAACACTTTAGCCGGGTAACGTCCTATAGTATACTACTATAATTCGTACAATGGTGCAAGGTTTTTGTAGAAATTTAGTATGAGCCACTAACCGGTGATCTTTCACGGGATATTCTTGTTTGCCATATAACATGTAACGGGGAAAAACAAAAGAGGCGATGCCTCGCACCGCCCCTCATGTAAAACCTATTTCACTTTTACTTTCATAGAAACTGTCTTTGTCTTACCATTCTTCAAAGTAACCTTTGCCTTAATGGTAACTGTACCTGCTTTCTTGGCAGTAATCTTACCAGACTTGCTAACTGTTGCCACAGATTTTTTGCTGGAAACATAGGTAATCTTTGATACATTATCCATATCCAGCTTGCTGCTCATCTGCACTTTTGTGCTCTTGCCAGGCTGAACCGTAGCAAAAGATTTCTGAACCTTTACGGCATTGAGAATCTCTTTCTCAACTGTTGCCATTTCTTTCTTACTCAACAGTTCGTATGTCTGACCACCGGCAAGCGCTACCTTTATGCCGCCGTCCTTACCTACTGTATAGGTTTTCGCATTTACCAACACATACTTCTGTGTCTTTTTGTCGATCGCAACAACTTTCAGTTTTGCTCCTGCCGTCAATTTTTCAGCATCTGCTTTGACTGTGTAAGAATTCTTGCCTGATGCAACTGTTACAGAAAGCTCAACGTTCTTTGCACCCGCCGCATCAGTAATCTGAGAAACAACATTTCCTGAAATCGTTCCGGTTAACTTCTTGTTGCTTCCGCTTCCGGTCACTGCCACATCTGCCTGCGCACTTGTCACCTTTCCGTCCGCATTCTTCTTAGTAATCACGGTTGCAGATGTATTTTTGTCTGCCTCTGCGATCACAGAAACTTCCTTACTTCCTGTAACCTTGCCATTTGCATCCTTCTCAGTTGTAATGGTTACTGTTACCTCGTTTCCTGCTTCATTCGTTGTTGTCTCGGTCTTTGTCTCGGTTGTCACATCATCCGGTTTTTTCGTTTCGGAGTCCGGTGTAGATGGAGCAACATCCCCGCTGGAAGAACCACCAGAAGACTGATATGCACCGGCAACTAAAATCACTGTACCGCCATCACTGCTTGCCGGAATCGTCACATTCGCTTTACCGCCGCTCACTGTAAAAGTCTTACCAGAATATAAATCTTTTACAGTTGCCAGTGAAGCGTTCACGGGAACCTCAAGCTGCTTTTCCTCTGTTGTCGTATTCAGTCCAACAAATGCATAATCAGAACCGTAGCTTCTCTTCACTACCAGATATCCGTCTTCATCACTGCCAGCAACCTTTGTTCTGTCACCCTTTGCAAATACACTTGTCTTCGCGTTTCGTGCAGCGATCAATTTTTTATAATGTTCCATCATTGCAGACTGCTCTGCGGACAAATCTTCAAACTGCATATCATAACGGTTGTTGCCGTCACTTCCGTATGTCGTATCACCAGATAAGTTGATCTCCTCACCATAATAGATGATCGGAATACCCTTTGCAGTCAACTGTAATGCTGCTGCAACCTTCATTTTGCTGGTGTCACCGCCAACTGACGTTAAGAAACCGGTCTCATCATGGCTGCTTAAGAATTGTCCCATGGTGATCGCATTGTTCAAGGATACATTTCTGCTCTCCAGTGAAGCTTCTGCACTATCAATATTTCCATCTACGAACTGCTTTGCAATGGACTTGAAATCGAAATCAAGCAGTGCATCCATCTGTCCATCTGCCAGATAATCGCCTGTGTTGATACAGCTTGCACCAAAATACTCACCAATCATCTTAAAATCAGGATTTGCCTCTGCAATGGATGTCTTCAACTGTGACCATGTCTCATGATCCACGTGCTTTACTGTATCTACACGGAAATAATCAACGCTGTTTCCATTTGCGGTCGTGTGAGTTGCCCACGCCGTCTGCCACTCGATCAGTTTACTTCTGACCTCCTGATTTTCCGTCACAAAATCAGGTAAATCAGACAACCACTGTGTCACACTGTCACTTCCGGCTTCACTCTTCGGACGGATCATGCCGCTAAACGGGCTATCCGTATGCGTCCAATCTCCATCGTCATCCTTGTCATAGCCGGCATGGTTGACAACGATATCCAGCATGATCTTAATGCCACGCGCATGTGCTTCATCTAACAGCTTGTCGAATTCCTCGGTTGTTCCCAGGTGCTCATCCAACTTAGTAAAATCACAAGCCCAATAGCCTGCATAGCCGCCTACATTTTGATTGATCTCTTCACTGTAAAAACTCTTAATATTATCTACTACCGGTGTAATCCAAATGGTGTTGACTCCCAACGAATCGATATAGTCCAGCTTCTCAATCAGTCCGGCAAAATCACCGCCATGATAATCTTCTCTTAAGCTCTTATTAACACCCGTATTATTTGCTGTGCTTCCATCATAAAAACGGTCTGTCAGCAGGAAGTAGATAATAGATTCATCCCAGTCCTGACCCACTCCTGTATTTGCTACTACTTTAACGGTTGCTGTTGTCGTATAAGTATTACCAAACTTATCCTTGATCGTGATCGGAACTGCGTGATTACCTGCCGCAGTATTTTCATCCACATACAGCACGGCCTTTCCGGTAATCGGACTGATCGTTACCTGCTCATCCTTATATCCCAGTGACGAAATATCGGCTGACATGGAAACGATTTCTTTTTCAGAAATTGCATTTATCGTTTTCTCTCCGTCATTTCTTGTAATGCTCAGCGCTACAACCGGGTTTTGATCACTGTTTACTCCGTTCTCCGGCGTAACTGAAGCGGTCATGTTATAATCATATTTCTGATACTCAATCTCTGCTGCTTTTACACCCGCTACAGCTTCCGCATTTTCAGGTACATAATACAGATCCTGTACTGCCTTCTCTCCATCACCAAAGTCAACCATATAATAGAATTTGTACATTCCATTCGCATTGGTAACGTTTCCATTTTTCAGATTAAAAAAGAACAGCTCATTATCTGTATCATAAGTCATCTCGTATGCTGTATATTCCTCTGCCCCCGGTGCCTTTAACATCAGTTTCACAGATTTGATCGTATCCATTGCTCCATCATAGAACAGATCATCGTCTCGATAACGGAATACGATGCCATTATCATAACCGGTCTTGCCTGTAGAAAGAACGTACGGTTTTTCAATTCCTTCACCACCACGAACCTTTGTATACCGGTCATCAGCATTCATGTTAATTGTTCTGTCGCCATATTCGCGATCACTAACATCGTCACCGCTCCATGCAGAATAAAGTCTTACAATATAGCCAAACGATGTTATATTATCGTCAATCGCTACATATGCAGCATTCTTATCTGTCTCTCCCTCCTTTACAAACGGGAACGAAGGATTGAACGGAAGATTGTACCAGGTATAAATATCAGACTGACCCTTATATTCAGAATCATCTTTATATTCGTACTCATAGATCAGCGCTTTTTTTGTGTGATAAAATTTCTTAATCTGCGTTTTTTGTGCTGAAGAATCTCCCTCACTATATGTAACCTTCACATAATAATAACCGGTTTTGGCACCTTTTGTATCAATGATAGCTTTCTTCGTATCTGTATCATTCGGAATAGCAGTGATCTCAGAGTGCGCGGTTGTACAAGCTTCATCCGTATAGACATCCCAGCCAGTTACGGTTGCATTGGCATTTCCTTTTGCGGTAAATTCAAACTTTCCATCACCTGCGGTCGTATGTCCTGAAATCACCATACCCGGAACAGTAAGAGCAGAATTACCACCTTCTAATTTGGAATTTGCTGGGTCAGTGAACCATACACCCATATCATCCTTAAACTTATACTGATAAGATCCAGGATTAACAACTACATCGTCGGGTCCGGCATTCGGTTTATTGATCACCAGTGAATAAATGCCAGTTGCAGCATCATAATTCATCTCTTTACCATTGCCCCAATCAGTAACTGTACCCATCAAATACAGCTTCGTAAAGGTATCCGCATCCTTCTTCTTGTACTGAATCAATACCGAATCATCATCGTTTATAACCGGACTGGTATACTCCACCAAAGTAGCTGGATCGATTGGTTTGTCAATCGTTGCACCTTCCACCCATCCTTCCGGCTGATCAATTGACTGAAGGTTTTTCTTACCTCCTGCTTCTGTGGGTTGCAGCCAAAGCTCCATTGTTTCCGCTGTGATCGCATCTGCGCTAAGGTCAAACTGATTCGTTTCTGCGGACCAGCCTCCCTGATTAAATTTAATATGTGTTACATCAAATGGCTTATTTAAAGTTACCTTAAAGCTATACCAACCAGGGTTTTTACTATTTTCTTCCAACAAACCACCGTAATTTGCTTTGCAATACTCATATCCAGAGACAGCATCCCAATTAGTACCTTTTGCAAAATAAGTTGCAACTTTATCCCAATTGTTTACACCATTATTAAAATGAACCGTTACCATACAACTATCTACTGTAGGTTCTGCCGGTGCCTGTACAGCTTCTTTGCTCTCCCAGATTTTTCCATAAGCGCAATACAAAGATATCGGATCAGCATCCTTTGCAGTTTTTTTGCTGTTAACAGTTGCAAGCAACTCATCACTCAGCTTCTTTACTGTTCCCGTAACTGCATCTACAAACTGTATGCCTGCAATAGAGCCTGTTTTCTGTGCTTCTAATGTTGCATAATACCAATTATCTACATCAGGCAGCATCTGAGGAGCTGTACCACCGTTCCATCCTTGGATTTCAACAGGATCTCCTGCTTTAGTTGTCACATCACTCCATGAATTGACTGCCGGTGTTTCCCACTTATCGGAATTTAAAAAATACAGCTTAACGTTAGTGATTTCTGTAATTGTTTCCGTTGTTGGTTCCTTTACCACCGCTGTGCTGTCCCATCCATCAGGAGCACTTTCAGATCTTGTCAATGTACTGCCTGATATGGTATACCATACTTCCGTATGACTTCCTACGGTATACTTAATATTAAAATTATCAGACTGATTCGTTCCACTCCAGGCGCCGCAGTTAAACAATCCGTTTAATCCGTCTGCACTGTAGGTATTCGCCTCCTCAGAGTCTAAGACAATCTTATAACTATACCAACCTGCATTTTTTTCATTGGCAGAAATGATACCACCATATCCGTCTTGCATAAATCCATAATTTTTTAGTTTTGTCCATGAATTTCCACCACCTAATTTTCCACAAACTTTTTTCCAATTTGAAGTGAAATCAGGCTTCACGTGAACCGTAACTATGGTTTCATCTGCTGCTTTTACCAACGATAAGTTTGCCGGAACTAATGTAAACATTATAACAAACGCCATTACCCAGCATACTACTTTGGAAAACCATTTTCGTTTTCTCATGAAAATCCTCCCTTTTTCATTTTGGCTATCTAACTCTTTTCAACGATTCCCATACAGCTACTCAGCCCCTCCTTTGGCTATTCTTTTTTATGTACAAGAAAGCGTGATAAAAACCATTGTATGTGAAAGGGTAAATATATTCAACAATAATTTAAACTAGCAACTCTTTTTCGTTATTTTGACTAAATTCATAATGTTCTTTTTGTTCATCACGTCTAATGAAATTTTTACAATAAAAAAGCCTTGAAATCATAAGATTTCAAGGCTTTCCAGCGTGCGTGAGAGGATTCGAACCCCCGACACCTTGGTCCGTAGCCAAGTGCTCTATCCAGCTGAGCTACACACACGTATTACTATTTAGACCTTTCGGTCAATGCCCGCGACCGGAATCGAACCGGTACTGTGTCACCACAACAGGATTTTAAGTCCTGCGCGTCTGCCAGTTCCGCCACGCGGGCATCTGCACTAAGGATTAAACCAAAAAGCAAAAACCTTAGTTTCAACTCCACAACCATATAGATTGCGAAAATGGGACCTATAGGGCTCGAACCTATGACCCTCTGCTTGTAAGGCAGATGCTCTCCCAGCTGAGCTAAGATCCCATATTTAATTAAACGACCCAGACGGGACTCGAACCCGTGACCTCCGCCGTGACAGGGCGGCGCTC
>JALFNQ010000021.1 GCA_022773965.1 Lachnospiraceae bacterium
ATGCTGATCCGCGATATCCATGAGGCTCAGGTGGTGCAAAAGCAGAGCGAGCTGATTCACAAGCAGCAGGAACAGCTCCATGAGCAGACCAAAGAGGTCATCGACCGCTGGAATGAGAAAACGCCGGTTGAACCGCAGAAAAAGCAGGTTTACGAGGATCGCCGTACAGATGTGACACTGGTACACCGCAGTCAGGAGCAGCAGGTGGATGAAGAATTTGTCCAGCAGATGATCGAACAGAATAACCGTGTGAACCGTACCGTGCACACGCAGAATGAAACGGTTACAAATTATGACACGACAGCGCGCACTTATCAGAATGTAAATACGCAACAAGTCGTGGAGCAGACAGAAAATGTCAGTGAGCTTGTCCGTCAGGGAGTTCAGCGCGAGCTGGGGGCTCTGTCAGAGAAGATCTACCGGAAACTGGAGAAGCGTCTGGAGTCAGAAAAACGCAGACGCGGTTTTTAAAAACGGATCAGCCCTAATGATCCGGGGATAAAAAGGAAGGGATAACAGATGGGTATTGGCGCATTTGCAGCAAATGTAGGAAACAGCTTTTTAGGAGGGTTAAAGGATACAGCGAACCTTGTAACCGGAAATATACCAAAAGCGATCCTCTGTGTACCCGATATTCGGGATAAAAATAAAAATTATACTGTTGAGCAGATGATCCAAAACTCGGATTCGCTGCGGGATACACTGGTAAACAGCAGCGCTGAAGACGGCCTGGGAGGAATGGGTGTCATGGAGGCATTTAAGAGCCTGGCGGGCAGAAATACTACAGCGGCCATTGAAAACAGCGGCTATCTGGCGCTGGAGGTTCCGTACAATCCCTCGAGTATTTATCTGGAGACGGTTGCCGGAAGCCAGATGAACTTTTCGGGAGGTGCCATGGGTGATGCCAGCACGAGCCAGCTGCGCCAGAATGTGGAGCCGGTCTCCACAACGATGTCCGTGCAGCTGCTTTTTGATGCAGTCAACGTATATGATTCCTTTCTTTTGTCCAATATGGCTCCTACGATCGGAAATGCGGCAGGTGTCGTCAGTGATGCGGTAAACAGTATTGCAGGCGGCGGGTACACAGTCAAGCCGCAGATGGATGGCATCATGTCACTTCTGACCAGAGATTATACGAGACATGTGCTGTTTTTCTGGGCACAGATGTGTTTTCAGGGAGAGCTGACAAGCGTGAGCTCCCACTATAAAATGTTTAATACGAAGGGCAATCCGGTGCGCGGTGAGATCAGCCTGACGATCCGCCAGTCTGAGGATATCAGTGCAAAATATGCAAATACATATTGGGAAAAGGCATTTGATAAAGCATTTGGTGATGCGATGACCAGCGGCTTGACCCAGTCAGCAAACAGCCTTTCCCGCGGACTCAGCAATTCTGTGCTGAATCTGAATATATAGCAGGCAATGATTGAGGATGATCAGATATGGGTATTCAGAATTTTTTTGTAAATGAAAAAGCGATCCTTGAGATCCTGGATCTTCGGGAAATCGAAGAGGTGAAAAAACAGCCGCCTCCCCATGCAGACGGATCGCCGGGTGCTACACTGTCGATGACAGATCTCAGCCGGGTGGAAGCTCTGACCAGTGCGGTAGGAGATTTTTCGGCCAGCTCGGATTTTCTGGAGCAGACGATTCTTGGAAGCGGTGTACAGAATTTATCCAGTGTCACCCTGCGTGGTGCAAAAAAGCAGTTTGAGGTTCAGTTTAATCCCAGTGACCTGCAGATTGAGGGACATGGTGGCGGCCGTATGGCAACAACTGCATTTAATAATGTGGATGAGGATGGACATTCCACCGCCAATGTCATAGATTTTAAGCCGGTTCCGGTTCATATCAATCTGAGTGTGAAGCTCTTGTTTGACAATATGAACCCAAATGAATGTTTTTTAAGTGCGAAAACGAATTTTGCTCCCTCAGAGCTGACAAAATCCCTCATAAAAACAGGAATCTCTGCGGCGGGAGGCAACAAGAAAATGACTGTCCAGCAGGAGGTGGAGGGACTGATCGCAGCGCTGCGGTCCCCCTACACCAGATGTATTACATTTAACTGGGGTGACATGAGCTACACCGGCGTTTTAAACCGTGTTTCTGCCCAGTACACGATGTTCAACAGCTCCGGTATTCCGGTGCGCGCGGTGGTACAGCTGTCCCTTGTCTGTGCAGACGAGACGGTATCTCCCAACAGTCTGGGCACCTGGCAGGATGCATATGAAAAGGCGTTTGGAGCCGGAAGCAGCAGTCTTGTCAGCTGGACGCAGAAGGCGGGAAGCCTGTTAAATTTTGGTAAGTAATCTTAAAAGTTGGCCGAATGGTCAGTTTTGGCAGTAAAGGATAATGATATGGCAGCAGAAGTAACCTTTGAGAAATTAAAAAAAGAATACAGTAATTTTACGAATCCGGTTGTCCTGGTAGAGGTGGAAGGCAATCCGCTGAACAAGTCAAAGGCGAAGCTGTATGTGGGAAATATTGAGATTGAGAATACAAGCGGATTTGAGGCATCCATCGCGTCCTTTGTCATCTACGGATGCTACAACAGACAGAACTGTGCGTTCGAGTTTAAGAGCATCAAAAAGTTTGTGGCTATCGGTTCGCAGGTGTCGATCAGTGTCGGCTATGGTTCCGTTGCAAAGGAAGTGTTCTGCGGATTTATCTCCCAGGTCAATTTCTTCTTTCAGGAGGATGAAAACCCGGGCGTCCGCGTGACCTGTATGGATGTGAAGGGCATCATGATGGCGAACTGCTATTCCAAACAGATGACCGCTATGAGCTATTCGGATGCAGTGAATGAGATCTTTTCCTCAGAGCTGTATTCCGGCATGAAAGAACGCGGCATTATAAAGAAGCTGAGTATCACAGATACACCGGATAAGCAATCGCTTGGTGGCGGAGCTCTGGGCGGAGTGGGGGATGCAGCAGGTGTTGCTTCCTCCGTTGGAGGAGCAGTACCGGGTGTCGGCGGTGCTTCCGTCCCGGGGCTTGGCGGTTCTTCCGGTTCGGCGACAGATAAGACCGTCGAGATGGTCGCAGAGAGTGACTATGAGTTTGTTGTGAAAGCAGCAAAAAAATATAATTATGAGTTTTTTGTCAGCAGCGGGATCGTCTATTTCAGAAAAGCAAAAAATTATGCGCAGGTGCTTATGGAGGTGTCTCCGGCTACCGGCATGAAAAATGTGGATGTGGAATACAACGTGACAGGGCTTGTCGGAGAGGTGGAGGTGCGCAGCACCGATGTGGGAAAGGCAGAACAGATCAAAAACTCCGTGAAGCTGAAAAATAAGCTTTCCAAGGGAAAGTACGCATCAAAGCTGGTGAAGGAATCATCAAAGGTCTACATTGATCCTACAGCTGACAGTAAAGCAGAGGCGGGCTATCGCGCCGAGTATCTGGCGGAGGATGTGGCGTTTCGCTTTGGAACCATGGAGGCAGAATTTATTGGAATTCCGGATCTTGTGCCCGGACGATATATTAAGCTGGTGGATATGGGAGACCCGGTCAATAATCTGTTTTATATTACGAGTGTCAGGCATACGATGAATGCAGAGCAGGGTTTTTCCACAAGGATCAGCGCGAAGGCAGCCGGTCTTGGCGGTTCCTATTCAGCCGGAAGCAGTGGTGGTGGCCTGCTTGGTGGAGCGCTGGGCGGCGTGATGGATGCCGCAAATCAGGCGATGGATGCAGTGGACAGTGCAATGGATGCGGTAGATGGCGCATTGGATGATCTGAATGATATGACCGGCGGCGTGGCGGGTGATATCGTAAGCGCCGGCACATCCGGACTGATCCTTTAATAGAAGCTTTGTTACGGAACAGTCACGGAGCTTAGACCCGGAGGAATGACAGAATATGGGATTATTTGACATTATTGATGATATTGCAGAAAAACAGGCAACGAAGACGGAAACCGGTGATAACCGGGTGTTTGGTGTCGTGGTCGGCACGGTCGCACAGAATTATGACACTACGATGCCGGGCAGGCTGTGTGTGTCTCTTCCATCGCGGGATGAGGGCAATCAGCTCCGGTGGGCAAGGCTTGCACTTCCCTACGGCGGCAAAGACTGGGGAATCTATTTTATGCCGGAGGTGGGCGACCAGGTGCTGGTGGCCTTCGAGCAGGGAAATATTGAACGGCCATATGTGATAGGCTGTATCTCAAAGACCAAGGATCGGTTTTTGAGCAAAACGGCGAATCAGCTCAATTCCAAAAAGCGGATCGTGACACATAACGGAAATGCGATTGAATTTGAGGATAATGAAGGCGAAGGTGTCAATGATAAGATCACGATCCGGACATCCGGAAAGGATCAGAACACAGAGCACAGCATTACGTTAGATAATAAAAAGCATACGATCACCATCACGGATCAGGCGGGTGAAAATCAGATTATGATGAATACGACGAGCGGTCAGATGGAGATCACGGCGAAGACAAAGCTGACGATCAAGGTGGGTGAGAACATTACTCTGACCATGAACGGATCGAGTGGTGTCACAGAGTTGAATACGAAGGATTTTCGTGTGAGTGCTTCTAACGGCATTAAACAGGAAGCTGTGAAGAGTCTGACTCTCTCAGGTGGAAGTGCCAAGCTGGAGGGCACCTCAAATGCGAAATTATGCAGCAATGGACCTGCAACGATTGAGGGAAAGCCGATCAAGGTTGGATAGAAGCATGGAGAGTGGAAAGGAGTATCGCATATGCCTAATAAAAAGTTTTTGGGAAGCGGAATGAAATTTCCTCCGCAGATCAATGGGGCAACAGGAAGGTTTATGACCTCATCAGCGGAGCAGAGTGTGAAGGAATCCATATATCTGATCCTGATGACGCAGCGGACGGAACGTTTTGCAAGACCGGATTACGGGAGTACACTCATGTCGTACACCTTTATGGATACCAATATCACGGCACTTAGTATGATGAAGCGGGATCTGGCAGAGCAGATCCTGACGCAGGAGCCGCGGGTGAGCGATGTGGAGATCACGACAGATACACAGACGAAAGAGGGCTGTCTGATCATAAACATTGACTATCTTGTGAGTGAGACGAATCAGAGAGGAAATCTGGTATTTCCGTTCTATTTAAACGCAGATACAGAGGAAGCGGCTTATGATTCAGAGCCGCTCGAAACAGAGCAGTATGACGAAGCAGCCCCGGAAGAGTGAGAGGAAAAACATGAACAAACTGTTAAAAACCGATCAGATCGATCCAAGAACAGCAGATGATATAGAAAACAGAATCGAAGAGCTGGCGAGATCTTATACGCCGGAATGGCATTATTCCGGGGATGACCCGGACATCGGTGTGACGATCGCAAAGATCTTTGCCAGCCAGATGGGCGATAACATCAACATGTACAATGAGGTGATCGAAAAGTATCATACCGAGTTTGTGAACATGCTGGATATTTCCCTTCTTCCTGCAAAGCCGGCAAGTGCGCTGGTGCTTTTTGATCTGGTCAATGACACGGTTCCGGGAGTGGAGATTCCCCGTGGTACACAACTGATCGCACAGCCGGATGATGCTGATCAGCCGGTGGTTTTTGAGACAACAAACAGTATCTATGTGTCCAATGCAGTGTTTGAGACAGCTTTTATGACAAGAGGAAAGGAAGGCTATGTCATGCCTTTGATGGGCAGGTATGATGTGCCGGAGTACATCCCTTCAGATGCGGTGGTGGAAGAAAATGTGGGAGAATCTCTTCCTTATGAAGAACCGATTCAGCCTGTAAAGAAGATCCGGCCTTTTCAGCTGTTTGGAAAAGCTGCAAATATTTCAAAAAATGCGCTGCTGTTTTATCATGAGAGTGCATTTGATACGGCGGATAATCCGCTTTATCTTCGCATGGTGGGGGATGAGAAGCTGCTTGCAAAGATACGCGCGGGAGAATATCACTTTAGCTATTACGGAGATGGAGAGCTCCGGCCCTTTGCTGAGGTGGGCATGCTTTCTGACATGCAGACCTTTCGTCTTGTCAGATCAGCATCCATGCCCGGTGCAGACCGGCTGGATATGGAAGGACGCTCTTATCAGTTGATCGTACTGGAAACCTTAAAGCCGGTGCTGGAAAATTATACAATTGAACACATCGAGTTTTCATCAGAGGGAAGAGAACAACCGGCGCAGGCTGTAAATAATGGTTCCACGGATTTTGACGTAAACAATTTTGACCTCTTTACGGATACACTCTCCATTTATCAGGAGTGCTATATCGGTCATGACAATTACTTTGCGAAATCCGGCGCAGTCGTGACACTGTCATTTGAGGTGACGTATCCGGAGCATCTGGTGGAGGTTACCAGATATCAGGAAGAAGAAAATTTAAAGATCATTAAACGCAAGCCCCGGGTGATCTTTACGGATACGCCTGCGGATACATATGCAGACGAGATCTCAATCGAATATTTTAATGGTATTGGATGGAAAAAGCTTGTGTGCCGGCAGCAGTACAGACAGCTGTTTGCCCGGGACAAAAAGGGAAAATATGAACTGAATTTTGTCTGTCCGTCAGACTGGGTAGCGACATCAACCGGTGCTTATGAGGGAAGAGTGCTCCGTATCCAGCTCTTAAAAGCAGATAATTGTTATATGCGGCCATGTATCCATCACTATCCGCATATCAGCAACTTAAAGATCTCTTATTGCTATAAGGAGCATTTTGTGGAGCCGCAAAAGCTGGTTGCGGTCAATACGACCCGTAAGATCGACTGTACGAAAATGCTCAAGCTACATCGCGCATTTGTTGCCTTTGGTGTTGGTCTGTACAGTGAGGATGCCGTGTATTTAGGCTTCCGCAATCGTATGGACGCAGGGCCTGTCAGTCTGTATTTTGATATTGCCGAGGGAAATTATTATGACGGACTTCGCTGTAAATTTGAATACAGTACGCGTACCGGATTCCGTCAGATGAAGGTGATCGATCACACCTCCAATTTCATGCGAACCGGAACGGTGATCTTTATGCCGCAGTCAGATATGGCGCCGCTGATGATTGAAAACAAACGGATGTACTGGATCCGTATCACCCGCAGCCGGACAAAACGCGAGGATGAGCCCGAGGATATGCTGCCGAAGATCAATGATATCCGGCTGAATGCTGTACAGGTGGAAAATATTGATACGAAGAAGGAGCAGGATTTCTATCTGGATGAGGTGCTTCCAAATATGTATTTCTCCCTTGGAACAGATCATATATTAGATATTGATCTGTGGGTCAATGAGTGTGACCGTCATTCTGTGAAACAGATGAAGGAAATGGCGCGCCTGATGCCGGAGGATGTACGTATCGAGTATGATCATCGCGGCGAGATCACGGCATTCTATGTGAAGTGGGAAGAATTGGAGCGTCTGGATGACGGGGAGCACAAAAGAGGGTACGTGCTGGATCGTATGAACAACCGCCTGATCTTTGGAGATGGCATTCATACGGAGGTTCCGCGTGTTACGGATGATGTGGCGTTCAAGGTGCGCGTGCGCTGCTGCGACGGACAGCTGGGCAATGTGGGAAAAGGTGAGATCAACGAAGCAAATGCACAGTTTATGTTTTTAAATACAGTATCGAATCCCTTCAAGGCCTATGGTGGAAGCAACATGGAGACACTGGACAGTGCGCTGGCCCGGGGGGCAAATATCTTACGTTCACGGAAGCGTCTGGTATCCGTCAGTGACTATGAACGGGAGATTCTGGCGTATTCCGACACGATTGCCCAGGTACGCTGTATTACCGGAACGCGTATTGACGGTGCCACAGATCTGGATGCTGTCACATTTGTCGTGCTGCTAAAGGATTATCGTGCAGGCAGCTACATGTTTCACAATCTTGCAGATGCGCTGAAAAAGCATCTGATGGAATCCTGCGAGCTGACCATTTCTCCGGATCATATTCATATTGTGGAGCCGATTTTTGTAGATGTCTGTGTGGATGTCTGGGCGCAGAGCATGCAGATGGAGGACAGCTTTGAGATCCAGAGTGAATTGCAGGAGTGCCTGACACGCTATCTGGATCCGGTTGAGAGTGAGAACGGCAGCGGCTGGAAGATTGGTGTCATGCCTAAGAAAAACCAGCTTCTGATGAAGCTGAATATACTAAAGAGTAAGGCAATCGTGCGCAAGCTGTTGCTTATCGCACGCTATACAGATGGACGAGGAACCCATGAGACAGAGCTTTCCGATGTACAGGAAAATCCGTTCATGGTATGCCGGAGTGGTGTCCATCGTGTCCATCTGACTGTGGATGAGCAGTAAATGAGGGGGAAAGGCAAATGTTAAACAGTAAAAATCTTAGTAAAAAAACATTTGAAGAACGCTATCAGGAAGCGCTCACACAGATCCCTCTCTACACGGACGAGTGGACAAATTTTAACGCTTCTGATCCCGGAATCACGATCTTGGAGAGCCTGACAGCCTTCGAGACACTGCAGGCGGATGCCATTGACCAGGTGAGTGCACCGGTGCTGCAGAATCTGCTGCGTCTGGTGGGATTTTCTGCGAGGAAAGGAAGATGTGCAAGGCTTCTTCTGGCTGCGGAAAATATGAATGAGCCGGTTTATCTGCCGGCAAACCAGCAGTTTCGCATCGGTGAGCTCTGCTTTGAGACGAACCGTGTCATGTTTCTGAATACCGGACACCTCACAGGTGTCTATGGAAAGCGTGATGGGGAATCCTTCGATTACAGCTTTTTATGTGACAAAGAATTAAAGGTACCGGGTTTTGTGTTCGGTGAGCAGCCAAAGGTGGGGGACAGCGTGTACTTTACTGCAAATATGCTGCCGGATCCGGGAGAAGAGCTCATTTTATACATTAATGTTGCAGACCGCTACAACCGCAATGACTTCCCGGAAAAGGGGCGCAATACCTTTGCAGAGATCAAGTGGGAGTGTTATACCGAGGAAGGCTTCAAAGAGGTTAGCGTCAGAGATTGTTCGAACTGTTTTCTGATGAGTGGCGAGATCCGTATCCGGATGCCCCGGGAGATGACCGTGCCTCATCCGGCGATACCCGACAAGAGCTGCGTCATCCGTGCCACCTTAACACGTGCTGACTACGATGTGCGGCCAAAGCTTGTCATGGTGCAGGGCTTTTTGTTTGAGGTCTGGCAGAAAAAGACGCTCAGCGCCTGCACGACCTTCCATAAACCGGGTAATGTGCGCCTGTTCAGCGATCTTGCAGAAGAGGGCTACGTGCATGTTTTTGCCCGGGAAGCAAAGGGCGGCTCTTACAGACGATATGAATACGCACCTTCTCCGGATTCGCAGGGCAGATATTATGACCTGCAAAGAGAAGGCTATGGCATGCATATTTTCTCCTTTGATAAAAAACGGCATGGATTTGCACCGGAAAAAGTGAAAAATTCAGTCCGGATCGTTGCTTATACGGAAGAGATGATGCGGAAGTATTCCATTGGAATGGTACTTGGTTTTGATGACCAGAAATTAAAGCTTCCCTTTGGAAAGGTGGTAGCAGATTCCTTCTCCATCATTGCAAAGCGCTATGATGAAAAGGGGGAGCCGATTTATGATTTTGTCCGTCCGGAGCGCTCCGGGGAGGGAAATCTGTATTATCATTTATATGAGTATGAAGGAGCGATCTGCATTGAGGATGCAGGGGCATTTATTGGTGCGGAGCTGTTTGTTGCCGGGTGTGCTACAACGGACGGTCCGGAAGGAAATATCAGGAGCGGAAGTACTTTTACAACGAGGCATGTTCCTTCCGGTATCCGTTTTACCAATCCGGGTGTAGGCACCGGAGGGTGCTTTCGAGAGCGTATCCCGGATGTCAGAAAGCGTTTTGTGGATGACCTCTATACACCCTATACAGCAGTCACGGCAGCTGATTATGAGACGATCGTGAAGCAGACACCGCAGCTTTGCATCCATAAGGTGAGGGCAAACATGGATGAGTCGCGCAATCGCGTGAGAATAGCAGTAAAGCCCGGAACGGATGAAGAATTTCCGAAGCTGTCAGAGATTTACCGTAAGGTCATAGAGCAGGAGCTGGAGGATCGCAGACTGCTCACTACACGGATTGAGATCATCCCACCGGTGTATGAGCCGGTGAATGTGCACGGAACGATCTATGTAAAGCCTACTTACGATAATTGCAGAGAACAGATCGAGGAAGCTGTCCGAAAGCAGATCGATTATGTGCACTCGGATAAAAATTTTGGAGATGTATTACGGTTCAATGAGGTTTTTCATGCAATCGAGGCGTTGGAATGTGTGGAGTTTGTTTATGATCTTTCCATTCAGCCCCAGCACAGCAATCAGGCGAGACTCAGGGACGCAGATATCTATCCGGCAGAAAACTGTCTGCTCTGTGCAGGTAGAGTGTCCATTGAGATTGATGTCTATGTAAAGTAACTGTAAAGGAGGAATCGAATGGCTGGTATATGCTATTCTATAAAGAAGAACCGGATCGGGAGCGGGCTGACTGTCGGCTTTACGATGGAGGAGGATGGAACGCTCACCATGAACGAGCACGAGCCCAGGCACCTTTTGTATCTGCGGGCACTGGACTGTGCGACACAGGATGGCAGCTGGGGCAGGTTGTCCTTTGAAGCGGAATATCCGGAAAATATGACCTGTTATGTGTATGTGCGTGCGCTGAATGAGTCCATGTTTTACCGTTCGGGAGAGCTAACGGGGATCGATGATTTTTTGTGTGATCCGAAAGAGCCACCGACGATCAAGCGGGAGTTTTTTGAACGCGTGCATGCAAAACGGCATGTGAATCATAAGGATATCCTGATGTATGAACAGAAAGGCCGTTACCTTTATATAGCCATCGAGTTTGTTGGAGAGGGCAATGGATATGTGCGCAATATCCGTGTAGATCGCAGGGGAGATAATTTTATGCAGACCTTCCCCGAGATCTATCGGGAGAGAAATAGTTTTTTCCATCGGTATCTTTCTATTTTTTCAAGTATTTATATGGATTTCCAACAGGATATCGAACAGTTGCCCGGTCTTCTGGATATAGACACCTGCCCCGTGCAGCTGCTTGGGACTTATGGCAAATGGCTGGGGATCGATCTGGACTGTGATATACAGGATGAGAAGGTCCTACGTGATCTTGTGCGGGAGGCGTATTCGCTGAACCGAATGAAGGGAACGAAAAAGGCGATCGCAAGGATCGCAAATATCATGCTGGGAGAAGATGTATTGATTCTGGAGCACAATATCATGGAGGATTATCTGGCAGGAAAGGATCGCGCAGATATTGCAAAGCTATACGGAAGCAGTATCTATGATGTGGTCATGCTTGTGGAGCATCCGGTGTCAGAACTTGTGAAATCCCAGCTGATGTATCTGATCGATCAGTTTAAGCCCATTAGGAGCCGGATACATATCGTGCACCTGAAGTCTGATGGTATGCTGGATTCACACAGCTATCTGGACATGAACGCACGTGTATTCAAAGTAGATGACGGTGGGCTGGATAAGAGCCAGATCATGGATGGTGTCGTAACACTTATATAGAAATGTACCTTTTCAATCAAAAATATGACCGATGATAAAAAAAGAATTGCCATTCTTTTCAAAATTGCTATAATTAAAGAATAAGTATTTATGTGTCTGTGCCGGAGGCTGTGTTCCGGCAGTACATACGAAATGCAAAAATGTGTTGTAATAACAATAGTGGATAGAGGAAGGATTACGAAATATGAATATTTCAGAGACAAGATCAGGAGATGTGATTCAGATTCAGATTGACGGACGTGTGGATACAACAACCAGTCCACAGCTGCAGAATGCGATTTTGCAGGCATTTCAGAAAGGAAGTAAACTTGTACTTGATTTTTCCGGTGTGGAATATGTTTCCAGTGCCGGACTCCGTGCACTTTTGATCGGACAGAAGACCGCCAACTCCAAGGGTGGCAGTATGACTTTGATACATGTGGCAGAAGCGGTACTCCAGGTATTCAAAATGTCTGGATTCAGCAGTATTTTACGTATCGAATAGAGTACCGGTCATCTCCCTTTTGGGATTTGCGATGGTCACGTTTGAAAACTGCCTTCTGACGGGAAATCTGTACGGCAAGAAGGACAATATTTAACCACAGCCGTATCTTTGATCTTCTCGCCGGCAGGCATTTTCTTTTTCAGTCCCGTATCGACTTTGGGGAGGCAAAGGGTGTCAGCAGCAAAATCAAAGCATCCGGAAAGGAGAAGTCTTGAGTTATGAATGAAATGAAGCTCATGGCAAGTGATGAAACATTATATACAGTTCTCGGTGAGATAGAGCGGCTTTTGGACGCAAACAAGTGTCCGGAAACGCTGAAAATGGCCATGCTTGTGGCAGTGGAGGAAATCTTTGTCAACATTGCGCACTATGCGTATGGGGGAACCCCGGGAGAGGCAGTGATCGGACTGGACATTGTTCCGGATCCGAAATGCTGCAGAATCGTATTCCGGGATAAGGGAATTCCGTACAATCCTCTGGAAAAGGCAGATCCGGACATCACGTTGTCTGCAGAAGAGCGCCAGATCGGCGGTCTTGGGATCTATATGGTAAAGCAGAGCATGGATAAGGTGGAATACCGGTATGAGGATGGCTGTAATATCCTAACGATCGAAAAATATCTTCCTGAGGATGGCGGAGAAGAATAAGAAAAATCAGAACAGTAAAAAGGAATACCGCATCAGCGGTATTCCTCAGGGACATCCTCTTTGGGAATTTCCGAAACAGTGATGTATTCGTTGTAGATATATCCGATGGTTCCATCCGCTAACACGATCTTGGAGCGATTTTTTCCTTCCTCAATGAGATAACCCGTATCATCGCCATTCACATGAGCTACGATGGAACTGTTCCGTTCAGAGGATTTACGGACACGAACATTTGTCCTTCCGGACTTTACAGTAAAGCCGTAGTAGATCTTTTCGGGTTCTGTATCGGTAGTATCAGTTTCGGACCGCTCATCGGTGTCATCGTTTTCGGATAACTCATCGGTAGTATCGTTTTCGGATGATGCATCAGAGTGATCGGCTGAGAGGTCTGTATCAACGGGTTCTGTACTGACAGCTTCACCGGTATTTTCCGGTTCTGGCACAGCAGCTTTATCAGTTTCTATGGGCTCTGTGACAACCGTTTCGTTAGTTTCCGGTGCGCTTTCCACGTCATTAGCTGTCGTGTCCGGTGTTTCAACGTATTCCACAACAGCTATATCATCGGAAACCGGATCTGTATCCTTCATGGATGCGGACTGTGAAGATGATTCTTTTTCAATGGCTGCGTTCGCCTCTAATTGGTGGCTCAGACGCGATCCGTTTTGATGAAACAGCAGAATCGCAGCAATGCCAACGATGATATAGGTCACAAATACAAGAAAAAAGGCAGATTGATGTTTTTTCATGGTCACGCCTCCTTAAGTGGTTGGAAGCTGGATATAAATACCCATGCCTCTTCCAATCGTGCTCTTTGCATAGATGCTTCCGCCGTAGTAATCGACGATCGCTTTCGCCTGAGTCAGTCCCAGACCGTTTCCACTAACGCGGTTTGTACCCTGGTAGTTTAGTTCAAAAATGTGCTTTGTCTCATGCTCGGAGAGCCCGTTTCCGTTATCCTTTAATACAATAAAGATGTCATCACCGATGCTGGAGATTGTGATCTGCAGTGAACCGGAGCGGTTCATATACTTGATCGAGTTGTCGATGATATTGCGAAACAGGATGCGAAGTCGTCCGCGGCTCGCTTTGACGAGCATCGTATTGTCAGGTGCAGAAAGGACAATGCTCAGATTGACTTTTTTTGCGAATCCGCTCAGCTCATTGATCGTATCTTTGGCGATCTGGATAATGTCGATGGTCTCGCCTGGATCCTCGTTGGGGTCGGCAGGCGGAAGGAATGCCTCATAGGCATCTGCAGCACCTGCCTCAGCGAGTGCAGCCTTTGCATCGTCGGCAGAAGCGCGTACGCCGGAGAGCTCCTCATTTAATGCGCGGATACGGAGGTTTGCACTTACTAGCTCCTGTTCCTTCTTTTCACAGAGACGCGTCTGTTCGTCCAGCTTGCCTTTTAATGCCTCTGCGGCGTTTTCGCTGTCAGCAGCGATCTTCTGGTATTTGGCCTGCAGCTCGATCAGGTCGTTATCTTCCAGATTATTTTTCCAGAACAGGAATGCCAAGGTGAGCAGTACCAGACTGTGGAGAATAAAAAACAGTAGGATCATCCACAGATCAAAGCGGAAGAAGCTGTACAGTACGAGCAGATAAGATACGACCGAACAGCCAAGAATGGTTTTTTGCCCATTTGTCATGATGTGGTTACCTTCTTTCTTCTATATTTTGTATCTAAAATCATAACATACAAGAAATAAAAAAAACAGAGCAATTTTTAAAAATACAGGAGGGCTATGATATGAACCTGACAGAAAGATTGGAGCGGGACAACAGAAATAAGGCAAAAAAGCGCAGGAATTCCTTTTCGGATGACGGGGAAGAGACGTTAACCTACATGGAGCGGAAGCGCCCGGCATTCATCAACGAGGATTCAAAGACATTCTCCTGTATTGGAGATGACTCGTTTCACGTTGCGCCGAGTATTTTTGATCAACAGGCAATTTTTCATACAGGAAAAAAGCAGTAAAAGCAGCATGCAGTTGAGATGAAAAAAGCGTGCAGCAGGAAGGCACGTAAAAATATAAGGGAGTGATCAACATGAACATGAAGATGCTTGGAAAAGAAGATATCGCGAAGATGCCTTTTGCGGACTATAATGAGTATATGGCGTGTATGTTTGCAACGGTGAATGACAGCATGGATGCGTACATTGAAAACATGAAGGCTGTGTTCGCAAACGAACAGGGCGGTTACAAAAATGTCCTTTACCCGGATATTGAGATCGCGCATGATCTGTGTAAGGAGCAGGTGTCCAAATTTTATCTGAAAATGTCAGAGGTTGCGGAACAGTATGTGAACGGAAACCGCACGGAAGAGGAAGAAGAGGAGATGGAGGATGATCTGCTGGATGATCTGTTTTCCAATTTGGACGGTGGCCTGTTTGGAGATGATAATTTAGACAGTTCTCTGTCTGGTCTTTTTGGAGATGAGGAGCAGATCGATACGGAACAGATCGAACAGACTATGCGAAAAGAGGCAAAGCAGATCTCTGCCTGCGAGAAGATCCTCCATCTGAATATGCGTGCTGAGGCGACACTTGAAGCAGGAATCGCAATTCCTTTTTATGAGGTGTGTAAGAAGCTAAACTATGAGCCCTTTACGATTTTCTGTTTTGTCTGTGGTATTTTATCATCCACCCAGACCAGTTATTCAGGAATCTATCAGGTCATCAATGAGAACGGAAGTATGACTGCACCCACCATCGAATCTGCGGCAAAGCTGTATTACGGCAAGGATTTCTCCATTACGACTGCATACAGTGAGATGTCTGTCTGCTTAGAGCAGCTGATGCCGGTTCTGGATCTGCAGGTACAGAAAAATATGCCTTTTTCCACCTTTGTATCGCCGGATAAGCGCGTGATCGACTTCCTGTTTGGCCGTGATCCCCTGCGCGTGGATGAGAGCTACATCCAGTTCTTACATATGCTGACGGACGACAAGGAGCTGGATCCCATCATGGCGAACGAGGGTGTGCTGGAAGCCATGGAGATCTCCTATGGTGAGGGTGTGCGTATTTTCGCATACTTTGGAGATGAGGGCAGCGGAAAAAAATTCTTCGTCAAGCATTTCTGCAGGAGAAACAACATGCGCGCAGTTGCCATCAACTGCAAGAAGCTGTTTGTATACGATTACCAGTTTGTAGACCGCGCATTGTGGGCGGTGACGAGAGAGTGTATCCTGACCAATTCCTGCTGCGTGTTAGAAGAGTTGACCTATCGCGAGGAGGAAAAGGAAAAATTTCAGGGCTATATGGATCTGGCATTTTCCAAGCTGACTGCAAAGGGTGTCATGGTGTTCGCCCTCAGCAAGGAATCCATGAATTTCAAGGAGATCACAAGGGAGGAGATCACGACACTGGAATTGAAGACGCCCACTTTCGAGGAGCGTCTGGAATGCTGGAAATATTATTCAAAAGATTATGCGCTGGGTGAGGATTGTGACCTGGAAGAGATGACGATCAAGTTCCTGTTCACACCGGGCAAGATCAAGGATGCCTTAAAGTTTGCCAGAAGTCTTGCCACGATGAACAAGGAGATCCTGATCCCAAGATCTGCGCTGTTTACGGGATGTAACAATCAGATGTCCACGGAGTTGTCCCAGAAGGCGACCCGTGTGGAGGCAAAATTCGGTTTTGATGACATCGTTATGAACGAGGATCAGCGGGAGACCATCACCCATGCAATTGAGCAGATGATGTTTAAAAATAAGGTTTACGAAGAGTGGAACTACATGAAGAAATACCCTTACGGACGCGGTCTGACCGTACTTTTGTTCGGCGCTCCCGGCACCGGTAAATCCATGATGGCGCAGGTACTTGCCCATGAGCTGAACTTAGAGCTCTACCGCGTGGATATCTCAAAGGTCGTAGATAAGTACGTCGGCGAGACAGAAAAATCACTGTCCATGATCTTCCGCGAGGCGAAAAAATGTAACGTCGTATTGTTCTTTGACGAGTGTGATACGATCTTTGCAAAGCGTTCCGATGACGGAGGCTCCAACCAGTCTTCAAATAACAATAAGACTGCGCTCTTACTGCAGGAAATGGAAGCCTACGACGGCGTGTGCGTACTGGCGACCAACTACAAGCACAACATTGACCCGGCGTTCTTTAGACGTATGAAATACATCGTGGAGTTCCAGTTCCCGAACCCGGATACCCGTGAGATGCTGTGGCGAACCACGATCCCGAAGACCACACCTCTCGCAGAGGATGTGGATTTCCGTTTCCTGGCGGAGAAGTTCGAGTTCGCCGGTGGTAATATCAAGAACTGTATCTTAAACGCAGCATTCTTGGCTGCTGCAGACGGCGATGGCAAGGAAGTACATATGAAGCACTATTTACAGGCGATCAAGTACGAGTTTGTAAAGACCGGAAAGGTATTTACCCGTGCGGACTTTGAACCTTACGCGTCACAGATCGGATTATAAGATTGAGGGGAACGCATAGATAGCACAATGATTAATAGGAGCTGACATATGGCAAAGAAATTCGATAAAGAGGCGGCAGAGCGGGAAGCGAACGAGATTGCGTTTCAGTTTCAGAATAGTCATGATGTGGTTGGTGACATGAGTCGCGCATATCATACGGATTTTTCAGGCATTCGCCTGCATGAGGATGATGTGGCGCAGGCGCGTGTGGGCTCCGCAGGCACAGATGCACTGGCAGCGGGTTCCGATATCTATTTCAAGAAGGGTATCCTGAGTAGCCACGATCCGGCCAGCAGAGGTCTGGTGGCACATGAGCTGGCACATACGATGCAGCAGGGAATCGTTGCGGGAGATGTGGCAGAGAGTGCACCGGCAGGCGCGGAGCAGGGAGGTTTTTTAGACTGGATCAAGGGAGCTTTCAGCCGGAAGAAAAAGCCGAAATACCGGAATACCGGTGGACAGGTGGCGTCTGACGAGGCATCCTTGGCATACATGGAGGTAATGCACGCCAAAGCAGCACAGCTTAGGGAACAGAGAGCACAACAAGAAGCGAATCATCGGCAGATGTGGCCGCAGAGACGAGCGGATGCAATGGCATCTGCTGGTTCGGTTGACAATCGTGCGATCTCACCGGAATTATCGGAACAGTATGCAAAACTGGCACCGGAGGCTGTGGAAAAATCGGATGTTGAATGGGATTTATCTTTCTTAAAGGATAATGCAGACAGAGTGCCTATTGCTTACAATATGTTTGGCTATAATCAAACAGGGCAGGGGATTGGAAAGGTGGATCAGGAGATGCGTGGAAATGCCTTTTCCGGTATGAAGGAGAATTATGGTAATTATCTGAATTCTCTGACTAAAAACGGTGCCAATTTTCAGATAATGACAGAGAATCTGGATAAACTCAGTACCGAAAGCGGGAAAAAATATGAGTATAATGACTATACAATTGATATGGCAAAGGATCTGTATGGCATTGCATCCAACTATCTGCTCTCTGATTCGGGTCTCGACTATGCCAGTAATTTGATCAGTGGACTTGAGGATGCTGAAGTATTTGATGAGGATGAGGAGTCGGGCCAGACACCCTTAGATTTTGTGATGAAAAATGTGATACAGCATGAGGGAGTTTTCCAGGGAAATGACCAAGGCCAGAATCGGGCGAAAAACCAATTTTCAAAGCTGGGGAGAAATGCCATGTTTCTTCCAATCGATATGACAGCTATGTCGGAGGAGCAACGACAGACGATGCCTCCGCAGATTCAGTCCTTATTTGCACAGTATGAAGATATTAAGAAGAGGATTACAGAGGCGCTGGCTGCGAGAAATCCGGCAGTCGCAAAAGCGAGTGCATGAGAAGTATTGATACATAAAAAGACATAATTGGATAGAGGAGGATCAGCATGGCAAAGAGATATAACAGAGAAGCAGCAGAGTGGGAAGCGAACGAGATTGCTTTTCAGTTTCAGAACAGTCATGATGTGGTGGGTGACATGAGCCGGGCATATCATACGGATTTTTCGGGCATCCGCCTGCATGAGGATGATGCAGCGCAGGCGCGCGTGAGCGCCGCAGGCACGGACGCGCTGGCAACGGGTTCCGATATCTATTTCAAGAAGGGTATCCTGAGTAGCCACGATCCGGCCAGCAGAGGTCTGGTGGCACATGAGCTGGCACATACGATGCAGCAGGGAATCGTTGCGGGAGATGTGGCAGAGAG
>JALFNQ010000044.1 GCA_022773965.1 Lachnospiraceae bacterium
CATGCTGCGATATATTCGTTCGGAGAAAAAGTCTCCATCTCAATGGACGGTTTCGTATATGCTTTTTTCATTGTAACTCCTCCTATTTTTTTGTTTTCATACGGATTACTTTAATTAGCTAAAGCATAGTATAGTTTGGAACGGATGTCAACGAAAATGGGATAATTTTTTTTTCTGTAAAAGAACCAAAATTCTGATATGATTTTTGTGCAGTTTTACGAAAACGATGGATCAAACAAGCATTTTGACGAAAAAATGGGGTGTTTTGTTTGACGAAAATATCAGTTTCGACTATAATGTGGTGTAAACTATAAATTTAGGAGGATCATAGTTATGACAGAAAAGAAAAAAGGTGGAGGTGCCCTGCTCGGTGCAGCATTTTTGATGGCAACTTCCGCAATCGGACCAGGATTTTTGACTCAGACGGCAAACTTTACCGGTTCGTTAAAGTCCAGCTTCGGATTTGTAATTCTTGTATCCATCATCCTTTCAGCGATCGCGCAGCTGAATATTTGGAGAGTCCTTTGTACAACCGGACTTCGTGGACAGGATGTGGCAAATAAGGTGCTTCCGGGACTTGGATATTTTGTAGCATTCATGATCGTGCTTGGTGGTCTTGTATTTAATATCGGTAATGTCGGCGGCGGCGCACTTGGTTTCAATACCTTGCTTGGCATTCCTACATGGCTTGGATATATTCTTGCCGGAGCACTGGCAATCGTTGTATTCCTTTTAAAAAATGCAAAGGCTGCCATGGACACGCTGACAAAGGCTCTCGGTGGAATCATGATCATTGTTATCCTGATCGTGATCTTTGTTGTGAAGCCTCCGATGGGAGATGCATTACAGCATACCTTTATTCCGGATGCGGAGACAAAACCGTTGTTTGATGCGATTTTAACTTTGATGGGCGGAACCGTCGGTGGATACATCACCTTTGCAGGTGCACATCGTCTGATCGATGCAGGTATCACCGGTAAGGAAAATCAGAAGGAGATCACAAAGAGTTCTGTGATGGGTATCGTGATCGCAACGATCGTACGTATCTTCTTATTCCTGGCAGTGCTCGGTGTTGTTGTAAAGGGCGTAGAGCTGGATGCAGCAAACCCCGCAGCAGACGCATTCCGTCAGGGTGCAGGCGAGATCGGCTATCGTTTTGCAGGCCTGGTACTGCTTTGTGCAGCCATCACCTCCATTATAGGTGCAGCTTACACATCTGTTTCATTCTTAAAGACTTTTAATAAGAAGATCGAGGAAAAAGAAAACCTTGTGATCATTGCGTTTATCGCTGTTTCAACGTTGATCATGCTCATCCTTGGAAATCCTGCGGTGCTGCTCGTATTCGCAGGTGCATTCAATGGATTGATCCTGCCGATCACACTGGGGATCTGTTTGATCGCGGCATATAAGAAATCCATTATGGGTGAGGGCTATAAGCACCCGATCGTACTTACCATTCTGGGAGTGATCGTAGTTGTAGTATCTGCATATATGGGTATTACAACCTTTGTATCAAAAATTGCCGGATTATTTTAATTAAAGTAAGAGAGACTAAAAAGGGTGCAATCTGCAACAAATTGATTGCACCTTTTTTCTAAAGGAGGGTTTTCATGCAAAACGTGAAGATTTTGACAGCGGGTGACAGCTCCATTCTGATCCAGTTTGGAAATGCCATTGATCCGGATATTAATGCAAAGATTGCCGCAACGGTTCAGCTCATGAAGGAACAGCATATAGAGGGTGTTGTAGATATCATACCTGCATTTTGCTCGCTGCTCATCAATTATGATCCCCGCGTGATTTCCTACGATGAGATGAAAATACGCATGGAGAAGATCCTGTCTGTGGAGATCGAGGCAGGGGCACGCAAAAAGAAAGTATTTGAGATTCCGGTCTGCTACGGTGGTGAATTCGGGCCGGATCTGGCAATGATCGCAGAGCATGCGGGACTTTCCGAGCAGGAGGTCATAGATATCCACACTTCAACGGATTATCTGATCTATATGCTGGGATTTTTGCCGGGCTTTACTTACCTGGGCGGACTGGATGAGCGGATCCATACGCCGCGTCTGGCAAATCCGCGTATCCGCATCCCGGCGGGAAGCGTCGGTATCGGCGGTTCGCAGACCGGTATTTATCCGATGGACTCGCCGGGTGGCTGGCAGCTCATGGGAATGACACCGGTAAAGACCTATGATCCGGAGCGCGAAGTGCCGATTCTTGTAGAAGCAGGAGATTACATCCGTTTTGTTCCGATTGAACGCCCGGAATATGACCGTATCAAAGCAGAAGTAGAACAGGGCACCTATCAGGTGCGCATCATAGAAGGGGAGGTGTGACCGTCATGGGTATTCGCGTATTAAAGGCAGGCATGCTGACAACGGTGCAGGATCTCGGCCGCACCGGTTACCAGAGCCAGGGATTTTCTGTGGCAGGTGTTATGGACGTGCGATCCTTCAAGATCGCAAACCTGCTTTTGGACAATCCGGAAAATGAGGCTGTTTTGGAGTTTACGCTGATCGGTCCTACGCTGCAGTTTACGTCGGAAACGATCATAGCCATCACTGGCGGCGATTTTACACCGACTATCAATGGTGAGCCGGTGCCGATGTATGAGGCAGTATATGTCAATCGTGGAGATATTTTAAAATTTGGCAGCGCCCGCACCGGAAGCAGGGGGTATCTTGCATTTTCCAGCTATCTGGATGTTCCGGTGGTGATGGGCAGCCGCTGTACGAATCTGAAGAGCAGGATCGGTGGTTTTAAGGGGCGCAAGCTCAAGGATGAGGACTACATCGGATTTCGCATGAAGCGTCGGTATCTGCCGTATTTCCTGTCAAGAAAATTAAAGCCCGATGATTTTTCAGCAGAAAATGAGACACTTCGTGTGGTACTCGGACCGCAGGATGAGATGTTCAGCAAACAGGGTATCGATACATTTTTGTCACAGGAGTATACAGTGACGAGTGATTTTGACCGGATGGGCTGTCGTCTGGAGGGATCGTTTATCGCGGCAAAGGATCAGGTGGATATGATCTCGGATGGTATCGCGTATGGTTCCGTACAGGTGCCAAGCCATGGAAAACCGATCATTTTATTATCTGACCGCCAGACCACCGGTGGATATCCGAAGATCGCAACGGTCGCATCTGTGGATATCCCGAAGCTGGTGCAGCGCAAGACGGACCATAAGATCCGTTTTACAGCGATCAGTGTGCAGGAAGCGCAAAAGCTGTATCGGGAAGAGGAAAAGGCATACGAGAAAATGAGAAACGAGATCCATGTGCCCTGCAAAGAGGTGCTGGACTGCCGTCTGGTGGCAAAGCGGGTGAGCAAGCTGTTTGAGTAGGGCAGTAAGCCCTGCTTTTGTAGTAGTATATGAGCGCCAGATACATGGAAGATAAAAAGCAAAACGGTTTTGATTTTGGAGGAATCATCATGAATATAGAACAAATTGAAAAATTGGTGGAAATCGTAGAAAAATCATCATTGACGGAGTTTTCTTATAAGGATGACGAGGTCAAGATCACAATGAGCAAGCTGGATCATGCACCGGTCATCGCAGGCGGAGTGCCGATGACACCGCCGCCCTTTGGCGCACCTGCACCGGTATCAGCACCGGCAGCGGAAAATGAAGAAGCAGAGGATGAGGCAGTGTTCATCACCTCTCCCATCGTTGGTACGTTTTACGCAGCGCCCGCACCGGATGCAGCACCCTTCGTAAAGATGGGAGATCATGTCAAAAACGGTCAGACGGTATGTATCTTAGAGGCGATGAAGCTGATGAACGAGATTCAGAGTGAGTTTGACTGCGAGATCGAGGCAGTGCTTGTGAGCAATGAGCAGAAGGTGGAGTATGGACAGCCCCTATTCCGTGTCAGAAAACTCTAAAAAGGAGGCGGTGAGCATTGATAAGTAAAGTATTGATCGCCAACCGTGGAGAGATTGCCGTTCGCATTATCCGTGCCTGTCGGAATATGGGGATCCGCAGTGTGGCTGTCTATTCCAAAGAGGATGAGAAAAGTTTGCATGTGCAGCTGGCGGATCAGCGGGTATGTATCGGCGAGGGACCGGCAAGAAACAGCTATCTGAATATGGATCGCATCATTATGGCAGCAGTCAAGGTGGGTGCGGATGCCATTCACCCCGGCTTTGGATTTCTTTCCGAAAACAGCGAATTTGTCCGCAAATGTCAGGAATACGGACTGACCTTTATCGGCCCCGAGGCAGACGTGATCGATAAGATGGGCAATAAGTCCCAGGCGCGTTCCACGATGATGGAAGCAGGCGTTCCGGTCGTCCCCGGAACGAAGGAGCCGGTTTATGATGCAAAAGTGGGTCTTGCACTGGCAAATGAGATCGGGTATCCGGTCATGATCAAGGCATCCTCCGGCGGTGGCGGAAAGGGAATGCGCGTGGCACATTCTGCAGATGAATTTGAATTTCAGTTTAATATTGCACAGCAGGAATCTGCCAATGCCTTCGGTGATGACACCATGTATATTGAGCGCTTTGTGGAAAATCCGCGCCATGTGGAGATCCAGATCATCGCAGATACACATGGAAATGTAGTCGCCCTTGGTGAGCGTGACTGTTCTGTGCAGCGCAATCACCAGAAGCTGATCGAGGAATCCCCCTCACCGGCGATTGACGAGGCAACCCGCCAGAAGATGAATGAGTATGCCATTCTGGCAGCGAAAACAGTAGGCTATACAAATGCCGGAACGATCGAATATATCGTTGACCCGAAGGGTGGATTTTATTTCATGGAGATGAACACCCGTATTCAGGTGGAGCACGGCGTGACAGAGATGGTGACAGGGACAGACCTGATCATCGAACAGATCCGTGTAGCACAGGGAGAAGAGCTCAGCTTCAGGCAGGAAGATGTGGCGATCCGCGGACATGCCATTGAGTGCCGGATCAATGCGGAGATTCCCTCCAAGAATTTTATGCCGAGCCCCGGTGTTGTGGAGCACATTCATCTGCCGGCCGGAAACGGTGTGCGGGTGGATACCGGGCTGTATGCAGGATATCGGATCCCCAGCGAGTATGATTCCATGATCGCGAAGGTTATTGTACATGCGCCTGACCGGGAGGCTGCGCTTCGCAAGATGACCAGCGCACTGGATGAGATGGTCATTTTGGGTGTTGAGACAAATCTGGATTTTCAATATCAGATCATCAAACACCCGGTGTTTGCGGCGGGAAAAGCTGATACAGGCTTTATAGAAAATGTGTTGAAATTATAAAATGGCTCATGTACGTTTTGGCACGTAGCCTACAGGAAAAGCTGGCTACTGTGTGCAAAGTAACAAGAGTTATAAATGGGAGAAAAATAATGTATAAAATAGATTTGAACTGTGACTTAGGAGAGAGCTTTGGCCGGTATACGCTGGGACTGGATGAGCAGGTGATTCCGCTGATCACATCCGCAAATGTGGCTTGTGGTTATCATGCGTCTGATCCGCTGGTGATGGATCGCACGATCACGCTGGCAAAGGAAGCCGGTATTCATGTGGGTGCCCATCCGGGCTACCCGGATCTGCAGGGCTTCGGCAGAAGAAATATGGATGTATCGCCCGCAGAGGCAAAGGCGTATACCATGTATCAGCTTGGCGCGCTGGATGCGTTTTGTAAATCCAAGGGTGTGAAAATGCAGCATGTGAAGCCACATGGAGCCATGTACAATATGGCAGGCAAGGATTATGCACTTGCAAAAGGAATCGCCGAGGCAATCTATGAATATGACAAGAATCTCATTGTGATGGCGCTTGCCAGCGGACAGCTCGTACAGGCGGCCAGGGACGTGGGACTGCGCGTTGCGAGAGAGTACTTTACCGACCGCGCTTACGAGCCGGACGGATCGCTGGTCAACCGCAGAAAGGAAGGCGCGATGATCACCGATGAAAATGAGGCGATCGAGCGCACCATCCGCATGGTGAAGGAGCATAAGGTGCGTGCTGTGGACGGCACAGATATCGAGCTGTGCGCCGAGAGTGTCTGTGTACATGGAGACGGTGCTAAGGCACTGGAATTCGTGAAAAAGATCCGCACAGCCTTTGAGGCAGAGGGCATCACGATCGCGCCGCTGGCAGAGGTCGTGTAGAGGGTAGTGGGGTGGATTTACAGATGCACGACAATATAATCATGATGCACCGCCTTGAGGAACGTCTCAAATACATCCTTCGTGCGCAATTTCAGGCTTGACGTATTGATGCACGGATGGCAGCCGAAATACTCGGCGTTCAGCACATCTTCATCCACGAGAAGCTGCACGTGATTGTCATGGTCGTTCATCAGCCCGAGAACGCTGACGGAGCCGGGGGTGATGTCCAAAAACTCCTCCATGTGCGTCTCATCGGCGAAGGAGAGCCGGGGACTGCCGATCTGTTTTGAGATATCCTTCGTGACGAACTGTTTTTCGCCACTCATGGCAAGCAGGTAAAAGTGCGTTTTCTGGCGGTTGCACAGAAAGAGGTTTTTACAGATCGTGGCATCGCCCAGCACTTCATCCACAGCGGCGCACGCCTCGATCGTCATTGCAGGCTCGTGATCCACCCGCTCATATTCGATTCCCAGAGAATCTAAGAGATCATAACAGCGGACTTCTTTATCTAACCGGCGCTCCTTTGTGATGGGGCGCCCTTTTTGTAATATCAGTTCCATAATTAAACCATCCTTTCTGATTTGTGATCGTGCATGCTGGCAGAATAAAAAAATGGATAGAGCGGTTGAAAATTACGGCTCCAGCTTGAATACCGGATCCGCAGGATATCCGCCGGAACACTTCTGCATGGCCCGCTGGATGGAATCTCTGGATTCGCCCCAGTCCTTATCCTTGTTGCGGTAATCATTCTTCTCCACGAACCACGCCACATCCTTCTGTACGCGCTCCATGTTTTCCTGCATCATCGCAAAGATCTGCGGGTACAGCTCCTTTTTCTGCGCATCATTTAATCGTTTTTCCGCAGCCTCCATCAGATCCCCGAAGTGGGGCAGACAAAAGCCCTTGCTCTGCTTGAACAGCTCCTGAAATTCGCTGTCTTTTTTCAGCATGTCGAAAAACACGTCCAGATACCGACCATAGATCTCCTTGAAGTGGTTGCAGACATAACAGCTGTCTGTTTTTTTCTTTACCCAGCTGCCGATGGAGGTCTGCGGGGCGTCATTACCTGACATGTCCGTCTTTTTCATGCGGCTGAGCATGGAAGTCTTGCCGGGAGTAAAATCTTTTAGCTCCTTTGTGAGTTCTTCATTGAGCTTTTTCATGTGTGTGCTTAAGATCCATGCGCTGCCCAGACGATTGCCGTAGTCATACATCATTTTATAGTGGTGTCTGCAAAATCCGGTCTCATCGGTTGCTCCGCGGATATCATCCTCCATATAGGCAGAGCCAAGGATAAACGAGATGGCGTGCTGCTCCGCAGAGCGCTCCAGATTGCAGAACGGGCATTCATCTTTGGCGCGAAACGCCTCAGTGAGAGGGAAGGTGGCAATATTTTTGTTCATGGGAAACCTCCTTATAAAATAAAAAATGTGTCATCAGAGCCTTTTGCGGACGAGTCTCCGAAAAAAGTTCAGTCAGCTGGCGGGGCGCGGGATCAGGCACCGGGAAGCGGCAAAAACCGGGGTGTGCGCTTCTCAAACACCGTGTAATGGGAAAAACCACATTCCCGCAGGATTTCCGGCACCTTGGCAAAATCATACGCCACGTGCTCCGGCTCGTGGGCATCAGAGCCGATCGTGATGATCTCACCGCCAAAAGAGCGGTAGCGCTTTAAAATATCCTCACATGGATTCGGGTGCCCGAGACCGTATTTAAAGCCTCCGGTATTGATCTCGATGCCCTTCCCCATGTCAACGAGCTTTTTCAAAATCGCATCCAACACATCAGCATAGGCATCATAAGAATAAAATTTGTTCTTGTTCGGGCCATAGCGCACCACATAGTCGATGTGACCGTAGACATCAAAATCCGAGAAACCATCCAGATTTTCAAGAATGGATTCAAAATAGCGCAGGTAAGCAGCGTGTTCCTCACGTCCTTCAAAAAAAGTCTTGTAATACGGATCCTGACCGTCAATCGCGTGGGACGAACAGATGACCTGATCGTAGTCGTGGGAGCGTACCACCTCCCGCAGCTTTTCATGAAGATGCGGCTGCACGCCAATCTCAATGCCGTGGAGCACTGGAAAGGTGCCCTCATATTTTTTTGACAGCGCAGGGATGGCCTGCTCATAAGCCTCCAGATCCAGCAAAAACAGATCCGGCGGATCAGAGGGAAAATCATAGTCCAGATGGTCGGTAAAACAGATGCCGTCCAGCCCCGCGACCATGGATGCCCGTATCATATCTTCCGGGTCAGCATCGCTGTCACCGGAAAAGAAACAGTGCATGTGTGTATCCCATAGCATTACATTCATCTCCTTTTTCTACCCGAAACAGCAGTGTATGAGAGCTGTTCCGTTGTTTCTTATTTTCTATTGTGTAAAGTTTTGCACAAAATGTCAAGGGAGAGGAGTCATACAATAGATAAAAATTTAACAAACTAAGAATAGGGGCTTGAATTTTAGTTTATTATTTAGTACAATGACAACAGATTGGGCGTGTCCCATTTGCAAAAACAACATTATTAAATTCTTAGGAGGAATTCAAAATGGCAGTAAGAGTAGCAATCAATGGTTTTGGCCGTATCGGTCGTCTTGCTTTCAGACAGATGTTCGGAGCAGAGGGTTATGAAGTAGTAGCAATCAACGATTTAACAAGCCCTAAGATGTTAGCACATCTGTTAAAGTATGATTCATCACAGGGTAAGTATGCATTAGCTGATACCGTTTCTGCAGGCGAGGATTCAATCACCGTAGACGGACAGACAATCAAGATCTATGCATTCCCGGATGCAAACAATTGCCCTTGGGGTGAGTTAAAGGTAGACGTAGTATTAGAGTGCTCTGGTTTCTACACCAGCAAAGAGAAGGCTCAGGCTCATATCAATGCCGGCGCTCGTAAGGTTGTTATCTCTGCACCTGCAGGAAACGATCTTCCTACTATCGTATACAATGTAAACCACACCACATTAAAGCCTGAGGATACTATCATTTCCGCAGCTTCTTGTACAACAAACTGCTTAGCACCTATGGCTAAGGCTCTGAACGATTTAGCAGGCATCAAGTCTGGTATCATGAGCACCATCCATGCTTACACCGGAGATCAGATGATCCTTGACGGACCTCAGAGAAAGGGTGACTTAAGAAGATCCCGTGCAGGTGCTGTAAACATCGTTCCCAACTCTACCGGAGCTGCTAAGGCAATCGGCTTAGTTATCCCTGAGTTAAACGGAAAGCTCATCGGATCTGCTCAGCGTGTTCCTACCCCTACAGGATCTACCACAATCTTAGTTGCAACTGTTGAGAAGTCTGTAACCAAGGAAGAGATCAATGCAGCAATGAAGGCAGCTTCTACCGAGTCCTTCGGCTACAATGAGGATGAGATCGTATCTTCTGATATCGTAGGAAGCACCTATGGTTCCATCTTCGATGCAACCCAGACCATGGTTGGCGAGGACAACTTAGTACAGGTTGTTTCTTGGTATGACAACGAGAACTCTTATACTTCACAGATGGTTCGTACAATCAAGTACTTCTCTGAGTTAGCATAAGATTTTCACAAGACTTGAGATTACAACGACTCAAAAAGGGTCCGGTCAGTTTGGACCGGACCTTTTTGTTTCACAGAAATGTTCTGTTAGATCAAATATAAAATATAATTGGAGGTTTAATCATGGGATTAAATAAGAAATCCGTTGATGATATCAACGTAGCAGGCAAGCGCGTCCTCGTAAGATGCGATTTCAACGTACCCTTAAAGGATGGAAAGATCACAGACGAGACCCGTATCGTAGCAGCGCTTCCCACCATTCAGAAGTTGATCAAGGATGGCGGAAAGGTGATCCTCTGCTCACATCTTGGAAAAGTAAAGAACGGCCCCAACGAGGGAGAGTCTTTAGCACCCGTTGCAGAGCGTCTGGCTGAGAAGCTGGGACAGTCTGTAAACTTCGTTGCAGATTATAACGTAACCGGTGAGGCAGCTACCGCAGCAGTAGAGGCTATGAAAGAGGGAGATGTTGTATTATTACAGAATACACGTTTCCGCGGTAAAGAAGAGACAAAGAACGGCGAGGAGTTCTCTAAGGAGTTAGCTGATCTGTGTGATGTATATGTATGTGACGCATTCGGATCTTCCCACAGAGCACATGCATCTGTTGCAGGTGTTACTGATTTCGTACGCGCAAAGGGCGGCGAGTGTGCAGTTGGATACTTAATGCAGAAGGAGATCGACTTCTTAGGCAATGCCGTAGAGAATCCGGTTCGTCCTTTTGTAGCAATTCTTGGTGGAGCAAAGGTAGCTGACAAGTTAAACGTGATCGACAACCTGCTTGAGAAGGCTGACACACTGATCATCGGTGGTGGTATGGCATATACCTTCTTAAAGGCAAAGGGCTATGAGATCGGAAAGTCATTAGTAGATGACGAGAAGCTTGATTACTGCAAGGATATGATGGAGAAGGCTGAGAAGGCAGGCAAGAAGCTGTTACTGCCGATCGATACTACCATTGCAGCAGATTTCCCGAATCCGATCGACGCACCCATCGATGTTACCGTTGTAGATGCTGACAAGATTCCTGCCGATATGGAGGGACTTGACATCGGAACCAGGACTGCAGAGCTGTACGCAGAGGCAGTAAAATCTGCAAAGACCGTTGTATGGAACGGACCGATGGGCGTATTTGAGAACCCGACACTTGCAAAGGGAACAATCGCTGTTGCAAAGGCATTGGCAGAGACCGACGCTACAACCATTATCGGTGGTGGAGACTCCGCAGCAGCAGTGAACCAGCTGGGCTTTGCAGACAAGATGAGCCATATTTCTACCGGTGGTGGAGCTTCCTTAGAGTTCTTAGAGGGCAAGTCACTTCCCGGTGTAGCAGCAGCTGATGATAAATAAAATCATGTAAAAAGCCTCGCCCCTTTAGGGGAGAGGTGTCATGCGTAGCATGACGGAGAGGGGAAAATTTGCCAAAAACCAATCGACAACTATTAACCAACGCGCGAAACCTCAGAAAGACAATGACCCCGCAGGAAAAAAAGCTGTGGTATGGTTTTCTGCGGTATCATTACCTGCATTGGTATAAGCAGAGAGTTTTTGGAAATTACATTCTTGATTTTTATTGTCCGAAAGCAAAGTTGGCGATAGAATTGGACGGAAGCCAGCATTATACAGAGATCGGATTGGACTATGATCGGCGTAGAACGGAATTCTTGAGAGAACAGGGGATTTCGGTGATGAGAATTATCAATCCGGACGTAGACAGGAATTTCGAGGCTGTTTGTAGACAGATTGAGGATGCAATCGAAAAGGCCCCTCTCAGTCAGCAGAGCTGACAGCTCTCCCCAGAGGGGAGAGCCAAAGACCCCTCTCAGTCAGCTGCGCTG
>JALFNQ010000091.1 GCA_022773965.1 Lachnospiraceae bacterium
AATGGCTACGCGGATCGCATGGGAGCTCTCCGGTGCAGGAAGAATTCCTTCCACCCGGGCAAACTGCTCCGCAGCCGCAAATACGGAAGTCTGTTCAACTGCACGTGCCTCCATAAGACCTTCATCGTACAACTCTGACAATGTCGAACTCATGCCATGATAGCGCAGACCGCCTGCGTGGTTCGCTGACGGAATAAATCCGCTTCCCAAGGTATACATCTTTGCCAGCGGGCAAACCATTCCGGTGTCGCAGAAATCGTATGCATATTTTCCTCTGGTCAGGCTCGGGCAGCTTGCAGGCTCAACTGCGATAAAGTGATAGTCAGCCTCGCCCCGCAGCTTTTCTCCCATGAACGGGGAGATCAGTCCGCCAAGGTTGGATCCACCACCTGCACAACCAATGATAATGTCAGGCTTGATGCCGTATTTGTCCATTGCAATCTTTGTCTCCACACCGATGATGGACTGATGCAACAATACCTGATTCAGCACGCTTCCCAACACATAGCGATATCCTTCTGTATGTGTTGCCACTTCTACGGCCTCAGAAATCGCACAGCCAAGGCTGCCGGTGGTTCCCGGATGATCTGCCAGGATCTTCTTTCCGATCTCAGTTGTCTCGGAAGGAGACGGTGTCACGCTGGCACCGTAGGTGCGCATCACCTCGCGGCGGAAGGGCTTCTGCTCGTAAGAGCATTTTACCATGAATACTTTGCAGTCCAGATCAAAGTAAGAACATGCCATGGACAGCGCAGTTCCCCACTGACCCGCTCCGGTCTCTGTTGTCACACCCTTTAAGCCCTGCTTCTTTGCATAATATGCCTGTGCGATGGCAGAGTTTAATTTATGGCTGCCGCTGGTATTATTTCCCTCAAATTTGTAGTAAATTTTTGCGGGTGTACCCAGCTTTTTCTCCAGACAATATGCACGTACCAGTGGAGCCGGACGGTACATTTTGTAAAAGTCCTGGATCTCCTCGGGGATCGGAATATGGCGGTCATCGTTGTTCAGCTCCTGCTTCACCAATTCCTCGCAGAATACTGCGCCCAGCTGCTCTGCTGTCATGGGCTCGTGAGTTGCCGGATTCAAGAGTGGTGCAGGCTTGATCTTCATATCCGCACGCACATTATACCAGTCTTTGGGCATCTCACTCTCTTCCAGATAGATCTTGTAGGGGATCTTTTTTTCCATGGTTATGTCTCCTTTTTATTTAGTTCGTTCCGTACTTCTCCATCTGCTCCTTGATGAGCGCCGCATCATCAAAATAATTGATCTTCATGGCTGCACGCACCTTTGAAAGTGTCTCGGCTGCCACCTTTTCTGCCTCCTCAGAGCCCTTCTTCAATATCTCATAAACAGCGGGGATATCCTTCTCCCACTGCGCTCTGCGGGCACGGATCGGTGCCAGCTCGGACTGCATCACATTGTTTAAGAATTTCTTTACCTTCACATCGCCGAGACCACCGCGCTTATAATGCTCCTCCAGTTCCTCGATACCAGCATACTCCGGTAAAAACTCTGCAAAATGCTCCGGGCGTGAGAAGGCTTCCAGATAGATAAATACCGGATTTCCCTCCACCTTTCCGGGATCGGACACCTTCAGATGATTCGGATCGGTGAACATGGACATGATCTTTGTGCGCACTTCTTCCTCAGTGTCGGAAAGATAGATACAGTTGTTCAGTGACTTGCTCATCTTTGCTTTTCCATCGATACCGGGCAGCCGCATACATGCCTGATTGTCCGGAAGCATGATCTGAGGCATAGTCAAGGTCTCTCCGTACACACTGTTAAACTTGTGCACGATCTCACGACACTGCTCCAGCATCGGCATCTGATCTTCTCCAACAGGCACTGTAGTTGCCTGGAACGCTGTGATATCTGCTGCCTGGCTGATGGGATAGGTGAAAAATCCAACCGGAATGCTGGCCTCAAAATTGCGCATCTGAATCTCTGCCTTTACGGTCGGATTACGCTGTAAACGTGCCACCGTTACCAGATTCATATAGTAAAAACTGAGCTCTGTCAGTTCCGGAATCATGGACTGGATAAACAGCGTGGATTTCTCCGGGTCGAGACCGCAGGAAAGATAATCAAGCGCTACCTCCACAATATTCTGCCGCACCTTTTCCGGATTGTCCGAATTATCTGTCAGTGCCTGCGCATCGGCGATCATAATATAGATCTTGTCAAATTCTCCGGAATTCTGCAGCTCCACTCTGCGGCGCAGTGAGCCTACATAATGTCCTACATGGAGACGTCCGGTAGGGCGGTCTCCGGTTAAAATAATTTTTGCCATTATATTTTACCTCTTCCAATTATTTTTCCAAAATCACACAAAATCCCGGTGATTCTAATACATATTTCTATTGGAACTGTTCCGTACCTTCACAGTTCCGATGCATAGTTCCATTTTGTTTACGTCAATGATCGCTGGTAATCTCCCACCTCGCGGCGCAGCCAGTTGATCCATGCATCAAAGCCCTCTCCGGTCTTTGCAGATACAAAAATGACCTCTGCCATCGGGTTCAGCCTGTGGATACGCTCAACCACTGCCTCTTTGTCGAAATCGTCAAACACACACAGCGTGTCACATTTATTGATAAGCACTACATCACAGATCGTAAACATGAGGGGATATTTTAAAGGCTTATCGTCACCCTCTGGTACAGAAAGGATCATCGCATTTTTCGTGCTTCCGGTGTCAAACTCTGCCGGGCAGACGAGATTTCCGACATTTTCCAACACGACCAGATCCAGATCACTGGTGCCAAACTCCCGGATACCCTGCCGGGTCATATCTGCGTCCAGATGGCACATGCCGCCGGTATGGATCTGTATCGCCCGTGCTCCGGTCTCTGTGATCGCCTTTGCATCTACATCCGAATCAATGTCCGCCTCCATGATGCCGATCTTCATCTCATCCTTTAAGGCTGCGATCGTACGTTTCAGCGTTGTCGTTTTTCCTGCCCCGGGTGAGGACATCAGATTCAACAGAAACGTCTTCTCTTCCCGAAGCTCCTCGCGCAGTCTGTTTGCATCTGCATCATTATCCTCAAAAATGCTCCGCTTTACCTCAATGACTCTAAAATCCGCCATAATGTATGAATCTCCTTTCATAACATACCATTTCGATTTTAACACGCTCCCGCGGTAAAAGCAAGAAAAACAGGCGCTATGCCATGCGCCTGTTTTTTTCTCAAATGACAAAACGTTCCGCTTCCTTGCCCAGGGAGTTTGCCACCTCTTTATTGATATTAAACTTATCTGAAATATCTGAAATCTCATTGTACAGATTTTCCGTGTTGGATGCTGCATTGTGTATTCCCTCGGAGCTTTCGCGAACAGAAACTGAGATACTGTCTGCATATTGCTGTACACTTTCCGACTGCCTGCTCAATTCATCAGACATTGTGTGGAACCTGTGCACGATTCCGTTCACATGATTTGCATCATTATTATACTGCACACCTGCGTCCACAAAATTATCATAGTCCGGCAGGATCGTTTCCTGAATATAGGAAACCAGCTGATTTGCATGGTTTGTCAGCTCATGTACTGTCTCGATGACAAGATTATTGATCTGCTGGATATTTGTCGCGCTTTCCCTGCTGGAATCAGACAGATGGCTGATCTCTGTTGCCACCACCGCAAATCCTCTGCCAAACTCCCCTGCTCTGGCTGCTTCGATAGACGCATTGAGTGCCAGCAGATTCGTCTGATTTGCAATACTTAAAATATCATTGGTCAGCTCCCGGATCTGTTCTACCTGTTTACTCTCCTCCATCGCCTGCTGAAGCTTTGTAATGATCTCCATTGTCATATTGCTGGTCTCATTTTTATTTCGGATCGCATTTTCCTTTAAGCTGGTTGCAGACTGTTTCATCTGTCCGGTATATGACAACAATTCTTCCGCACCGCCAGATAATTCCTGAATACTCGTTCCGATCTCAGACAAAAGTTTCCCAATACCACCAACTGAACCGGACACATCTGACATGGATGCTGACAATTCCTCCATCACAGCGGAGATATCTCGTGCATTATCATCAGCCAGATTGACGCCTTCTTCCACTTCATCAACGATCCGGTTCATGTCAATGGAGCTCACAGTAATGCGCTTCATCACATTCTGAAGTGTTTCTATGAAAGAATTTACACTATCGCCGATGATCCCGATCTCATCCTTGCCTGCTATGTTAATTCTGTCTGACAGATTTCCCTTGTCATTGTTGATATCCTGAATCATACGATTCAGCTTTTCACTAATATATTTCATGGGCCTGATGATCGTCCGGAAGCAGACAACGATTGTCAGTATTGCCATCAGTACTGCGATCAGAATGAAAATAACCGATGACAGTAAAGACATGCGATATGCCTTTGTCTGACTGTCAAGTGCAGACTCCATTGCCGTCTTTCGCATGTCAATCAGCCGATTGATCTTATAGATCAGATAATCCTCTGCCGGCTTCTCGACCACATTGATCGCCGTGAGCTGCCCTTCCACATCATCGCTCATACTGCATTCCAGCACGGCATCCAGACCGGTCTGATATTTCTCAAACTTCTTTTTTAACGCACCGAAATATTCCCGCTCCTTGTCTGTCAGCGTCTGGTTCTCATACAAGTCAAAGTATGACTGCATTTCCTCTATCTGACCTTTGATCGTATCGCTATACTGGGATTTTGTTGTTGCATTTTCCGCCTTACAATGGGCATACATATTTTTTCCAATGGATTCCAGCTCTGACTCCATATGAAGAAGAAGTTCGATACTTTCTGAACAATCATCCGATATCACATAACTTGTATTTAATAAATTCTTTTGATTGACGATACTAAATCCGCAAGCCAGAACGATCACCAAAGATAATACAATGATCGGTACCAGTACCTTGATTTTTATACTAATATTTCTCATTCGTTTTTCCTCTCTTTTGGCATCAATTCGTTAATTCCGGATATCTTTCCGAAGCCAGCCTATAGAAATTATCCAGCGCAGTATCATAATCTACTTTTCCTTCAAAATACTCATGCATCGCACTCTGGAATTTTTCATTCAGGCCACTGTCGTATGGGCCGACATTACTCATGTCAATTTTGGTTGCAGCCTCTGCAAAAAGTGCAATGTGGTTTTGTCCACCGAGGAAATCTGAGCTGTAATCGCTGTTTGCAATCTCATCCATAGCTGTCTGATTATTCGTATAATCAAGCGTATCCATCGTGATCTGCTTCATCGTCTGTGCATCACAGGTCAGGCGGTACATCAGATCCTTAATAAAAGGCACATTATCCGTTCCCTTAGCTGCGCAGATCCACGTTCCTCCCCAGTAATAGGGCTGCGGACCTTCGCACACTGCGTAATCTCCGTATATTCCATTTCCAACCTTTGCCTCCGCATTACTGTCAGCAAGGGAATTTCCCATCAGCGTAAAATTGATTCCCCATGTGGAATAAAAGAACCCAAACACCTTTCCATCCGGTCCCTGATCCGCACTCCATCCCGGAGACCACAAAGAAGTCTGATTGTTATAATTTTTCTCGGTATATGTTTTCGTCTGGTCTACCCAGCGCTTCATACTGTCATCGATCCGTATCTTGTTATTTTCCACCCACGGCTGGGACATATTATTGGAAAATGTCCGGAAGGAATCATCATAACCGGACAGCATCTTATATCCGGAATCATACATCTGCTTTGCCACCTGATCAAAGGAGTCCCAGTTCTTCAGCTTTTCCTGAACCTGGTCAGGATCGTCTGTGCCAAGCACCTGTTTGGCAATGGATCTCCGATAGGCGAACAGTCCGGGAGTCGCCTGCCAGGACACTCCTTTTAATGCTCCCTCTTCCGTCACGATATCTTTTGTGTACTGATACTGCTGTGACAGATCCTCCTCCGTGAGACCGATATCTTTGATGACATCCAGCGTCGCATCTGATTTTATATATTTGGATGCATAATCTGCCTCGATCAGGAAAATATCCACCTTGTCATCATCGATAACCTGCTCCTGCTCAGCCAGCATTTCATCCAGATTTGTCTGATAAGCAGAATAATCATTCGTGATGACCACAAAGTTCACTTCCACACCATGGCTCTCAGCAAGGTCTGCGGCATATTGTTCATAGATCCCTTTAAACTCCGTATTCCAGCAATAAATATTTACAACGCCGCCCTCCGTTTTCGCAGCCACATCCTCCGGCTGTTTCACACCACAGCCCCCCCAAACGATGCTGACCATCAGCGCGATGCACCCCATTCGTCTGAAATATTTTTTCATAATTTCCTCCCTTTAAATCTGAGTCATAAGATAGACAAGCGGTGAATTCCAGTAGATCGTCACCTCATTGCAGGAATAGCTCTGCTCGCTGTCCGTATAGCATTTTGCAGGCGGTTCATCAGCCAGCACAGCTGCTGCATAAGGATCTCCCAGACCGGAATTGACGCCTCCTACGAGCATTCCCGGCATTGTCTGCCCAAGTGCCTGTGATGGTCTGTGATGGGTATGCTCCGGACTTAAGGTACCTGCCCCGGTCACAAAACAGCAGCTGACCGCATTCACACCAAACAGATAATCCAGCTGTTTTTCTGCCAGCTTTTTATATTTTTCAGAAGGAGCAGCTTCATTTGCCAGTAAAAAACGTATGCCATCGTTGGCAATTCCCATATTTGAACCCCACTCATATTCCTCTTCACGGTTAATTCCATAGGGATTCTTCTCTGCCACCTCAGCCGCCCGGTCAGCTTCCTCTAAAAGCGCCGTTTTTACTTTATTTACAAACTTACTGTCATTGTTTTCAAAGGCAGCATTGCTCAAAACCGCCTGTGTGCCATACCCGGAAACGACCACCCATCCGAACTCTCCATAAGAACTCAGCTGTTCAAAAGCAGCTTTTGTCTCAGACGCATATTCTTTCTTGCCTGTTGCCTTGTACAGCTCGGCTGCTGCCCAGAAATATTCATCCTGACAATTGTCATCCGGATATTCGCCTGTCACGATCTCCTCCGGATTTGTAAATCCCAGATCTGATACATGCTCTTTCAAATAGCCAAACGCGTTTTCTGCCGCCTTTTGGCACTGGCCTGCAAATGTCGGATCCATGTCTTTATACACGCGCGAAGCCATCGCCATGACCGCCGCGAAATCGCCGGTTGCCGTATTGGAAATAGGCGCTATGACCAGATCATCGGTCTCATCCTCAGGCATCACCGTTCCCGGGAACTGCTTACAGGTCACCTTATGATAGACTCCGCCATTGTCGGCATTCTGCATTTTCAAAATCCACTCCAGCTCATAACGAACCTCATCCAACAGATCGCTCATGCCATTTCCACTTTCCGGAATACCCATATCGTCCGTGAAAAGCTCCGGTTTTTTCTCATATGCAAGCATCAGATCAGCTGCCGCTTTCGCCCCCGGCACAACGTATCTTCCATAATCTCCCGCATCATGCCAGCCTCCGGAAACGTCAATTTTCGTATCCGTCCCGTAAAGAAGCGCCTCCGTGTCATGGCAGGAAGCATGGGCAAAATCTCCTGCACAGTCCGGCGTCAGTTCCTCTCCGCATCGCTGGAGATAGAACATTTTTACAGCATCCGCAAATGTGTCCTCATACACACCATCACTGATCACAAATTCATAGGATTCCTCACCCATTTTACTCACAAGCTTATAGGTTCCCTCTGTTGTGAGCGCAGTGAAATCAGCGATCGCATTGGTCTCTTTGGATGCCTCATTGCTGATCTTACCGGTAAATTCTCCTTCGTAAACAGTCTCGCCCGTTTTTGCATTGATCACCGTAAAAGAGGTGTCATCCGCAGCAAGATCTGCTGACACTGCTATTTTTTCACTGTCTGTGGTATAACCGATCTGATTCACACGAATCCTGGGCAGATCCATTCCAGCTGCATCAGCCACCATACCATCCGTATTAACTGCGACAATCGAAATATTGTCCAGCATTACAGAATGTGCCCCAATGTCTGAGCTGGTAATTCCGGCTTCTTCAAAGGTATCATGATAGCCCATATTAAAACAAAGTCTGGGGGCAGGATCACTCGGCTCCTCCATCGTAAAACGCTCTGAGACATGCACTACATCGGAAGTGACTGCAACTGCATTGCCTGCATAAGCATGATAATCACCACCATTAATCTGAATGCGCCAATCCAGCGACCGGTCCATCGTCGCATGGACATCAAAAGAAATCTCGTACTCCACACCCTGCTTCATGGCAAAGCCGTCATAATAGACCTGTACACCGTGTGCGACATTGCCAACGCTTGTGATATCGCACTGCAGCTCCTGATCCGTATTTACCGAAAGCGTTACATTTCCTCCGTCTGTGTACGTATTGTATCCGTCCATTCCACCGGAAAAATCGCTGTTCGCGATTAAATTCACATTTAATTCCGGTTTATCACTTGTGTCCGCTTCCTTCTGGGTCTGTTCTTCTTCCTGCGCCTGCAATTCCTCCGTCATTTCCTGTGCAGGTACCTGCGGTTCCTGAGGCTCTTCTGTTACCTGCTTTGCCTCACCACAACCAATCATCGAACATACAACGGATGCGGTAAGTGCCAGTGCTAATAATCGGTTCTTGTGTCTCATTCTCTCCCTCTTTTCCTCTTTTGATAAAAAAGTATCTATTTTTTCACATATATTGTAGTAAAATACTTTCCGGCAATATATCAGATTGTTGATATTTGTATTATTTTGACACACTATAACTGTTCACACCCACGTCACGCACTCCGCTGTAAGTCCATGCATCCACAAAATGATTTCCACCCCCATTTTTTCCAGATTCAATGATAGGTAATTTGAATAAATCCGAAACACATCCATCTTTCTGATCCCTCGAATCACTCAACAACATATCTTGAACGCTTTTTCATTGATGGCATTGTTTCATTGTGAGAACAGAAAAAACGCACAAACTCAGCGTTTTCGCCTTGCCTGTGCGTACTACTATAAACCAATTTCTTTAAATAGCTTTTTCTAATAATTTAACTCCGAATGAAACGAAAATGCCATATCCACAGTCTCTTCATCCATTCCATCCGCAATCAGTTGCTCCCTTGTCTCACCCTGATCCAGACGTTTCAAAGCATCTATCAGCAATATCTGGCCTTTTCGAATTCCCTTTTGCATCCCTCTCTGCTCTACACGATCCATTACCTCACACATATTATGCACCTCTCCTTCCCTTTGCGCCTTTTCAAAGCGATGATCTCCTGTCATTACACTCATCAGCTTCAGTACAGCATCTACATGCTTCATCGTTTCCTTTGATGGAACATACTCTTTGTTTTTCCTTACCTGAGAAAAATAATCTGCCACTATCCGAAAATCGCTCGTAAACTTTCCAACTGTCTCATCCGGTAAAAATGCGATATTGAATACATTCAACTGATAATCTGAGAAATACCGGTGCAGTTCATCCGGTATATCCATACAATCCGACAGCTTCAACGGTCTCCTCCACGGTCTGTCTGTTCCAAAATACAAAACGACTGTGATCACCGGATATTTTTTCTTCTGCGCACCCTTTAATGCCTGTTCACGGTAGGATGCACCGTCATATCCGATAACACGCAGCGGCATGGCACTATCGATCTTTGTCTGATTCTCAATTCCGTATACTGAAATACAAACGTGCTTCCTTTTCCAATATTTTAAAATGTCTCGTTCTTCCTCATGTAATTCTCCGTCTGCCTTATAGACAGCACGTTCTCTGCCCTGCCTCAGCTGATTCGAATTCATTATACGCTTTCCATCAAACAGCAACACATTTACGATATCTGCAAACACATCGTTATACGCCTCCAGATAGTTTTCTGCCTTATCCTTTTCCCCCATACACATCCCCTTTCTAGTATAGCGTCTGATAAATAACTGGACGAATCACGCAGGATGCTTTTTCGAGTGTGCAGGTCAAAAAACGTAGGCGTAGCGGGCTACACTGAGGATTTTTGATCTGTGCAATCGGAGAAGCCGGCAAGTGATTGGTCTAGTTATTTTCAAGACGCTATACTACATTTTGTCAGCAGGATATGTGTGATAAATATCGCTATTATCAGCCATCACATGTTTGCAACTGTCTGCGAAGTGTCAACAATTTCAAATTCCTTGAAAATCCTGCTATATTTATTAATTGTGATTTTTAAAGCAAGATTTTCCGTGAATAAATAGAATAAACGCAAGATATACGATCCAGACGGCTCCCCAATTGCTGTCCGCCCTGACTATGGAAAAGTGGCTACTGCTTTAAAAGTGTTGCCACACATTTGCTTTGTAGCAAGTATAACATCTATCTTGTGACATTTCAACATTGTCAAAGAAGTTTATAAAAGTTTTAGATTTGTGCCAATGCTTCACATACAAAAAATATAACATGTTTTAGATGCTTTGTCATTGACGGTGTGGTTTAAAAATACTTACGGACAACAACTATACTGATACGTAAAAAAGTACAGCCCGGGCATTATGCCCAGGCTGCACTTTCTATGAGGTAAACAGCGCTCGGTATGTGAATGTTGTACATACCTTCGCGTTATTCCAATATAATAAATACATGGAATACAAGGTTTAATTATTTGCAGACTCTGCTGTCTTTTTAACCAGACTAAAATTAGATAATGTAACTGTCGAAGTAGGTGTTGTATCTCCGATTTTTCCTAAACTGATCTGGAAAACGATATTATCTGCTGTCGGCAATGGATTACCGGCTCCATCATTTCCCACTGTGAATTCAAAGCTCACATTTTTTACAACATCTTTTGTTAATTCTACCTCCGTTCCTCCATACCATGCATATGCTTCTGTCATGAAACACGGCTTGATTTTTCTTGTCTCTGTAGATACTGCATCAAATGTTAACATGTATGACGCTCCGGCTTCTAATGTCAAACCATGTTGTTTTAATGATACTGCTGAATCCTCTGTTCCAACGTTTGTAATATCAAAAATTACAGAATGATTCTCTTTCTTTACTTCTGCAGCGCCATCAGCCCAGATTCCTTTAGTATCCCATACACTATCATCAGTAACTTGCGGATCCTTAAGCAAATTCACACCTTGCGGTTTTTCCTCAATCTCCGGCTCGTCAATCTTTTCTAACACAATATTATCAATGCAGATTCTATGCTGCTCTGTAATCTGAGTACCACCAACAGCTCCCATTGCAATATTGAAAATAGAACCATCATCTGTATCATAAGCCATCTTAAAGTCTGTACTTACAGTCTGATACTCTCCCGTAATATCTATTACCTTCTGCACATACGGTGTCCAATCTTCTTTACCGGAAGCATCCTCATGTACTGCACCATTTCTCTGAATTGCATAAGAAACTTTTCTGTCCTTTGAAGACTTGATATCAAATTTAAGGTTGTACCACTGATCCTTTTCCAATGTAACATTACTCTGTTTTAACTGGATATGCCAATCCTGATCACCTGTATCTTTAATCGTAATGTCACATGCATTCTTTTCTGACTGGCTATCTACTACATAAGAAACGTTACTTGGTGTATACGCATATACATCATAACCTGCTAATCCTGCATTGAAAGAACCATTTTTGATCAAGGTGTCTTCTACAAGACGGATATTATCCAGATATAATGTACCGTTTACGCTGCATTCAAAAACAATATCCTTATTCTTACCTTCTGCTACATCTTCAGCAGTCAACTCAAGTTTTCGGATCGCAGACTTACTGGTAACAGTAACTGTATCTAATTTCTTGCCAGCTACTACCACATCAATTTTTGCAGTATCGTTACCCTTTACCTCTGCATCAAAGCTCAATTCATATTTTCCTGCTGTTAACGGAAGCCCTGACTGTTTGATCACTACTTTATTTGCGGCATCTGAAGTCACTTTCAACCTTCTGCCATCCTCAATTTTTGTTACACTATAATCTGTAGTACCTGTAATGCTCCAGTCCTGCATATATTTCTTTCCAGCCTCGATTCCTTCCTGGAACTTACCGTTAGAAACATAATTACCATCTGTTAATACCTTCTTGCTGGTGTCAATTGCCTCTTCACCAATCTTTGTCATTTTTACATTACTGATAAATACATCAGCAATCTTATCTGTTTTACCAAAGTTAAATTCCAGACGGGCATTTGCATCATCATGATCTTTAACAGTAAACTCATAGGAATAAGTCTTCTTTTCCGTTGTCAATTTAACTGATGTATCACCTAAATATCTTGCATAATTATAATCCGGCGCAGATACATCCACAATCATCTCTCTGTCATCTGCTGCATAAGCATCAAATATTACTTTGTAAATTCCACCCTGTTTTACCGGAATATTTGCCTGTACAAACTGTACAGAATAATTCTCGGTACCCGCTTTGGTTGTGCTGAATTTAACCGCTTTTGCACCAGTACCAAACTTCTCATCAGAAACAACTACTGCTTCTGCCTCTCCACCCTGCTGAGTCATAAACTCCCATACAGAGCCATTCTCACCAGTTAAATCATCTGCTGTAGAAAATGCACCATTCTTAATATATTCGTTGTCTTTTCCTGGCTCGACAACTTCCGGCTTTACAGGCTTCTCCACGCTGTTTTCAAGCTTTTCATAATAGTCCTCTGACTTCTGGTATGCACGAACATAATCGATTGCAAACTCCTGATCGTCATATGTCGTTGTCTCATCCGGATAACCTACCCATGAACCACCAATTGCCAGATTTAAGATCATATAGAATTTCTGATCAAACGGTGCCGGATATGCGACTGTTCCCTGACCCTCAGTTGTTGTATACCAGACATTTGCCTCATGATACTTGATTCCATCTACATACCATACCAGTTTTCCAGGCTCCCACTCTAAACTAAATGTATGCCACTGGCTGGAGAAATCACCACTGCTCAGTGTATAGTCACCCTGCTTCTGACCATGAGGATTTCCGTAATGGATCGTTCCCATTGCTTTCTTGGTATCCTGTCCCATGACCTCCATAATATCGATCTCTCCACATCTGGGCCACTGTCCGTACAGATTCTCATCGGTAGGCATCATCCAGAATGCAGGCAGATATCCCATTCCAGTCGGAACCTTTACTTTTGCCTCAAATAAACCGTATTTGAAATCCTGTTTCTTCTGAGTATTCACACGACCAGAAGTATATTTATAAGTCTTTGCAGGTGCTCCTGTCTGAACAAGCTTTACATCTGTAATCGTAACAGTTGATACAGGTGTCTCAATTTCCTTTCCAGTACTATCCTTTCCTGCGTTACCAAAATTAAAGTATACACCCGCATTCGTATCGCTGGTTTTCATTGTAAATTCTGTTACATACTCAGTAGGTTCTGTTGTAATCTCAGTAATTAACTGACCATACTGATCATAATCAGCAGAAGTCTTCTGGACGCCTGCAACAATTGTTCTTGCAACAGTAGAAGATGCCTTAAATGACAATTTATAGGTCGCTCCGTCCTTCAAAGCAATTCTATCCTGCAATTTCTGAAGATCCCACGGGTTGGTACCCATTTTTTCTTTGTCCACAGCAACTACAAGTGTTCCATTTTCCATTCCAAACGATTTTTCAGGAAGAAGATTCACATTAGGATCAAATGTACTTCCTTCCGTTTCCACTTCTGTCTTAACCGGTTTAATATGTAACTGTCCATCCTTCACCTGAATATTCTCATCAGAATCCACATACTCCTGCAGTTCCGCATTTACCCAGCCGGGCTCATGAAGCTCCACATTCCAGTCTTTTCTATTTAATTCTGTACCATTAAATTCATCTTCCCACTTTAATGTATATCCATCATAAGACAGATCCTTCTTTGACTCAGATGAATTGTTACCAGAATTATTACCATTATTTCCACTATCTCCAGAAGATACGCTGCCAGAGCCACCTGCATTTCCACCCTCGGGCTTCTTTGTCTCCTCAGGCTTCTTATCCTCTTCCGGTTTTTCCTGTGCAACAACGTCTTTCACGGTCTCACCTGCTCCTACTTCAGTCTTTCCAGAAGGTGTCGTAACGGTTACCTTTTCCTCGGTCTTATTGTCCACCTTGATTACTACATCATCAGAAGCCTTTACAGAGCTGCCTTCCGCGCCATCCTTTAAAGTGATCTTTGCATCGGACTGAATATCCAGCTTCACAGATGTAGAAGCAGCTACAGACGCCTGATCACCTGTTACGGTTACAGGTGTGTCGGAAGCTTTTCCGGAAATGCTGATCTTGCTGGCATCACCAGTCACCTTAACAGCACTGACTGTACCATTTACCTTCAAAGACACGTTACACTGATCCTCAGCAACAACTACCTTTGCCACCTTACTTCCGCTATTTACTACAACTGTCGCCTTCGCGCCATCCATAGTCAGTGTTTTTACAGATGCATTCTTTGCAACTGTCACCTTTGCGGAATCTGCACTTACAACAAGTACATTGTTCTTTCCTGACTCTGTATAACTCTTAGCACCTGAACCAGTGATCGAAATCTTCTTAAAAGTCGCCTTATTTACGATCGTTGCTTTTGGTGCATTAACTACCAGCTGAATCCCTGCTGTTTTCTTTCCCTTAGGGATCACAAGATTAATTTTTTTACTCGTTACAATCTTAATCTTTGTTGCTTTTCCATCTTTCAACGCCTTTTCAAGCTCTTTCTGTGTCTTAACTGTCACAGTTTTGGCAACATTCTTTTTTGTCGCTGCCTGTGCAACTGATACATTTGTGAATATACTAAAGATCATGCACAATGTCAGGACAAAAGCCATCCCCCTTTTTAATTTTTTCATATTTCTTCTCCTTTCTTTTTTTGAGCCAGACATGTCTGCATGCTGCCTCGCTTGTTCACATTACATCACAATTTGTCAAATCCATATACAAAATCCATTCCGAAAATATCATTTTCATGATACAACCAATATCAATTTATCCACATATCATACAGCCAGACACTTCCGCAAAACAAAAATACAGACAACATGCACCACACATCGTCTGTATTTTGTGAGTTTTATCCAATTTTCTTCTGATATACCCTTACATAATCCACTACCATTTGTGCATTTTCACCAAACTCCGTCGTTTCGTCCGGATAGCCGACCCAGTTTCCGCCGACTGCAAGGTTTAAAATGATATAAAAAGGCTGGTCAAAGGGCGCCGGATAGGGCTTTTTTTCCTCGCCCGGCCATTTACTGAACCAGTCATGCTCGGTATAGAAGCAGGTTCCATCCACGTAGAAGCGGATCTCTCCCGGTTCCCACTCGCAGGCATACTCATGAAACTCCTTTGAAAAATCACCGTTTTCCAGCACCAGACTTCCCTGTCTCTGCTCATGGGGCTCGCCAAAATGCAGCGTGCTGTGGGCTGTATCCGTCTTGTCCCCAAGTACCTCGGTGATGTCGATCTCTCCGCATTTCGGCCACTGTCCATAGTGATCCTCGTCGTTTGGCATCATCCAGAAGGCAGGAAGGAAACCTTTTCCGCTCGGCATTTTGATCCGCGCCTCCATACGTCCATACATGGTGACCACCTTGTTCTGCGTATTGACACGACCAGAGGTGTAGCTGCAGGTTCCATCCGCATGCACGGTCTTTTTTGCCTGAATAAACAGCTTGCTGTCTTTGACATAAATATTCTGGCTCGTCTCATTTTCCTTCTGATCCGGGTAGCTTTGCCATTCTGCATTCACCCAGCCGGGCTCATGGGGCTCATAATTCCAGTACTCCGTATTCAGCCCGTCCCCGTCAAAATGGTCTTCCCAAATGATATCCTCCTCCGTATAGGAGCTCTCCGGCAGGTGCTCTTCGTGCTGCGCACCTGATAAAATCGTGTGATCCATCATTTTGTTTTCCCTCCCCTCTCAACTGTGTGATCCATTTTTTAGCTTCTGTATCAATGCCAGCACACGTCCGGCGCAGTCACGGATTTCCATCTCCGACAGCTTTCCGTCACGATAAGCCTCTCGTATGTTTTCAGCATCCTTGGTGCTTCCCGGCATGATAATATCATTACCGGCAGACACACATTTCCATGGAATACTGCCATCCTCCGGTGCTGTCGTACTCCAGTCCGACATGATCACACCATCAAAGCCCCATTCACCCCGTGCAAGCACTGTGCACAAATCCCTGCTGTTTGCCGCCTGCACACCGTTTACTTTATTATAAGAGGTCATCATTGCAAAAGGGTTCGCCTGCTTTACAGCGATCTCGAAGCCGCGCACATAAATTTCCCGCAGCGCGCGCTCTGACATGCAGGAATCCACACCCATCCGGTTGTCCTCCTGATTGTTGCAGGCAAAATGCTTGATCGTCACACCGCAGCCGCTACGGCTCTGCACACCCTGTGTGACCGCTGCCGCCATCAGACCCGATACGAGCGGATCCTCGGAATAATACTCAAAATTTCGCCCGCAAAGTGGATTTCTCTGGATATTCATACCCGGCGCCAGCCACAGATCCACGCCAAATTCATTCATCTCGTCACCGATCGCCTCACCAAACCGACGCATCAGGTCTACATCCCATGTCTGTGCCAGAGCCGTACCCACCGGAAATGCCGTACAGTACTGGTAATAGGTATCTGCGCCCTCGTGATGCTCACCCGGCTCCAAAAAGCCGTTTTCCAGCATGCGCAAAACACCAGCTCCATAGACACAGCCTGTTTCCTTGTCCACCTCATAGCTTTGCTGCAGGCGAAGTCCCGCAGGCCCATCTGCCATCGCAAGGGAACATATGCCATACGCTGCTTCCAGGGCACGCGTCGTCTCTCCGGCAGAGCCTGGCACGCGGATTCCGGCTGTACCAAGCATTCCCGCCTTCGTTGCACCACCATTTTCTGTCGCTTCCTTCTGCGCCATTTCACCATTCTGCTCCGTCACGCCCTGTGACTCACATCCTGCATGAGCACTTTCCTCTTTTTCTGCCCCGGATGTTTGTCCATCCTGCGGCAGCGCACCATATAACAGCGGGATCAGATCCTCTACGGGCTGCATTGGTTTGAGTGTTTTTTTCACACCAGGCAGCGGTTCCTCCTCCGGCAGAAACAAAAGTGATGGAACAACCTCTGTCTCCAGCGCTTCCGGAGCATATCCCCCCGGTGCGCGGGTCTTAGCCGTTTTTCCCAACTCCTCAAAGCCTGCCGTATTCTGGCAGATCGCCGTATTCTTCTCGATCCATGTATGGCAGTTTACTACCAGCCTTGCACACAGCTGCAGATCCTCTACGTGTCTCCCGCACCAGATCAGATAGCTTCCAGCGTCCAGATACCACGCATGCTCCTTTTCATCAAAGCTTGCCAGCTGCTTTTGAGACACGCAGATTGTCACCTTCTCCGTTTCCCCCGGTGCCAGCGAACCGGTCTTTGCAAAACCGATCAGACGATGATATTCCTTCGCATCCGTGCCCTCCGGCGGTGTCATGTACAATTGTACTACCTCACGCCCCTCGCGTGTTCCGGTATTTGTCACAGCAATACTGGCACAGAAGCCGCCCACTTCGCACTGCAGCTTCTCAAAAGCGAACGCAAAGGTCGTATACGTCAAGCCATATCCAAAGGGAAACAGCGGTTTTACCCCATAAGTGTCAAAATACCGGTAACCAACAAAAATTCCCTCTTTATATTCCTCTTTTTCCAGATCTCCGTTCAGATAGCTGAAGCTGTTTGAAAACGGATAATCTTCATAATGGCGTGCCCATGTAGCAGTCAGCCTGCCGCCCGGAGCCGCCTTTCCAAACAGGACATCCGAAAACGAATGGCCACCCTCCTGTCCCGGCTGGGAAATAGATAAAATTGCACGGATATTCGATGTTTTTTCCAAAAGTTCTGTCAGCTCTACCACGCCGCCTGCGTTAAGGACGAGCACGATCGGAAGGGACTGCCTGTCGAGAAACAGCAGATCTTCCTGCTCCTGGACGCTCATATAATAGTCGCCTGCCTCCAGCCTGCGGTCATTTCCCTCTCCGGAAATACGGCTGAGCACATAGACGAATGTTTTTGCCCCTTCCACATCTGCATCGGTCAGTGCCCGGCCCTCCGGGCGCACAAAGGGATTTGCCACATACGCATCGAAGGGATTTTCCACATCTTTTGCCGCCTCCAGCACCCGTTCTTTCCAGCTGTTTCGCGCATTGTCATAACGTGCCCGGTAATCCTCCAGCCATGCCCTGCTCACGATCGTGGCACCTGCCTCCAAAAGACCTTCATAAATGGAAATATTTCTCCTGTTATTGACATCTCCGGATCCAAGACCGCCCTTGACGGTTTGTACTGCGCCCGCACCAAACAGTCCGATGGGCTGCGACGGATCCAACGGTAAAATTTGTTCATTTTTCAGCAGCACCATTCCCTCGGCTGCCAGTTTTCTCGCAAAAGCCGCATGACGCAGCTCCCTCTCAGAGAAAGCTGCGTCATTTGCTCTGCCATGTAAATCAGTATTTTGCATGACTATTATTCCTTTACTCCACCGAGCGTTACGCCGGCAATAATAAATTTTGAAAGTAACAGGTAAACAATCACGATGGGCACGATTGCAACCGTGATCATCATGTAGATCTTTCCCTGATCGAAGCTCATGAAATCTGCGCCACGAAGGAGGGCGATCAGCACCGGAACGGTCATCTTGTTCTTAGACTGAAGTACCAGTGCAGGAACGAAGTAGTTATTCCATGAACCTACGAAACAGAAGATTGCCTGTACCGCGATCGCCGGCTTCATGATCGGCAGAACGATACGGTTAAATGTACGGAATTCTCCACTTCCATCAATTCTGGCTGCTTCCACCAATGATAACGGCAGGGAGGACTGCAGGTAGCTATACATGAAATAGAAAATAGCCGGTGATGCAATTGACGGTATGATCAATGGAAGCAGTGTATCATACATACCCATTTTGGTGATCAAGCGCAGGAATCCCATGGCGGTCACCTGAGTGGGCATAACCAGAATTGCCATAATAAAGGTAAAGGCTGCATTTCTCAGCTTAAACTGATAAGTATACAGACCATAAGCGGTCAGTGATGAAAAGTAGGTGCTGAGTGCGGCCGAGCAGCTGGACACGACCAGACTGTTTACGATACCCTTCAGCATCGGAAAAGTTCCATCGTTCGCAACGCTTTTAAAGTTTGTCAGGAAATATTTTCCCGGAAGTGCTGAAAATCCTTTTTGCAGATCTGCATGCGAACGGGTCGCATTGACGATCAGTATGTAAAAGAAGAACAGACACATAAATGACAGAACGATCAGTACCAGATGTACCAGGAAACTTTTAAGTGCACTCGCTTTCTTTGATGTCTCCATATTATGCCTTCCTCCTTCTCTTTTTTTCTTCTTTTGCTAATCTCTTTGCCTCTGCCTTTGAACCATCCGGATCATTATCATTTGACATCCGGTATACAAAGTAGCACAGGATACCGCTGATTACAAACAGGTAAACAGATAAAGAACCTGCCATACCATAGTTCTTGCTTCTCAGGTGACTGTTCAGGAACATGATCAGCGTAAATGATGTACGGTCGGGTGTTCCCTGTCCATTTGTCAAAATCTGCGGAACATCAAACATCTGTAATCCACCGATGATCGCTGTAATCAGTGTATATGCCAGGATCGGGCGGATCAGTGGTAATGTGATATGGAAGAACCGCTTTATTTTCGTACATCCATCAATCTCAGATGCCTCAAAAATATCAGGGCTGATACCCATGATGGCTGCCATGAGCATGATCGCAGTATTACCAAACCACATCAAAAAGTTCATAAGACCGATCAGTGCACGTGTACCGAACACAGAATTCATAAAATCGATCTTTTCTTTAATAATTCCTGTGGACATTAAAATAGAATTGATCGGTCCACTGGATGAGAACAATGTAAAAAACAACATTGCAAACGCAGATGCCATGATCAGGTTCGGTAAATACATGATTACCTTAAATGCCTGCTTTCCATGGATCTTCATACGGATATCTGTAAACCATACAGCCAAAAGTAATGCAATCACAATCTGCGGAACAAAACCGATGATCCACAAAATCAGCGTGTTTGCTGTATATTTAAATAAATCTGATTGAAACAGACTCACATAGTTTTTCAAGCCAACAAAATTCGGTCCAATGATCTTGACTCCCGAACGATAGTATTCATAAAAGCTATAACGAATCGTATCTACTAATGGAATCAATGAAAAAATAAAATAGCATACGAAAAACGGTAAGATAAAGAAATATCCCCATTTAGAATAACTAATGCCTTTGCGCTTTTTCCTCATAGTATTCGCTCCTTTTTAAAACCGGTCTGTGGGGTGCCGCCCCCACAGACCGGGTGAAATATTATTCGGGCCACTTCACCTCAGTGATTTCCGGATAACGCTCTTTGATTGCTGTCTCGAAGTTCTTCTTTGCAGTGTCCATATCTACAAGACCCTGGAAGTAATCGCTGAACGCATTCTGGATCAGCTCTACACAACCCTGATCATATGCAGAAAGCGGAGCAATCTTGATACCCTCTGCAACCGGTGCAAAGTATGTAAACGGATTCTGTCCACCAAGGAACTCTGATGCAAATGTATCGTCAGTAGAAGCCATGATCATACCATCTCTTGTATTTGTGAAATCTGAGTAATCCTTAGAAATCTTTAACAAGTTGTCCTTATCAGCAGTAACAGCAAGGATGATGTCTCTTACATGTCCCGGGTTGTCTGTGCCGGTGCAGCCGTGTACATAAGAACCACCCCAGTTATAGGACTGCGGAGGATTGGTAACAGCCCATGATCCTACCTCGCCATCCCAGTTGGGATTTAATACAAAATCAATACCCCATGCAGGAAGTAAGAAAGCAAATACCTTAGATGCAGAACCCATAGACTTGTTCCAGTCGTCATTCCACTGACCTTTTACGTTCTTGTCAAAGTATCCTGCGTCTAACCACTCCTTAGAGTTGTTTACCCATGCCATGATCTGAGGATCAACATTGATGGTTGTCTCACCGGGTTTTACCCATGACTCTGAAATGCTGTTTCCATACAGACGGAAGGTATCAGCGTAAGAAGCGAGTGCGAAATATCCCTTAGCCTTTAACTCCTCTGCTGATGCCTTCATAGCGTCCCAGCTCTCTACCTTTGCACCAATTACTTCCGGATCGTCAGTTCCCCATACATCCTTTGCGATGTCACGACGGTATACTAACAGACCAGGGCAGCACTGCCAGGTAGATCCTCTCTGAACACCATTTGCGTCAGAAGCGGTTGTCTTTGTGAAAGAATACTGATCTGCCAGATCAACATCAGGATCAATACCCAGATCCTTTAAAGGAATCGCTACATCTGCGTCAGCATCTGTATATTTATTTACATAGTCAGTCTCAGATAAGAAGAGGTCGATCTTGTCATCAGCTGCTGCGTCTGCCTGATTCAACAGAGCCTCATCTAACTTCTGCTGATATACACCATCCTGATTCGGATTGATGATCCAGTGGATCTCACATCCATCCTTCAAAGTAGTAACTGTTCCGTCCTCAGAAGTCTCTACAACTTCGGGATATACTGCCTCAACACGGGTACGGAACTCTTCATTCCATGAATAAATATTGATGACCTTTCCCTCATCGTCTGCTGCGCTGGGAGCTGCTGCTACATCGCCGGCTGCTGCATCGTCTGTTGCTGCTGCGTCATCCGTTGCTGCTGCGTCATCTGTTGCTGCTGCGTCATCTGTCGCCTCGTTGGCTGCCGGTGTCTCTGTTGCCTCTTTGCTTCCGCATCCTGCGAATGTGCCTGCACACATAGAAGCTACCAAAAGTGCAGAAATGATTTTCTTTTTCATTATGTATATCCTCCTTTATATTGGTGAGCTCTGCGTCTCACGTTTTCGTTTATGTATGCATTATATCCAGAACCTGCTTTTTGATATATTATAAATTCCAAGCAAAATATCAAATTCATGACCTGTCTTGAAAATATTGCAATTTCACCCGTTTTTATCATGTTTCTTCCTTATTATAATAAAAATAAAAATTGTCCAGTTTCAGGTTTGCTGATCTGTACAAATATCACTTTTCTATTTCAGTTCATACATCTGATATTTTTGACATGGTTCTTATTTTCTGAAAATCTTTCATCGAATATAATGAGTGCAAGAGAGTCAACATGCTTGCATGATTGACGACCGGCGAATGTTGATCGTGAGCTGATTTTGCTCACGATGTAATGAGCGCAAGAGAGTCAACATGCTTGCATGATTGACAAGCGGCGAATGTTGAATTTCATATCACATTCATTACATTTTGAAAGGAGACCCCAAATTGAAACAATTACAATTTATTGATAAAGACGGCAGCTTTTCAATTCAACACCCGGAAAACGTAAGTGCACTTTATTTTCCTCTGGCTTCCGAGACAGGATTAAAAAGCTCTGTCACGCCGAATCTGGGCGGTGACGCAAAGCTCAACCAGGACAGCTTCTTATTAGAGCCGGTCAGTGTGGAAAACCTTCACAACAACCGCTCCACCAGAAACTTCTGGTGTGTAGTAAATGGCTCAGATGTCTATTCCGCCACCGGAACATCCGCAGAGCAGGAAGCTGCAAAGTTTACAGACAAACAGGATGAAAGCGAGCTTCACGCAGGACTGATGTGGCATACATTAAAACGCACCTCAAAAAGCCTGCATATATCATCTGCCATCACTTCCTTTATTCCGAAGGATGCCAATACCGAGATCATGTATGTGACGATCAAAAACGAGTCGAAGACTCCGCAAACGATCACCGCCTACGCAGCAATCCCCATCTATGGACGCAGCGCAGACAACCTGAGAGACCACCGTCATGTAACCTCTCTGCTCCACCGCATCGAGACAACAGAAAACGGCGTCCTTGTATGTCCGACCATGTCCTTTGATGAGCGGGGACACCAGAGAAACCACCGGATCTATTATGTTCTCGGAACAAACGGTAACGGCCAGAACCCCACAGGCTTCTTTCCCACTGTGGAAGCCTTTATCGGCGAGGGTGGTACTTATACCCACCCCCGCGCAGTCTACGGTGTACAAAAGGGCTGTCCCGCCGGAACGACCGCCGCGGGTAAGGAAGCCATGGGTGCGATGGTATTTGAGCCGGTAACACTGGCCGCTGGAGAGAGCACTACCTACATCGTTCTTTCCGGCATTGCAGATGATGAAGCAACGATCCAGACTGCTGCAAATACATATCATACCTCTTCACAGGTACTGGCCGCCCTGGCCGATACAAAGGAATACTGGAAAAAAGCAGTAAACGTAGATTTCCATACAAAAAACTCTGATTTTGACGGTTTTATGAAATGGATCAGCTTTCAGCCTTTCCTACGGCGCCTGTTTGGCTGCTCCTTCCTTCCTCACCATGATTATGGACGCGGTGGACGAGGCTGGCGTGACCTTTGGCAGGACTGTCTCTCTCTCCTCCTCATGGATCCCGGAAATGTAGGAAAAATGATTGCTGAAAACTTTGGCGGTGTCCGCATCGATGGCACCAATGCCACCATCATTGGCGACGGAAACGGCAATTTTATCGCCGACCGCAATGGCATCGCCCGCGTCTGGATGGATCACGCCCTGTGGCCTCTCATGACCACAAAGCTCTATATCGACCAGACCGGTGATATCGGCATTTTGGATCAGGAAGCCACCTACTTCAAGGATGCGCAGACGATGCGCGGCACACAGATCGATACAGACTGGACAGATTCCTATGGAAACAAACAGCGCTCGGACGATGACGCTGTCTATACCGGAAGTATCTTAGAGCACCTGTTGATCCAGCAACTGGCAGCCTTTTATGAGGTCGGTGAACACAATATCTACAGGCTGCGTGGCGCAGACTGGAATGACGCGCTGGACATGGCTCCCGACAAGGGAGAAAGCGTTGCTTTTACCTGCGCATATGCAGGAAACCTCATAGATCTGGCTGCGCTTATCCGTCAGCTGGCAAGCCTGCATCCGGATGGAAAGATCCGGCTGTTAGATGAAATCGCAGTTCTCTTAAATGATGATCCCGCCCTATTTGATGATATAGCAGGAAAACAGGCACTGCTTACGCAATATACAGAAGGCTGCAGGCACAATGTAAGCGGAAAACACTCCGAATTTTCTCTGGAAGAGATCGCTACCAATCTGATTCAGAAAGCAAACTGGCTGACCGGGCATGTTCGCAGTCAGGAATGGATCGACGGTCCCGATGAAGAGGGCTGGTTCAACAGCTACTATGACAATCACGGCAATGCCGTGGAAGGCTTCCGCGAAGATCATGTGCGCATGATGCTGACCGGTCAGGTGTTTGCGATCATGGGCTACGTGGCCACAGAGCCTCAGATCCGCAGGATCGTAAATAGCGCTGACCATTATCTCTATCAGAAGGAGATCGGCGGTTACCGCCTGAACACGGATTTCCATGAGTTGAAGTTCGACATGGGACGCATGTTCGGCTTTGCCTACGGCGAAAAAGAAAACGGCGCTGTATTCTCACACATGACCGTGATGTACGCAAATGCACTCTACCGCCGGGGCTTCGCAAAAGAGGGCTGGAAAGCATTGAAAACCCTTGCGGACACCGCACTGGATTTTGGCACAAGCTGCATTTACCCCGGTATTCCGGAGTATTTCCGCGCAGATGGACGTGGAATGTACCACTACCTGACCGGCGCAGCCAGCTGGTATCTTCTGACCATGATCACAGAAGTATTCGGCGTGCGCGGCACTGCCGGTGATCTGATCCTCTACCCGAAGCTTTTGGCAGAGCAATTTGACGAGGAAGGATTTGCCTCTCTGTCAGTCACCTTTGCAGGGAAACAGCTTGTCATTGTCTACGAGAACAGGCCGCGCAAGGATTTTGGCAGCTACATTGTAGAATCAGCTGACTGCGACGGTGCAGCGCTTTCCGTCTCCGAGGATTCCTACGCACTTATTTCCAGACAGATGCTGGCAGCACTCTCAGAGGAACCCCACAAGATCACGGTCAGACTAATATAAATAATATAAGAAAAAAGGCTGAAACAGCCGGAACAATAAAATAAATCACCCACAGAAAGGATCAAATAAAATGAAATATGGATATTTTGACGACGAACACCGCGAATACGTCATCACACGCCCGGACACTCCGGCTCCCTGGGTAAACTACCTGGGCTCACCGGAATACGGTGCCATCATCTCAAATAATGCCGGAGGCTACAGCTTCGCGAAATCAGGCGCCAACGGACGTATCCTGCGCTATGTATTCAACAATTTTGATGAACCCGGACGCTACATCTACATCCGGGACAATGCCTCCGGCGACTACTGGTCTGCTTCCTGGCAGCCGGTCGGAAAGGATCTTGAAAGCTACAAGAGCCAGTGCCGTCACGGAATCGGCTACACAAAAATGCTAGCTGATTACGCAGACATCCACTCCGAGGCACTCTACTATGTGCCCAACGGCAAGTCCCATGAAGTGTGGGCATTGACCGTCACCAACCAGTCCGACAAAGCCAGAGAGCTGACACTGACCGGTTACGCAGAGTTCACCAACCACAGCAATTACGAGCAGGATCAGGTCAATTTACAGTACTCTCTGTTCATCACCAGAACTGCATTTGAAGAAAACCGCATCATGCAGAAGATCCACGGCAATCTGGACACGCTGGAAAACGGTGAGCAGGTTGACAACAAGGATGTCATTGAACGCTTTTTTGGTCTTGCAGGAGCGCCTGTTTCCTCTTATTGCGGAGACAAGGTGACATTCTTAGGAAGATACCATGGCTATGGCGATCCCCAGGGTGTCCTCTGCGGTGATCTCGGAAATGAGACCAGCTATAACGAGAATTCCTGCGGTGCACTTTCTACTGTCCTCACTTTAAACCCGGGTGAGACAAAAACCATCGTTTTCCTTCTGGGAATGAAGCACTCTGCCGAGGCTGCCAGAGTCATTGACAGCTATGCAGACCCTGCGAAAATGATCGAGACAGAAATGGCTGACTTAAAGAACGACTGGGCACAGAAGCTTGATAACTTAAAGGTTCAGACTCCAAGCCCTGAATTCAACACCATGATCAATACCTGGAACGCATACAACTGCTTTATGACCTTCATCTGGTCCCGTGCAGCATCCTTCATCTACTGCGGACTACGCAACGGCTACGGCTATCGCGATACAGTTCAGGATATTCAGGGTATCATCCACTTAGCTCCTGAAATGGCCGCAGAAAAGATCCGTTTCATGTTATCTGCCCAGGTAGACAACGGTGGCGGACTGCCCCTTGTAAAATTTACACACAATCCCGGACACGAGGATACTCCGGACGATGCATCTTATGTCAAGGAGACCGGACATCCGGCTTACCGTGCAGACGATGCACTCTGGTTATTCCCGACCGTATTTAAATATGTTGCTGAGACCGGAAATATCGCATTTCTAGATGAGGTAATCCCCTTCGCCAACAAGGACGAAGGCACTGTTTACGAACATTTGAAGCGTGCGGTTCGCTTCTCCTTAGACCATCTTGGCCCTCACGGACTGCCCGCCGGACTGTATGCTGACTGGAACGACTGTCTGCGTCTGGGTGCAAATGGAGAGTCCTCCTTTGTAGCACTGCAGTTCTACTATGCACTGGTCATCTCCAAACGCTTTGCAGAGGCCAAAAAAGATGCTGCATACATCTCCGAGCTGGATGAACAGATCGCACAGACTGCTGAAAAGATCAATCGCCTTTGCTGGGATAATGACCGTTTCATCCGTGGTTTTACCGAGGCTGGTGAGCGCATCGGTGCCGCAGCTGATCCTGAGGCAAACATGTGGTTAAATCCCCAGAGCTGGGCTGTCATCAGTGGCCTTGCAACAAAAGAGCAGGCAGACGCTGCGATGGATAATGTTTACGAGCGCCTAAATACTGCTTACGGCGCAATCCTTATGGATCCTCCGTATCACGCACACGCTTTTGATGGTGCCCTGGCTGTCATCTATAATCAGGGAACCAAAGAGAATGCCGGCATTTTCTCCCAGTCTCAGGGCTGGCTGATCCTGGCCGAGGCACTTCTCGGACATGGCGATCGCGCATTTACCTACTTTATCGAGAATGCACCTGCTGCCCAGAATGACCGTGCCGAGATTCGTCAGTTAGAGCCTTACTGCTACGGTCAGTTCACAGAAGGAAAGGCAAGTCCGCACTTTGGACGTTCCCATGTACACTGGCTGACAGGAACCGCGTCTACAGTAATGGTTGGCTGCGTGGAGGGTATTTTAGGCATGCGTCCTGACTTAAACGGTATCCGTATCGCACCTTCCATACCGAAGGATTGGGAAAGCTTTACGATCGACAAAAATTTCCGCGGTAAGCATCTGCACATTATTGTGAATAATCCTGATCATAAGGAAAGTGGCTTCACAGCAATGAATGTAAACGGAAAATCACTGGATGACAATTACATTCCGGAGGAACTTCTTACAACCGAGAATACGATCACATTATCACTGTAATACTCATAGAAAGACAGGGTATCTGCCATCAAATCATGGCAGATACCCTGTTTTTTACATCATTGGCTGCTTTTGCTTTATTTTTTCTCCGTATTCTCCGGTTCCGTACTCATTTCCCACTGAACCATATAATATTCATCCCTGTATTTTTTCGGCGTCATACCAACTGCTTCCCGGAATTGCTGTATGAAATGGCTCTGGGAAGAAAATGACAGGCGGTTGGCAATATCAATCATGGAGTATTCGCTGAACCGCAGCAGATTTTTTGCCACCTCGATCTTTTGCTCCCTAATATACGCGCTGACGGAGACGCCGGTTTCCTGCTTAAAGAGCCGTGACAGATAGCTGGCCGACACGCCAAACTCATCCGCCAGATCCTCGATTGTGATGCGCTCCTTGATATGGGAATAAATATACTCCTTGCATGCATTGATATGCTTGGAATTCGTATCCGACCGAAAGTGTCTGCGCATCTTCTCCGTAAAATCAATGACCATCTCATCATGCAGACTCTGTACACCCTCCACTGAATGGATATCATCCAGCTTCTGGATATAAAAATCACTCAAACGGAATGCCTGCTCCAGCTCCATTCCATGCTGCCTGCACAGGCGCGTCACCATAGCCGTTGTAATGACAAAATGGTACTTCAGATTCGTCACAAGGTTTCGGGACAACACACCCACACCCTCGCTCTCTACAAAACGCCCCTGCTCACAGTTCTTTCTCACTGCCTCCACATTTCCGCTGGCCACTGCCTGATAGAACAAAAATTCCTCCGTCGGCGGTCGGTGCTCAACCTCGTCTATATCATCGCCCGCTTCATAAAGCAGCCATTCATCCTGATAGTTCATCCGCACACGCTCCTCAATACTTTACTATTTTCCATATGCACCACTGATCCTAGGATGTACTGCGCTCTCCTTCGCAGCTCATGCATCTACCTGATCAGCAAAATCCTCAAACAACGGTGTTGAAAAATATCGCTCTGCGGTATCCGGCAGCACCGTAACAACTGTTTTTCCTCTACCCAGCTGCTTTGCAAGGCGCAACGCTGCCGCCACATTTGTTCCGCTGGAAATACCGCACATAATACCCTCCTTGCGTGCCAGATCCCTTGCTGTCTGAATGGCCTCATCGTCTGTCACAATACAGATATCCTCATAAATATTCTGGTTTAAAATGACAGGGATCACACCGTCACCGATACCCATCTGCAAATGCGTTCCGATGGATCCGCCTGAAAGGATCGCCGCATGCTCCGGCTCCACTGCCCAGATCGTTATATCGGGATTTTTCTCCTTTAATATTTCGCCGATTCCGGTGATCGTGCCTCCGGTGCCGATACCGGAACAAAAACCATGGATCGGACCCTCCACCTGCTCTAAGATCTCCAGACCCGTCTGATCTCTGTGTACCTGCGGATTGGCAGGATTTTCAAACTGCTGTGGCACAAATACTTTCGGATCATCCTTCGCCATCTGAAGTGCCAGCTCCAGGCATTCCTCGATCGCCTTTCCGATATTTCCCGCATCGTGGACAAGTATCACCTCCGCCCCATAATGGCGCATGAGCTTTCTGCGCTCCTCGCTGACGGAATCCGGCATGATAATGCGCACGTGATAGCCCTCTACTGCACCGACCAGCGCCAGACCGATACCCTGATTACCACTGGTGGGCTCCACAATGATCGTATCCTCCCTGATCAGCCCGCGCTCCTTCGCGTCCCTTACCATGTTATAGGCCGTTCGCGTCTTGATCGAACCTCCCACATTCAATCCCTCGAACTTCACAAGCACCTGCGCACTGTCCTCGTCAACCATATGATTCAGACGGATCATCGGCGTATGTCCCATCGCCTCTAAAATATTGTTATAAATCATCACTTCTGCTCCCTTTTTTATCAATTACACAAAATATAACATATATTTTCATTTTATGCAAAAAAAGATGTGCCTGCACCAACGCACGACACATCTTTTCAAATATTTCATATTCCTACGGTCTTAACAGCAAGCGCTTCGACCGATCACTACGCTCTCTTCTTGCGTGCCATGATCACACTCTGCACGATCAGGAAGATACACAGCATCGCTGCCACTGTAATTCCTGTCCACCAGGCCTGATCCAGACCTGCTGAAGATACGATATTCTGGATCGTGCTTAAGGAAAGTACACCAAAGAATGTTCCGATGATATTTCCAACACCACCCGTCAGCATCGTTCCACCGATAATGGAGGATGCGATCGCATTCATCTCCATACCACTTGCATGGGATGCAGAACCGGAACCTACATGCAGGAAGTATACATATCCGCCGATACCTGCCAGCAAACTACAGATCAGATGCGCAAGAAACTTTGTGCGCTTTACATTGATACCGAGCATCAGCGCACTCTGCTGGTTTCCGCCGACTGCATAAAAGGCACGGCCCAGCTTTGTCCAGCGAAGGATGCAGAACAATAACAGCACGATCAGCAGTGCAACAACAACACCGATCTCAACATACGCATCCACGTATTTTCCAATCTTATTCACGGAACCCATACCGGGTACAATGACACGGGTCATTTTCAGCTTTGTGAACGCCTCATTCTCTACATTGAACGGGTTTGTATGAACGATCGTTGTCATACCACGGGCAAAGAACATACCTGCCAGTGATACGATGAAGGGCTGAATGTCCAGATAGGCAACCAAAAAGCCCTGTACCAGACCAAATGCAAGTCCAATGGCAAGTGCCAGCAGAATCGCAGTATACGGATCGCCACCGCCAAAATCCAGGTATACAGCACAGCTCATGCTGACAAGTGCTACCACACCACCAACAGAGATATCGATTCCTCCGGTGATCATGACAAGACTCATTCCGCATGCGGTAATGATCAGCGCTGCCTGTGCATTTAAAATGTTAAAAAATGTCTGCGGTTTCAAAAATCCGGAACCAAGGAAGATCATCGCTGTAAGATACATTGCAAAGAAAACAACGATGGTAATCGTCAGCAGCAGATTTGTGTCTGACACGTTTTTAAACCAGCTGCTCTTTTTTGCAGCTGTATTCTTTTCTGATGCCATATTATGCTACCTCCTTTGTTTTCATCTTCTTACCAAGAGAAGCCAGCTTCTCTCTCACGATCGGCGCACTTAAAACTACTAAAATGATAACGACAACTGCCTTGTAAGCCGGAAGTGCATCCGACTGTACCTTAAACTTATACAGTGTAGTTGTCAAAAACTGGATGACATAAGCGCCGAGAATAGAAGCCCAGATATTGAACTTACCACCACTCAGAGCATTTCCACCAAGAGCAACCGCAAGAATGGCATCCATCTCAATATCCTTTGCCACTACGGAGTAGTTGATCGTTGACAGACGGCTGACCTTGATCAGACCTACAACGGCAACACATACGCCCAGGATCACAAAGGAAATGAACTTGATGAACTCCGGATTCAGACCATTCAGTCTGGATGAGCTCTCATTGATACCAACTGCCTGTGTATACAGTCTCAGGTTTGTAAATTTCAGTACAAGGGCAATGATCACAACACAGATCAAAGCGATAAAGAACGGTGTCGGGATCGGCACACCAGGGATATATCCTCCGAAATATCCGAAGCTTTCCACATTTACGATCGGCAGCTGATTGTTATTGATCCACGCTGCGATAGAACGGCCAGCAGTAAACAGGATCAATGTAGCGATCATCGGCTGAATGCGGAAATATGCAACCAATGCACCGTTAAATGCGCCAAAGATCATGGATACGATCACTGCTACCAAAAATGCTACGATCAGCGGTGTCTGATAAGTATCTGTTGTTGTCTGACCACCACAGAGCAGGCGAAGGATCACAGATCCGGCAATCGCGATGGTTGCACCAACGGAAATATCCTGTCCGCCGGAAGCTGCGGTAACCAATGTCATACCGATTGCCAGAATGGCCAGCTCTGAGCCGTAATCTAAAATTGTGATCAGATAGCCGTTTAATACCGGATCGCCTACACTGTTATAGCCCAGGGTGATCTTAAAAAATGACGGATCCATAATTAAATTGAATAATGCCAAAAGAAGTAATGCTACCAGCGGAATGAAGATCTGCTGTTTCACCAGACCGGAGAAAAACGCTCCAATACTTTTATTCTTATTTGCCATCGTTTTCACCTCCTGCAATGGTACTCATAATCTTATTCTGCGTCAGTTCATCACTTCCAAGCTCACCAACCACACGGCGGTCTCTCATGACGATCAGACGTGAGCAGGTACGGATCATCTCATCCGTTTCAGAAGAGATAAAGGTAACACTCATTCCCTCTGATGCCAGCTTTAATACTAATTTCTGAATCTCGATCTTTGTTCCCACATCAATACCACGTGTAGGCTCATCCAGAATCAGATACTCCGGATGGGTCAACAGCCATCTGGCAAGAATCACCTTCTGCTGATTACCACCGGACAAGGATTTGATCGGTGTATCTGCGGAAGCCGTCTTGATCTCCAACAGCTTGATATACTCTTCTGCAATCTTCTGTGCTTCTGCCTTAGAATAGGGATGGAAGAAGCCCTTTAATACCTGCTGTGCAAGAATAATATTATCCCTTACAGACAAGTCTCCAACGATACCATCTACCTTACGATCCTCAGGCAGATATGCAATACCCTGTTTCATGGCATCGATGGGCTTTTTGATCTTGACCACCTTACCATTTTTCTTTAAGGTTCCACCGATCACATGATCAGCTCCAAAGATTGCACGAACACATTCGCTTCGACCGGAACCGAGCAGTCCTGTAAATCCGTTGACCTCGCCCTTCTTGATATAGAAGTTGAAAGGCTTGATACCGGCATTACTCTGTAAGCTCTCTGCCTCAAATACCTTTGTATCAGCATCTGCGCCTGCATAAGTAACACTGTCTGTCTTGATATCTGACATATCATCCAGCTCTTTTCCAAGCATCTTGGAAACAAGCTTTACGCGGGGCAGATCTGCGATCTCATACTCGCCAACCAGTCCACCGTCACGCAGTACAGTGATCTTGTCACATACCTCATACACCTGATCCAAAAAGTGTGTAACAAAGATGATACCGACACCCTTTGCTTTCAGGTCACGCATCAATCCAAAAAGCTTTTCTACCTCCTGCTCATCCAGTGAGGAAGTAGGCTCATCCAGGATCAGCACCTTACAGTCCATGTCAACGGCTCTTGCAATCGCTACCATCTGCTGGATCGCAATGGAATAATTGGAGAGCTGTCTGTTTGCTTTTGCCGGAATATCCAGTGACTGCAGAATCTTGTCTGCATCCGCATTCATCTGTTTCCAGCTCACTTTTTTCTGTTCACCGCGGCCTATGTACATATTTTCAGCAACAGAAAGATTCGGGCACAGGGTAATCTCCTGATACACCGTGCTGATGCCAAGCTTTTGTGCATCCTGTGGCGAACGGATCACAGCCGCCTTATCCATTCCCTTCAGGAAAATTTCTCCCTCGTCCTTCTCATAGACGCCGGTGAGCACCTTGATCAAGGTGGATTTTCCCGCACCATTTTCGCCCATCAGCGCATGGATCTCGCCTTCACATAATGTAAAGTCCACATCATGCAGAGCGCGAACGCCGGGGAAGCTCTTGCAGATTCCTCTCATTTCCAATACAGATTTCTCTTTCACCTGTGCATTCACTCCTTTTTTGTTGATTTTTTCTACCAATTTTCATAAAAAGGCGCGGCACTTCTTCCGCGTACCGCGCCCTATAAACGTACAGTTTGATGATCAGATCCGATACCCCGGATTAGATTCCGTAAGTATCAACATCCTCCTGAGTAATGGTAGAAGCGTCAAAGCCCTTCTCATCCATAACAACTACCTTCTCAGCTACAGTCTCGCCGCTCTCAATAGTCTTGATGATGCCGTCGATGTAAGCTGCCTGGAAAGGATTGCACTGTCCATCGTAGTTCCAGTTACCTGCTAACAGCTCCTCTAATGCCCACTTATTGCAGTCAAAGCCCATTACGATGACGTCTTTGCCAACACCATGAGAGATGTTTGCCTTGTCAAGAGCTGCTACAGCACCCTTAGCCATATCGTCGTTCTCAGCGTAGATAACGTTGAACTTCTCACCAGAGTCGATCACTGACTGAACGATCTGCTGTGCCTTCTCTGCATTCCACTCTGCGGTCTGCTGTGTAACGATGTTCCAGTTAGACTCAGCTGCTACCTTCTCATCTAAAGCGCCTGAACGACCCTTCTGAGCTGCAGATCCCATAACACCCTGAATGTGGATCACATTGTACTCATCAAGTCCCTGTCCTGCTAACCAGTCAACAGCGGTCTGTCCTTCTTTTGCCATATCAGAAACGATAGAAGCCTCATACAGATCCTCGCTTGCATCGATGGTACGGTCGAATAAGATCACGCGAACGCCTGCGTCCTGAGCATCCTGTAATACAGAATCCCATCCGGCTGTATCAGCTGCAGATAACAGTAAGTAGTCAACACCGTCCTGGATGAACTTCTGAGCTGCAGTGATCTGCTCATCGTTCTTTAAGCTGTATGCGAAAGATGCCTCATATCCGTTTTCTGCGGTAAAGAACTCTTTCATATCTTTGTCATTAGCGGTACGGTATCCAGACTCGTTCGGGTCGTTGTTAATGATACCAACCTTGATCAGATCGCCACTTGCTGCATCGTCAGATGCTGCTGCGTCATCGGTTGCTGCTGCATCATCAGTTGCTGCTGCATCATCAGTTGCTGCTGCATCATCAGTTGCTGCTGCATCATCGGTTGCTGCCGGAGCGTCTGCAGGAGCATCTGCCTTAGATCCACATCCAACTACCATGGTTGCTGCCATTGCTACAGTAAGTAAGCTTGCTAAAACTTTCTTTTTCATAATTTTGTTTCCTCCCTTATTCTAGAGTTCATTTAATTTATTTTGTAAGGTGTTTCGTCCTTACATGTTTCATTATACGAATACTGGCATAAAATTCAACCGGAAATTGTTGACTTTTTCCAGTTTTGTTTTGTTGAACAATACAAATTTTTGCAAATTTCGGTAGATTTCAGTACAAATTTATGTTTTAATAGAAATAGATTAAAAAATTTACGATTTTTCAATTCAAAAAGTAGATTTTTTACGATTCGGGTAAAAAATCATCCTATTTTTTATTGGTAAAGTTGGCAAATTACAAAATGTTATGATGTTTTTTTCCGATTTTTTCACTGAAAGCAGATAAAATATTCAAACCGATCAGTGAAAAATCTATCTGAAATAGTAAAAATTTACCGGAGGATTTCCCATGATTCCAAAATATCAGAAAATTGCAGATCTTCTACGGGCACAGCTGACCGGTGAAAACCGGATGCAGATGATGAAGCTGCCCACAGAAAAAGAACTGTGCGCACTCTACGGTGTCAGCCGGCAGACCGTACGTCAGGCACTCCATCTGCTGGAGGATGAGGGCCTGATCGAACGGCGTCAGGGCAGCGGTGCCTATGCCACCGGCCTTCACCCGGATTCATCCCACAATCAGATCGCCATTCTTCTGCCAACCGACAGTGACTACACTTACGCCAGGTTGCGGAGCGAACTGCAGGCTCCACTGACCAAAGAGGGCTTTGCAGTCTCCTTTTTTCTTACCGGCTACAGTGTCTCCAAAGAGCGTCAGATCCTGCAACAGCTGTTAGAACTCCCTCTGCGCGGGCTCATCGTTGACACGGTAAAAAGCGCCCTGCCAAATCCCAATCTGGATCTGTATGACAAGCTGTGGGCCAATCAGCTTCCCACTGTCTTTCTGCACGCACCTTACCTGAATTTTCCGACACGTCCGGTCATTACAGAAGAAAATTTTTCCGGTGCGGCACAACTTGTGCAATATCTATGCGAACAGAAGCATACACATATCGCCGGCATCTTTCAAAACGATACCGCCGCAGGCATGGAACGTTACCTGGGCTTCGCCACACAAAGTGCCCGGGCAGGCATTCCCTGGGACGATGCTCATATCTGCTGGTATTCATCCTGCGAGCTTGCTGCACTACAAAAAAAGCAGGACACCGGATTTCTCACGGACTTTATCCGCCAGAAGCTCGGTGCCTGCTCTGCAGTTATCTGTCAGGATGATGAAATTGCCTATTGGCTCGTCAAAGAGCTGCTGCGTGCCGGCAAACATGTGCCGGAGGATGTGAGTGTTGCAGGCTTTGACAACAGCTATCTGTGCGATTTTTCCCTTCCTGGTCTCACATCCCTGACCTGCAAAAACGGCTTAAATATGGCCTCCGCAGCCACAGAAGCATTACTTACACAGATGCGCGGCGGACAGGCTTCCTCCGTAAGCCTCCGCTTTGAGCTCATCGAACGGGGCAGCTGCGCCTCCCTCGTCTAACATCCACGCCCACAGGCCGCCGGCAGGATCACGCCTTCGCCCGCCATTCTCTCGGTGACATGCCAACCGTCTTTTTAAACACAAAGCTAAAGTAGTGGGCATCCTTGTAGCCCACTGCCGCAGCGATCTGGGCAGAGGACTGGTCGCTCTCCCGAAGCAGCCGTTTTGCCTGCTCCATGCGCTTACTCGTCACATATTCCACAAAGGTCATCTTCATTTCCTGGGAAAACACCGCACTGAAATAGTTCGGGCTCATCCCGATCGACTGTGCGACCTCATTTAAATTTAACGTCATCCGGGTATAATTATCTTCAATATAATCAAGTGCATGTTTCAGCACCTGTTTGCCCTGGGTCTGCTGCTTTTCATCCCGCAGACGCAGCGCTTCCGTCAAAAGCTTTCTGACATAATCAGCCATCGTGTCCGGACCGCTCACCATCTCATGGATCCGGTCTGCACCGACAGTTTCCAAAAACTCCTCCTGCTTACACCCGATGCTCTCAATAAACGCCTGCGCTGTAAACTGAATATTCAGCAGCAGATAGTCACGAAACAGCCGGGAAGCCACCGCTTCCCCAAGCCCCTGAATATAACTGCCGACAAATTCATCCACTTCGGTGCGCTGTCCGTTGTTTAAAAATCCACGAACGATCTCCGGGTCTACCTTGTTTGCATCCAGACCGCCAAAACTGCTGTTTTCTGAAGCTTCCCCCTCATCTGCTGTCAGTTCTTCCGTCAAAATATGTTTTTCAGGCATCAGATAACGGTATGCGTAAATATGATTCACCCGCCGGTAACACTCCGACAACTGACTGAAGCGCTCTACCGGCGTTCCTGCTGCCACATACCACTCATGATCCTTCGACTGTTCACAGATCTTTTTGATATCATCCATATGCGTGTGCGTGCGCTCAACCAGATACTCCACATCACCCATCAAAAGGATCCCATAGGTGTTCATGTTCCACCGGAACACCAGACATTCCGGAAAACGCAGAAAATACCGCAAAAGCTCCTCTCTGTTCTCATCGTCCTGCACACCAAGCAGGATCAGATTGTAGCCGGAGGCATTCATATCCAGACCCTGTTTCCCGGCTTCCTCATACAGCTCCTGTGCCGAAAGCTTTCCCTCAAATACCTTTTCAAAAAAGCTGCGCAGTGCGTACTGCTCATATTGCTGCATCTCACTCTGGAACTTTCTCACATAGTTTTTCTGTTCCTGCTCCGCCTCGATCTTTTCGCGGATCTCGGAAAGCGCCTTCTGCAGCGATCTTCGGGTAATCGGCTTTAACAGATATTCATCCACACCCTCCGTGATTGCCTGCCTCGCATATTCAAAATCATCATACCCGCTGATAATGATGATCTTCATATCCGGATATTCACTCTTTACGATATGGCTGAGTGCCAGCCCATCCATAAAAGGCATCTTGATATCCGTGATCAGCACATCCGGCACCGTCTTTCGGATTAAAGGAAGCGCCATCTCTCCATCTCCGGCTTCCCCCACAAACCGGTATCCATACTGCTGCCATGGAATATTGTCCCGCAGCGCCTCTCGCACCACACTTTCATCCTCTACTAAAAATACCTTTAACATCTCTTAACCTCATTTTCACAAATAGGATCAGTAGGTTCTATCCTTCAGATACGCTCCTACATTCGCCTGTGTAAACACAAGCTCATCCACAAAATATTCTTTTTCCACCTTTTCGCCAGCCTCCATCTTACGGATCACCTCTGCTACCAGTTCACCCTGCTGGGGATTGCACTCCACCTCACAGCTGATCTTTCCATATTGTACCAGCTCCAGCGCATCCTTTACACCATCAAAGGAGATCAGCTTCATATCCCCATATTTGCCTGTCGTAAGCCCGGCCTCCGAAATGGCCTCCATTGCACCAAAGGTCATCTCATCATTCTGACTGACCACAACATCAATATCGTCGTACTGACGCAGCAGCTTCGCCATCGTCTCCTTACCTTTGACCACCGTAAAATCTCCCGATTCCTGTGCCAGTATCCTCCAGTCAGCATGTCTTTGTGCCACTTCAAGGAATCCCCTGCTTCTGCCCAGCTGTGAAGTCGATCCGAAGGGACCGGTCAGCATCACAATATTGAGCGGATCATCCTCCCCACGGTCTATATGCTCCTGATCAGCCTCCAGCCATTCCCCGGCCTTTCGTCCTTCTGCCTCCATATCACTGCCTATAAACGTTGTATAAAGATCCTCTGAACCGGCGATCTTCCGGTCAACCAGAATCACCGGAATCCCGGCATCCTTTGCCTCCATGAGCACAGTCTCCCAGCCCTCCTCCATAAAGGGAGCAAACACAATGTAATCTACCCGCTGGGAAATAAAACCGCGAATCGCCTTGATCTGGTTCTCCTGCTTTTGTCTGGCATTGCTGTATTGAAGAAAAAAACCATTTTCCTTTGAAAGTGCATTTTGAATAGATTCTGTATGTGTGGCACGCCAGACAGACTCGCTGCCCAGCTGTGAAAAACCAACCACGATCAGATCCTCATCCTCCAGCACACTCTCATCTTCCGTCGTCTGTGGCGGTGTCGCATTTTCAAAGCCACCGCGTGCACTTAGCAATGCCAAAAACATGACAATCAGAACGATCAGCGCCATCACCAGCCGTTTTTCATTTTTCATGCTGTTTTCCTTCCTTCGCTGCTCCGGTACACCGGAGCTATTTACGCTTCGCGCTATTTTCCGCCCTGCTGGATCTGATCATCCTTCGGTGGAATATACAGCGCCGGAATCGTCACCGTCACTGTCGTTCCCACACCCTGCACGGAATCGATCTGCATTCCATAATAATCCCCAAAATACATGCGGATGCGCTCGTTGACATTCGCGAGGCCAAAACCGCCCTCCGTATCCTTGCACGGGCGCTCGATCTCCCTGCGCAGATGTGCCAGCTTTTCAGGCTCCATGCCCACACCATTATCCTGCACGGTCAAAACAATCTTCCGATCCTGCATCATTCCCGTGATCGTGATCTTGCCCATCGCGCGCTTGTACTTGATGCCGTGATAAAGCGCATTTTCTACGAGCGGCTGCAGGGTCAGCTTCAGGATCTTATACGGATAAATATCCGGAGCAATATTGATCTCATAATCTAAAATATCATGATAACGTGCCTGCTGGATCTTTAAATAGCTTCGGATGTGCTGCTCCTCCTCACGGATGGATATGTACTCTGCACCGTGACTGAGCACAAGCCGGAAAAACTGTGACAGCGAAACAACCATATCCACCGCCTCATCCGTAGAATCGCTCTCGATCAGCCAGACGATCGTGTCCAGTGTATTATATAAAAAATGCGGATTGATCTGCTCCTGCAAAAGCCGAAGCTCCGCATGGCGCATTTTACTCTCGTCCTCCTTGATCTTTTTAACCATCGCCTCCAAATGCACCGTCATATCATTCACAGAACCAGACAACTCTGCAATCTCCATCGGTCCGTTCGTCTCTGCACGCGCCCCGAAATCTCCATGGGCAACAGCTCCGGTCACCTTCCGCAAACGCTCAATCGGCCGGACAATCCCGCTCATGATCTGAGCGGCAATGAGTACTACCAGCAAAAGAATGACTGCCAGCATCACTCCAAACACAAGCAGAAACTGCTCCACCTGCGCATTCAGCTGCAGCTTCAGGCTGTTCATGCTGCGGGTCTGATAATAGATGTAATACTGGATATCATCCTGGATCAGCTCGGTTAAAATATAGATATTATTGTCGAGCATTTCCATGTTTTCATCGTAATGCCCGCCTTCGTCCAGATTATACTTGATATCATCGATGCGATCCTCCAGTGTATCGAGGTTGCGCAACAGGCTCTGCAGCCACAGGCGGCTTTCACGATCCGTTGTGATCTTTACAAGGGCACTGAAATCCGTGCGCAGCTTCTGCACCAGCTCATAGGGATCCTTGACTGAATCATCATCATCAATATTCTCCAGCGTGATGCTGCCAGCCACCAGACGATAAATGCTCTCATCCAGCTCGTCCCGGAAATCCAGATTGTAATTGTTTGCGATCATCATGTTGCTCACGATATTATCATAGGCCTTGCTGTAACCATTCAGGGATATGAGCAAATAAACAGACATCACTAAAAATGGAAGCACTGCCACTCCCACAAGCAATATCAGTTTATTTTTTAATGATGATGTTTTTGAAGTTTCAAAATAATTTTTCATAATCCTTATAAATGTGCAACCGACAATCTCCCTAATATAAAAATACATCTTGTACATACATTTGTACAAGATGTATTTTACGGAAGGTCTGAATTCCTTTATCGCTTCGCGCGCAAAATCACCAAATTCATGACTCATGTACGTTTTGGCACGTAGCCTGCAGTAAATGCCAGCTACCGTGTGAACGGTAACAGCGCTTCTGATCCACAGTTTTTATCACATTACTTTTCTCATAATGATACAGAAAAACAATACTTCGTGGTTGACTCATAGGTCTCGCCCGGCGAGAGAAACGGCTGCTTAAAGTTCTTCTCATTCACTGAGTTCGGAAAATACTGGGTTTCCAGACAAAAGCCCTGACGTTTTCCATATGCCACACCGTCTTTTCCGGTCTGTCCGCCTACAAAATTGCCGGCGTAGAACTGAACGCCCACACAGGTCGTGTACACATCCATCTGAATACCTGATACATCAGATTTTGCCCGGGCTGCCAGCTGCAGGCTGCCATCCGCCTTGTCCAGAACATAGTTATGGTCATAGCCACCTGTATATATCAGCTGATCAAAATCATCATTGATCCGCGCACCGATCTCTGTCATCTGGCGGAAATCCATGGGTGTTCCGTCCACAGATGCGATCTCACCTGTCGGGATTGCTTTTCCGTCTACGACCGGTGTATAGTAGGATGCCAGAATCTCCAGCTTCTGTGACTCTGCACTGCCGCTCTCATGTCCATCTAAATTAAAATAGGCATGATTGGTAAAGTTTGCCACAGTTTTCTTATCCGCAGTTGCCTTATAATCAAGCACCAGCTCTCCTGCATCGGTCAATGTATAAGTGATGGAAGCATCCATATTTCCGGGAAATCCCTGCTGTCCATCAGGACTGTGATAGGTCAGTACCACATGGCTGTCATCTGCCTCAGCAGCCTGCCAGATCACCGTGTGGAATCCATCCGAACCACTGTGAAGGTTGTTTTCATTATCATTTGCCTCTAACTGATAAGTCACATCGTCAATGGTCACCTGTGCGTTATAGATACGGTTTCCATTTCGACCGATCACTGCACCCAGATAACCGCGCACATTCTGATAGTCCGAAGGTGTATCATAGCCAAGCAGTACATCGCGCACCTTGCCATCTTTGTCCGGTACCCGAATGGAACGCAGCGCTGCGCCAAGACTAATGATCTCCACTTCCATACCACCTGCATTTTTCAAGGTGTACATGGTAACGTCTGCGCCTTCATTTGTCTTTCCGAATAATTTTTCCATAGTTACATTCTCTCCTCCCACTAAGTTATGATCCATAGCAGCTTTTTCTACTACGGTCAGTTTACTGACCGTAGTAGGCATTCTCACCATGCTTTCGGTAGAAATGCTTTTCCTTAATATTGTCAGGAGCAGGCTTTACCTTGGGATTGATGAGTTCCGTATTGCGGGCCATCTTTGCTACTTCCTCCAGCACGACTGCGTTGTGTACAGCCTCTGCTGCATCCTTGCCCCAGATGAAAGGTCCATGGTTCTGGCAAAGAACTGCCGGTGTATAAACGGGGTTGATACCTCTCTCTTCAAAGGTCTCGATGATCACCATACCGGTATTCTTCTCGTATGCCTCATTGATCTCCTCTGTTGTCAGATTTCTTGCGCAGGGAATCGGTCCTAAAAAGTAGTCTGCATGGGTGGTTCCATACAGCGGAATATCTCTTCCTGCCTGTGCCCACGCAACAGCTTCCGGCGAATGCGTATGTACGATTCCGCCAATCTCAGGATATTTTTTATACAGTTCTATATGTGTTGCCGTGTCAGATGAAGGCTTATATTTTCCCTCGATCTTATTTCCCTCCAGATCCATAACAACCATGTCATCCGGTGTCAATGCATCATAATCCACACCACTGGGCTTGATCACAAAATAACCGGTCTCGGCATCTCTTCCGCTGACATTGCCCCATGTATAAGTAATCAGACCTCTGCGGGGAAGCTCCATATTTGCTTCATACACTTCTTTTTTCAGCTGTTCTAACATAGTAGGTATATCCTTTCTCCATATATTTTATCGTTGTTACTGTTCTGAGCAGTTACCATTTTTCGTAACTATTCAGTACCTTCATAGTTACGATGAATCGAGCAATGCTTCGCATTCAAAATTGCCCGATTCTTGCAACCACTACACGTTCTTACGGACTCAGCAGTAAATGCTTCGTCCTGTCCTGAACAGTTACCATTTTTCAATAATATCCTGGCACCGGCTGCAAGCACCGGATACCAGGATATTCGTTTAAAAATCGCTTTTTACTTCATCTCAGCTGATACACGCTCATAGATGCCATCTGCATCCAATTTGTACTTGTGAAGCAGTTCCTTTGCAGGACCTGACTCGCCAAATACATCGTTCATACCGATGCGTGTGACCTTTGTCGGGCAGTTCTCACTTAAGCACTCGCTGACTGCTGCGCCCAGGCCACCGATGATGGAATGCTCCTCAACAGTGAAGATACGTCCGGTCTTCTTTGCTGCTGCGATCACAAGCTCCTCATCTAAAGGCTTGATCGTGTGGATGTTGATCACCTGAGCATCAATTCCGTCTGCTGCAAGCTTCTCTGCTGCCTCAAGTGCCTCGCTGACACAAAGTCCGGTTGCAATGATCGTGCAATCCTTTCCATCCCGGAGTTCAACACCCTTGCCGATCTCAAATTTGTAATCAGCATTATCATTGATCACCGGCACTGCCAGACGTCCAAAACGTAAATATACAGGGCCTTCATGCTCATAAGCTGCCTTTACAGCTGCCTTTGCCTCTACATCATCACTGGGATTGATCACTACCATTCCGGGAATGGAACGCATCAATGCGATATCCTCATTACACTGATGAGAAGCACCGTCCTCACCAACGGAAATACCAGCATGTGTTGCACCGATCTTTACGTTTAAGTGCGGATATCCGATAGAGTTACGCACCTGCTCAAAAGAACGACCTGCTGCAAACATTGCAAATGTACTTACGAAAGGGACAAATCCGGTCGTTGATAATCCGGCAGCGATACCGGTCATATTTGCCTCTGCGATACCACAGTCGATGTGGCGCTCCGGGAACTCTTTCTTGAATACGCCGGTCTTTGTAGCTGCTGCCAGATCGGCATCTAAAACGAGCAGATTCTCATGCTCTTTTCCAAGCTCAACTAAAGCATTGCCGTAGCTGTCTCTTGTTGCGATTTTCTTTACTTCTGACACAATGCTTCACCTGCCTTTCTCAAATCCTCCATTGCGACTGCAAATTCCTCGTCGTTCGGAGCTTTTCCATGCCAGCCAACGTTATTCTCCATGAAAGAAACGCCCTTACCCTTTACCGTGTGGGCAATGATAGCGGTAGGCATACCCTTGGTAGCCTTTGCCTCGTCAAAGGCAGCCTTGATCTGATCAAAATCATTTCCATCAATGTTGATCACATGGAAATTAAATGCCTCAAACTTCTTATCGATGGGATAAGGAGAACATACCTCATCGATCGGTCCGTCGATCTGCAGATTGTTGTTATCAACGATCACGCACAGGTTATCCAGCTTACGGAAGCCTGCAAACATCGCTGCCTCCCAGATCTGTCCTTCCTGAATCTCGCCATCACCACACAGTGCATAAACACGGAAATCCTTCTTAGACTGCTTCGCACCAAGTGCCATACCACACGCTGCAGATAAGCCCTGTCCCAAAGAACCTGATGACATATCCACGCCGGGGATATGCTTCATATCCGGATGTCCCTGTAAGTAAGAACCGGTATGACGCAGAGTCAACAGATCCTCTACCGGGAAGTATCCACGATGTGCCAGTGCAGAATATAAACCGGGAGCTGTATGTCCCTTGGATAATACAAAACGATCACGATCCGGATCTTTTGGATTCTTCGGATCAATATTCATCTCTTCAAAATAGAGATAAGTAAAAATGTCTGCCGCTGAAAGAGATCCGCCGGGATGTCCAGCCTTTGCAGCGTGAACGCCCTCAACGATGCCCTTGCGAACTTCAACAGCAGTTTTCTGAAGCTCAAGCTTGTCCATGATTTCTCTCCTTTTTTATTACATCTTTTCGCAGGTTCGCAACTTGAAAACAAGTTCTCTCGTTGCGCTCTCAAAATGACCTTCCCAAGCGTCCTCTGATCCAGCAGGGACGCCTGAGAATTGTCATTTCTCCATCTGCTTACTCGCCAAATACTGCTTTGTAGTCCTTCTGGAACTTCTCGATACCCTGATCAGTTAAAGGATGCTTGGTCATCTGCTCAATAACAGCATACGGAACAGTTGCGATATGAGCACCTGCCAGTGCACAGTCAGTAACATGGATCGGATTGCGGACAGATGCTGCAATGATCTCTGTATCAAGACCATAGTTGTCAAAGATCTGCACGATATCCTCGATCAGGTTAATACCGGGCTGGTTGATGTCGTCTAATCTTCCAAGGAAAGGAGATACATAGGTAGCGCCTGCTCTTGCAGCCAGAAGTGCCTGGTTTGCAGAGAAGACCAGAGTAACGTTTGTCTTGATGCCCTCAGAAGAGAGAACCTTGGTAGCCTTTAATCCTTCTACAGTCATGGGGATCTTTACAACCATGTTGGGATGGATCTTTGCGATCTCACGTCCCTCTGCGATCATACCTTCAGCATCTACAGTAGTAGCCTTTACCTCGCCGCTGATCGGTCCGTCAACGATTGTTGTGATCTCCTTGATCACCTCATTAAAATCACGTCCCTCTTTTGCGATCAGGGAAGGATTGGTGGTAACTCCACAGATTACTCCCATGTCATTTGCTTTACGAATATCATCTACATTCGCGGTGTCAATAAAGAATTTCATTGCTTTTCTCTCCTTTTTATCTATTATTGACTGCTCCCCACTGCCGGAGAGCAGCCTTTAAAACCATTTTACACTATTTTCCTACGATAATCTACATGACATTTTTGTATTGATTACCCTAAAAATTATAACTGTTATTTATAGTAAACGCTTCCTAACATCAGATCCTTCTTGAAGTCACGGATGTTGGTATTCTTATCAATATAAACAGCCTCAATGCCCATTGCTGCTGCCCAGTCACCCATCTGCTCTGCGGTCAGATCGTAAGTGAATGCGGTATGGTGAGCGCCGCCTGCCAGGATCCATGCCTCGGTTCCTGTATAGAAATCAGGCTGAGGTGTCCAGAAGTTTGTAGCTACCGGAAGCTTCGGCATCGGCTTCTCAACCTTCTTGCAGTCTACGTCCTGAATGATCAAGCGGAAACGGTTGCCAAGGTCGATTAAGGATGTTGCGATACCTGCGCCTTCCTTAGAAGTAAATACCAGTCTTGCAGGATCTTCGCGATCACCCATAGATAACGGCTGGCACTTAATGCTGATCGGTCCCTCTGCGATCGTCGGGCAGATCTCTAACATATGTGCCTGAAGGATACCCTCTTTACCCTTTACAAGGTTGTAGGTGTAATCCTCTAACATAGAAGTTCCCTTTGCATCCTTCTTGCCCTCGGTCATGATCTTCATCAGACGAACCATAGCAGCTACCTTCCAGTCACCCTCTGCGCCAAAGCCGTAGCCCTTCTCCATCAATCTCTGGATTGCAAGACCCGGAAGCTGCTTTAATGCGCCAAGATCACCAAAGTGTGTAACGATCGCATGGTAGTTCTTCTCCTCTAAGAAGCGCTCAAATCCAAGCTCGATCTGAGCCTGAACTGCCACATGCTTCTTGAACTCTTCAGGATCACGACCCTCTAATAAAATGTCATATTTGCTGTAATACTCGTCAACCAATGCGTTTGTATCAGATGCAGAAACAGCTGCTACGCTCTCTGCGATCTCATTTACCGGATAAGCATCGATCTCCCAGCCGAATTTCAGCTGTGCCTCTACCTTATCACCCTCGGTAACAGCTACGTTTCTCATGTTATCTGCCACTCTCATCACGCGGATGTGGCTGCTCTCGATGATACCAACTGCTGTGCGCATCCAGGAAGCGATTCTCTCCTGAACGATCTCGTCTGACCAGTGTCCAACGATCACCTTACGCTCAATGCCCATACGGGTAACGATGTGACCGTACTCACGATCTCCATGAGCTGCCTGATTCTCGTTCATGAAGTCCATGTCGATCTCATCATAAGGAATCTCCTCATTGAACTGTGTATGTAAGTGAAGTAATGGCTTGCGGTACTCCTGTAAACCTAAGATCCATGACTTTGCAGGAGAGAAGGTATGCATCCATGTGATCACACCTGCGCACTCCTCATCCATATTTGCCTCGTTGAAGGTCTTGCGGATCAGCTCGTTCGTGATCAATGTAGGCTTCCAAACTACCTCGTAAGGAAGAATTCCGGAAGCATTCAGCTTCTCAACAATGATCTTGGAATGCTCTGCAACATGTGCCAAACACTCATCACCATACAGATCCTGTGATCCGGTGCAAAACCAGAACTTGTAGCTTTTTGTCTTTAACATTTTTCTTTGTCCTCCTAAATGAAAATATGTTCTTTTTACGGTCTTTGCGCCCATCGCCCGACCGGTTTTACTCTTTCTTTGATTTATTTCATAGCACTGACAGCAGCTGCCTCGATAGGAAGTCCTGCCTTGTAAACTTCAATAAACTTGTCAAAGCCTTCCACATCTGCAGGATCAGGATTTAATGTCTCACCTTTCTCTCCTGCAAAGATCTTGTTATTCAGATATGCATCCAGCGTCTCGCCATCCTCTTTGCTCACCATGTACTCAGCCAGCAATGCGATACCCCATGCACCGCCCTCGCCGGCAGTCTCCATAACTGCGACCGGAGCGTCCATAGCTGCTGCAAGAATACTCTGTCCGACACCCTTGGTCTTGAACAATCCGCCATGACCATAGATACAGTCAATCTTAACCTGCTCTTCCTTCAAGAGAATATCGAGACCACATTTCAATGCGCCAAGTGCGGTATACAGATTCACACGCATAAAGTTAGCCAGATTAAACTTGGAATCCGGTGTGCGCACGAACATCGGACGGCCCTCGGTAAATCCGGTGATATGCTCGCCTGAGAAATAGTTGTATGCAAGCAGTCCACCACAATCCTTGTCTGCTTCCATTGCCTTGTTATAAAGTGTACCGAACAGCTGATTCATATCTACATCGATACCGAAGCTCTCTGCAAACTCCTTGAAGATGTTCACCCATGCATTCAAGTCAGAGGTACAGTTATTGCAGTGAACCATCGCAACCGCATCTCCGGCAGGAGTGGTCACCATATCCAGTTCCTCATGAAGCTTCTTTAATTCATTTTCCAGAACAACCATTGCAAATACAGATGTTCCCGCTGATACATTACCGGTGCGGACAGCCACAGAATTAGTAGCTACCATTCCGGTTCCTGCATCACCCTCCGGAGGACACATCTGCGCACCGGGCTGCAGTGTTCCGGTAGGATCCAATTTCTTTGCTCCTTCAGCAGTTAAGGTTCCGGCATTCTCACCTGCCACAAGTACCTTCGGGAAAATATCACGCAGCTTGTAGGGCATACCTTTTTCTGCCAACTTTGCGTCAAACTTGTCTACCATTGTCTGGTTGTAGTCACGTGTCTTTGAATCAATGGGGAACATACCTGCTGCCTCACCGATTCCCACAACCTTCTCACCGGTCATCTGCCAGTGAATATATCCTGCCAGTGTTGTCTGGAATTTGATCTTTGTCACATGCTCCTCACCGTTTAAGATCGCTTGATACAGATGAGCCACACTCCATCTCTGCGGAACATTGAAGTTCAAATACGGTGTCAACTCCTCGCAAGCCTGTCCGGTAATCGTATTTCTCCATGTACGGAACGGTACAAGTAAATTGTCATTCTCATCAAATGCCATGTATCCGTGCATCATTGCGGAAAATCCGATGGCTGCCAGCGATTTGATCTCCACGCCGTACTTATTTTTCACGTCCTCAGTCATGTCGCGGTAGCAGTCCTGTAATCCTCCCCAGATCGCATCCAGACTATATGTCCAAATGCCATCTACCAGCTGATTTTCCCAATCGTGTGCCCCGGATGCAATCGGCTTTCCTGCCTCATCCACAAGAACTGCTTTGATTCTGGTGGAGCCGAATTCGATACCCAGTACTGCCTTTCCAGACTCAATCACCTGTGCTGCATTGCCCATGTAAAATTACCCCCTTATATGTAAAAATTTTATTGTTCTCTATGTATAATAGCATACAACTTGTATGCTTCTCTTTACAAGTTGTTTTTTGTCAATATCAGAGCCAGGGTGGCACATACGTAATCACCGGCCAAGCTTGCTTGAAAAAGGTGATTTACACAGGGGACACTTTGGCGAGAAGCCACAGCGAGATGAAACGCAGCGGAATCGAACTACCTGGCTCTGATATTGGTACCGTCACGCCCCCGAAGACTTCCTCACAATCAGCTCCGGTGGGATCACAATCTGCGTATCTGTAACCTGATCCCCTTCCCGGATCAGCCGAAGCAGTAATTCCGCTGCCATCTGCCCCAGGCGTTCCTGCGGATGCGCCACAGTCGTAAGCGGCACACGACAGGTGGCAGCCAGATAAGAATTGTCATATCCGGTAACCGCTATCTCACCGGGACAATCGATACCCTTTTCCTCCATTGCACGCAACACCTGAAGTGCAATCTGGTCATTATAACAGACAACTCCATCAAAAAATGAATGCTCCCGCTCATCGATCAGCTGCTTCATCTTCTCGTATGGATGACTTTTTCGATCCTCCGTATAAAACCAGACCACCTTGTCCGGATCATAGGGGATCCCCGCCGCCTGCAATGCCTGCACGTATCCCTTGTGCCGCTGCTGTCCCTGTGTATCATCTGATTTAAACATGCCAATAATATCCCGTTTTCCCTGGGCGATCAGATGCTCCGTCACCAGATAACCGCCACGGCAGTCATCCATCAGAATATACGGCTTATCCTTCATCTGCGCATAACACCCTTGCATGAACACATACGGGATGTTATATGAATCCAGCATCTCATAGAGATTCTTATGACGGCACATGATCTGACTCTTGCTGGGTTCAATGATCACACCGTCAATATCTTTTTGCAAAAGCTCCTCTAAGCATTTTGCTTCCATTCCCCGCGAATTTTTCGTATTTTTCAGCAAAATACTATATCCATTTTCTGTCAGCACCCGGTCAATTCCCTGAATGACCCGCGGAAAAATATAATCTGACAGATAGGTCGTGATAACTGCTATATTTTTTGACTGCTTGCGATGACGCATCAGTTCTGAGCAAAACGTACCGCGTCCATGCTCTGCATAGATATATCCCTCATTCTGCAAGATCTCCAATGCCTTGCGAACCGTCTGACGGCTGACCCCGTATTGCGCCGACAATTCGTTTTCCGACGGAAGCTTGTCCCCCGGCTTGATCTTCACCTCTAAAATATGGCTGCGCAGATCCTCACAGATGTCCACATATTTCAGTTTTTTCTCCATATCCTGATTCCCCCTGCATCAGAAATAGTTGTCTCACAACATTCCTTACCGCTCAGCCCTGGCAAAGCTTCTATGCACCACCGCTGTGCCCATCCTATGCCTGTCGTGACATATTCTGGATCGCCGAAATAAGTTCCATATCTTCCTCATTCAGCTTTATATTGGAAGTAATATTTTCACCGTCTGCCTTTGTGACAGAAATCTCGATCACCGTTCCCACCTGCATGCATTCGCTTCCTACCACCTGCAAGAAACGCGGAAATTTGGGATGGTTTTTCTGAAAGCGGTCCCACATATTTTTCACCTGAAAGATCATTGCTGGATTAAACATGATAACACTCCTTTTTCTTCATCTGTTTTTATGACTGACAACTTGTTTGCAATCATAATACAAGTATAATACAAATTCAGGTCATCGTAAAGTCAAAACAGATGCAGTGTTACAATTCAAAAAACGGCATAAAATAAGCGCCACCGAAATCCATTTCTTCGATGACGCCTATTCCTTCGACTCGTCCATGTCCATTGGACTGTACCTCTCTTTCTGAACTGATTCATTTTTTATTTCCAGTTCTTTTTACATTTGTCCTGACTACCTCACAACTGATTGATGAGGATTTTACTTACGTTTTCTTTGGACCATACCTCTCATTTCTTAGATTTGTGACTCCACACAAGGTTTAGATTTTAACTGCTATTTCCTTTGGACCATACCTCTCATTTCTTAAATTTGTGTCTCTCGCACAAGGTTTAGGTTTTAGCTACTGTGTCCTTTGGTCTGTACCTCTCTTTCTTAGATTTACCAAGGTTGTCTTAACTGTTCATTGGACTATACCTCCGTTTGTTTCCCCTACATGTGCCCTAGTTCTGTCCTCATCTGTTCATCGGACTGTACCTCCTATGTTCGGCTTCCATCACATGTACTTTGATCTGTCCTTAACTGTGCATTGGACTGTACCTCCTTGGTTTTGGTTATCTCCATCGGTTTCATCTATGTTAAATTTTAGATTCTGATGAAGAGTGTCCTTTGAGAACCGGTTCTTTGGATCTCTTTGTTTATGTCTCTGTTGTTTTGTTGTTGAATTTATAATAACAGCCAATTCTACTTTTGTCAACTAGTTTTTCAAATATTTTTTGATATTTTTAAAATTATCTTAAAATTCAGTCTTTTTCATACAATTCAGCATACAAATCATTTCTTCGGTCACGCTTCACGGGAAACGCCTCGCGATAGTCCTTCACATCATCCTTCAGATCATACAGGAGAAGCCCCTCCTCGTCCTGTAATTGCTCAGCCACCGTTCCATCCGGCAGGATTACACAGCTGTCTCCTGTATAATACACTCCATTCTGCCATCCGACGCTGTTGACGCCCAATATATAACACTGATTTTCAATAGCCCGTGCCTGAAGCAGGCATTTCCAGTGTTCCCTGCGGCTGCCCGGCCAGTCCGCTGCCACAATGATCACATGCGCCCGCTCTGACACGCACTGAAAGATCTCCGGAAAGCGAAGATCATAACAGATAAAGTGACTAAAGGGAATGCCCGCCAGCTCAAAGTGTGCCGTTTGATTCCCCTTCACAAAGTACTGATCCTCACGGGAATAAGAAAAAGGATGCATTTTTACATAATCACTCAGGATCTCTCCCTGTGCACTGATCACCGTATAATGATTTTCTCCCTGTTCTCCGGCAAGCGCCGTCCAGCCAATTCCGACAGCGATCCTCTCCTGTTTTGCCACCCCGCACATATGCTGCACACTCTCGCGCTCCCTCTCACCGGTGCATGCAAGATTCATGGAAAACCCGGTCAGGCTCATCTCAGGAAACAATACAAGCTCTGCTCCCGCAGATTTCGCCTGTTTCACAAACTCCAAGACACGTCTGGTATTTTCTTCTTTTTTCTCAAATACAATTGCAAGCTGGCATAACGCTACCTTCATTCTCATCTCTCCATACTTTCTGTTTTATTTACGGATGCGGGCACCATCCTTTTGCATATCCAGTATCTTTTCCAGCTGTTGCAAAACAGCTCCCTGGGAGACATCTCCCAGCACATACTTTGCCGCCGCCTTCACTTCCTCCCGCGCATTTTCCACCGCATAGCTCTCCGAAGCCCGGCAAAGCATCGGGATATCATTCCCGTTATCGCCAAATGCCGCTGTCTCCTCCGGCGTAATGCCAAGCGTCTGCTGAATGTATGCCAGCGCACCGCCCTTGTTTACTCCCGGCATCATCAGATCCACCCAGCGGTCTCCTGCCACGGCGATGCTGACACGGTCTCCGATCTGCTGCCGCAGCGGCTCTGCCACTTCAGCAGCATCCTTTGCACAGGTATAGAGCGCCACCTTGATCAGCGGCTCTTCGATCCCCAGCAGATCATCAACCACCCTGATATCCATCTGATAGCCTTCCCGGATCCACCGGACATATTCCGGATCATCCATATCCGTGTATGTTCCCCTTGCCGCCGATGCCATGATCCACACATCCGGTACGTTTCTCGCCATCGTCACCACCTCTTCCAGCAGATCCCGTGGAAAACTATAACAATGCATCTCCTCCCCGCCTTTTGCAAGATAGCCGCCATTGTCGGAGATCACCATCAGCTCCTTTTCCATACTGCCAAAAATGCTCATCACACTCTCATAATTGCGTCCGCTGGCCGCCACAAAGGTCACCCCCGCATCCTGCAAGCTGCGGATCACCTCGTAAATATTCGGATCAATGTCCGGCGTTCCCTCCGGGAGCAATGTGCCATCCAGATCCGATGCGATCAATTTTATCATCTTCGTCCCTACTTTCCTTTGATTCATGCAGCTTATAATAAAAACATGATACTTCCACGTTTTTGCGCATAAACGGCAACGTGAAAATACCATGTTTTCTCATTTTCCCTACTCCACCTCAGACGTGCAGTGCGCACACCTTGTCGCCTTGACCGGGATCTGGCTCAGGCAATACGGACATTCCTTCGTTGTGGGAGCTTTCGGCTCTTCTTTCTTCTTTCCAAGGCTCACGGCCTTATTGACCATGCGCATCAGGCAAAACAGAATAAATGCCATGATGATAAAGTTCACAACGGATGACAGAAAATTGGAAGCAAAACCTCCGATATCCGTCATTGAATAGCGGGCTCCCTGTGTAAGCAGCGATAAAATCGGGTTGATAAAGTTATCTGTCAGCGAGGTTACGATACCGGAGAATGCACCTCCGATGAGCACACCGACTGCCATGTCCATCACGTTTCCACGCAATGCAAAATCACGAAATTCCTGTAAAAATTTTTTCATTCTGGTTCGTTCCTTTCCTCTTTTGCAAGTAAAATGTATTCAACGGGCTCCCAAATACATATATGAAGTATCCAATCACATATTCTAATATAGCTACACGCTTTTTTCAACTTCTATATGCAGGCAATAAGGCTTTTTCAGATCCATATAGTTACTTTTCACACAGTAGTCAGCATTTACTGCTGACTATGTGCCAAAAACGTACACGAGCCATGAATTTGGCGGTTTTGCATGCGAAGCATCGCCAAATTCGTTGCAATTCACAGGTCAGCTGGCTGGCGTGTGAATTGCAACTCCATAATAAGTCCTCCCTGCGCTGTCGATTTCCTCGCCAACGTGTCCCGGCTGATCTTTATCTCGTCAAATCCTTCACCCACTTATATTTGCGGTAATGGTACATTACCCACGGGATCTTACCCACCTCGTCCAGACAGGTACATGCGTAGACAACCAATACCGGCCAATTTAAAAAGAACGTCCCTGCCGCAGCCAGCGGAACAGCAATTCCCCACATGCAGACTGCCAGACTATACATATCAAACAGCGTATCTCCTCCGGCAGCAAAAATGCCGTTAATAATGATCGTGTTGACCGTGCGCCCGATCATATAAAATGCCATAATGACCATCATGCCGATCAGATACCGGTTCGCCTGCTCCGTCATCTTCACAAAACCGGTGACAAAGGGTGTGACGGCAAGCATGATCGCCGTTGACAAAAATCCGGTCAAAAACGCAATCTTTACGAGGCGGTCTCCATACTGTTTCCCTTTTTCCAGCCGCCCTGCGCCAAGCTCATTGCCCACAAGGATTCCGCCACCGTTGGCAAGGCCGTTACACAGGCAACATACAAGATCTCTGACCACTGCTGCTATGGAATTTGCTGCTGTGGCATCCGTTCCAAGATGTCCCATAAAAGCCGAATAGGAAGTAAAACCCACACCCCAGAACAGACTGGCTCCCAACAGCGGAAGTGCACATTTGTGAAAATCCATGGACAACAATCGGTTTCTTTTGAACAGACGACTCCACTGTGGATGAATATATCCTTTTTGATAAGAATAAATGACAACCCACACAAGCTCCACTACACGCGCCGTCAATGTAGCCAGCGCCGCGCCCTGTACCTCCATCGCCGGCGCTCCAAACAGGCCAAAAATAAATACCGCATTTAAAACAATATTGATAATGACCGCTCCGGAGCTAACGATCGCAGTTTGCAATGCATGCTCACTCACCTTCATGATCGCCAGATAACACTGGGAAATTCCAGTCAACAAATATGACCAGCCTGCCACCTTTAAATAACGGATCCCGATTGTGATCAAAGCTTCCTCATTTGTAAAGATCAGCATCAGATACCGCGGAAAAAATACACACCCTATGAAAAAAAGAAGCGATGTCACCACACTCAACCGAAGTCCAATACAAAAAATGTCATTAACCGTCTTTACATCGTTCTTTCCCCAGTACTGCGCACCAAGAATGACAATCGTAGACACAATTGCCGTAAGTACCATGTTCTGAATAAACTGAATCTGTGTCGCCAATGACACGGCAGACATAGAATTCTGTGTCACACGCCCCAGCATCAGTGCATCCGCTGCTGCCACCGATGCCAGCATCAGGTTTTGAAGCGCAATGGGCGCTGCCAGCAAAATCAGCTTTCGCCAAAATACCGTATCCTTAAATATCTTTTCCTTCATGTTCATCTCCATTCCACCACTTTTAACCAGCGGCACAAATAGTAATGTAAGTTCTACTTTCGTTTACGCTATACCATGCAGACCATGCACATCCTTCATTGCCTGAAGCATTTTATTCTCATTGACAGGCTTTGCCGGATGACCTTTCATGCCTGCATGCCCCAGACCTGTAAAAATATTAAAATCCCACAAGTTGACAATGAACTTGTGGGAAAATCTGCTTATTTATGATAGATCTCATTCTCTGACTCGTACTTCGCCTCACAGGTCAGCTGAATACCCAGACGCTTAAAAATCTTTTCGTCCACGGAGGACAGCAGCACGGAAGAATGTGCATGCAGACCCTTCAATTTTTTCAGCTGTGACAGCGCAAGCTGTGCATTTTTATCAGATGCAGCGGAAGTAGATAACGCGATCAGTATCTCATCTGTGTGAAGTCGCGGATTGCGGTTGCCCAGATAATCTGTTTTCAGGCGCTGGATCGGCTCAATCGCCTTCGGTGAAACAAGATGGATCTCATGATCAATTCCACCGAGTACCTTTAACGTATTTAACAACGCTGCCGCAGATGCTCCCAGCAGATCCGTCGTCTTTCCGGTCACGATCGTGCCATCCTCCAGCTCGATGGCTGCGGCCGGATGGCCGGTCTCCCTTTCACGTTTCAGTGCTGCTGCCGCCACCTCACAATCTTTCAGGGTCAAGCCCGCCTGCTTCATGAGCAACTCCAGCTTGTATACAGTTTCCTTACTTGCAGTACCACGTTTCAGGTCACAAAGCCCCTGATAATAACGGCAAATAATCTCCCGACAGGATGCCTGACGACACACTTCATCATCTGTGATGCAGTTTCCTGCCATATTCACGCCCATGTCAGTGGGTGACTTGTAAGGGCTCTCTCCCTGTATCTGCTCAAAGATCGCATGCAGAACGGGGAAAATCTCTACGTCACGGTTGTAGTTTACAGTTGTCTCACCATATGCCTCCAAATGGAACGGATCGATCATATTTACATCGTTCAGATCTGCGGTCGCCGCCTCATAGGCGATATTGATGGGATGCTTGAGCGGTACATTCCAAATCGGAAATGTCTCAAATTTCGCATATCCGGCCTTCACGCCACGCTTGTGCTCATGATACAGCTGTGACAGACAGGTGGCCATCTTTCCGCTTCCGGGTCCCGGAGCTGTGATCACGACTAGTGGTCTCTCCGTTTCAATGTAATCATTTTTTCCATATCCGTCATCGCTGACAATCCGCTGAATATCACTGGGATATCCGGGAATTTTATAGTGGTGATATGTTTTGATGCCAAGATCATTCAAGCGTTTGCAAAACTGATCTGCTGCCGGCTGACCTGCATATTTGGTAATGCAGACACTTCCTACATACAGACCAACCCCACGGAATGCATCAATCAGCCTTAGTACATCCATATCATACGTAATACCAAAATCGCCACGGATCTTGTTACCCTCGATATCCTCCGCACTGATGACAATTACGATCTCCGCCTGATCCTTCAGTTCCAGCAACATATGCAGCTTAGAATCTGGCTGAAATCCCGGAAGCACCCTGGACGCATGGTAATCATCAAACAGCTTCCCTCCGAATTCCAGATACAGCTTGTTATCAAACTGACGAATCCGCTCACGAATATGCTCTGACTGCATTTTTAAATATTTGTCATTATCAAATCCTATCTTCATTTCTTTACACCTTTTCCCCTTTACAGCAATCTCGTGTGTTTTTACAGCAAAATAAAAGCCTGTCACGGCCCAACTGTATTTATACTATCACAAAAATATGTGCTTGGGAATACATATCTTTTTGGCATTTCCACTTATCAACTGGTTACATTTCAGACCCCAGCCTGAAATGTAACGAATTTGGCTTTCATGCGTCTCAATATCCCCAGATTTCATAGGCGGTATACTCATGACTAAAATGATATCCCAGCTTTTCAGCCAATGCCACAGACCACTTGTTCTGTGCATCCCAGCTCGGATATAAACCCCTTTTCAAACATTCCAGTATCAGTTTTGCACCACACGCGTATGCCAGACCTTTTCTTCTGTGATCTTCTCTTGTATCGATTTCTATTTCAATTCCTTCCTGATATCTGCTATAAGAAGAAGCACCTGCAACCAGTTCTCCATCCTTTAACGCAACAACACCCAATCCTGACTTTTTATACAAATCATAATTCTCAAATTGCGATACCAGGTCATTTGCCCAGCCATTGCTCCGGTTTCCTGCAAAAAAAGCAAAATCCCCTAAGATTGCCATTGCCGCATCTTCTGTGGTATTTGTGTAGATTTCGCCCATGACGCCTTGTAAGCAGGAGCATATCAATGTTTCATTCCAGTTTATAAATATATCATTCACGTTCTCTTTCAATTTACATTCTCCGTTTTTCACACACTTTACCTGACAAACCCAACTTATATTTCTGTATACTTTAAATTTTTCCCCTTAATTTTATCAACAGGATATTTCTTAGCATTCTTAATAAGTTTATCATTAAGACATTGTTCCAAATCCAAATGGTTCATCTGTGCAAATCTTAGTATAAAAAACAGAACATCCGCTATTGTCACGCGTCGAATTATAGTTCCCACCTACGGCAGTTTTGCCGCAGATTAAATCCGACATCTCCTTCCTATCGTCTATCCGAACGTGCTGTTTTTTGCGGCACGTTTTTTTCTGTCCTCTTGACCATTCCCATTCTTTCC
>JALFNQ010000135.1 GCA_022773965.1 Lachnospiraceae bacterium
GCTGCCGGAGTTGATGACCTCCAGTTTGCCATAGATGCCGCCTACCTGGGCGAGAGCCGTCCGGTTGATGGCAAAATTGGCAGCAGCATCCGTTGAAAAGTCAAGGTGGTAGTCGCAGAATTTACAGCGGCGCCATTTGCAGCCGCTGCCCCGCAGCATGACAATCTCCCGTGGATTTTTTTCGGTGATCACGCTGTAGCGCACCGGATCAAAGGTATCAGCCATAACATTTTTTCCTTTCCTGATTGTTTAGAGCCATTCGCAAAATCGCTGCTTCTCGGCTTTGCGTTTGCCTGTATTTGCGCCAATAAAAAAGGACACAAAAACTGTGTCCATCGCATTGCAAATAAGAGAAGCCCCAAAAAAGGCTCCAATCCCTAGTTTTGTTTATAGACAGGATGGTCACGAACTGTCTCGCCCTGCGGGCGTATGAAATTAACGTCTGTCGTGCAGTACAGTTCAAGAACGTCTCTGCTTCCACTTATAGAAGTGGGAGTCTTATCTGACTGAGATAAAACGAGATCGCACGATCATTTTGATGCATCGAAGTCATATTAGCAGACGAGACAAAAAAATGCAAGAGGGATTTAGTAGAGTTTTTGTGGATTGACGTTGTACCATGCGAACCTTATAATGTGTATATCTGTTTGGAACCGGAAGAAGCCGGGGCTGAATCATTACGAAAAGGGATGAGAGGGAACATATCATGAGAATACCAGTGGCAGTAGACTGCAGCCCCCACGGGATTTTCCGGTATCATTTCCGTCTGCGCCGGTTCGGACTGGATCGGGATGAGGGGAAAAAATACCGGGGAACCATCCCGGAGCGGAAGCTGGAGCTTTTGAAGGAATATTGCTGGAAAAACCATTTAAAATTTTATATTGACAATGAATATGGTACCCGCAGCAGGGACTATCGTGCACGTTTTTTTAACAGCCACAGACCGGTGTTTGGGCGTTTTTATTTTTGTGCATATTGTGGAAAACTACTGTCAAAAAAGCGTGTGACGGTGGATCATCTCTATCCGGTGGCAAAGGTGTCAAAGGATCCGGAGCTGCAAAAGAAGCTGAAACGACAAGGAATCGAGGAGCTCAACAGCGAGAAAAATCTGGTAGCGGCATGCGATCGGTGTAATCAGAAAAAGGGTGCGCACATGGGAGACTGGATCCGGAAGGGCAAGATCGGGCGCCATGCCTGGGTGTGGGTGCTCCGCTGGATGCTTCGGATCGCAGTGTTTGTAGCAATCGCATGTGCGTTGTGGTATGTATATAAACACGGTTTCTTTGTTGGATAGGAAGCTTCGTCTTCGATACGACAAAAGCCTCCGGCAGAATGCGCACGAGCGCGAAGCTGTAATATGCCGCAAGCGACCGCGCCCAGCGCGGGAATGTGCCGAGGCGCATTCTTTATTAATAAAATTAGAAAATTTGCAGATGCTTCAAAAATGATTGACGGAGTGCAAATGAACCGCTTATAGTATAAAAAAATGGGACAGATCAAGATGACGTTCTGATCTGCCGCTAAAGGAGGACAACGTATGAGTATGAATGATTTGGTGAGCGCGGAGCGTGTTCACATTGGTTTTTTCGGATGTAGAAATGCGGGTAAATCCAGCCTGGTCAATGCCATTACCGCGCAGGAATTATCGGTGGTCAGCGATACGGCGGGAACGACGACAGACCCTGTGAAAAAATCTATGGAGCTGTTGCCCATCGGTCCGGTGGTAATCGTGGATACCCCTGGTTTTGACGATCTGGGAGAACTGGGAGAAAAGCGTGTGGCGCGCACGCGCGCAGTGCTTCGTACGATTGATGTGGCAGTGCTTGTCATCGATGTGGAAGCAGGTGTGCAGGAGACGGATCGGGAGCTTCTTTCCCTTATTGAGGAGCGTAAGCTGCCGTATCTGATCGCGTGGAACAAGTCTGAGAGCCATGCGCCGGCTGTTGAAATGCCGGGGGTGCTGGTGGAGCAGCAGCTGTGGGTCAGTGCCAAAACCGGGCAGGGTATCCGGGAGTTAAAGGATGCGATCGGTGCATTGGCAAAGGGGCAGAAGGAGCCGGTGCCGCTGGTGGCGGATCTGATCCATCCCGGAGATCTGCTGGTGCTTGTGGTGCCCATCGATTCGGCGGCTCCAAAGGGCAGGCTGATCCTGCCGCAGCAGCAGACGATCCGCGATATTCTCGATGCGGATGCGCGGGCGCTGGTTGTCAAGGAAAATGAACTGAAGCATACACTGGATGAGCTGAAAAATCCGCCTGCAATGGTCATCACGGACTCCCAGGCCTTTGAAAAGGTGTCAGGGGATGTGCCGGAGGATGTGCCCCTCACCTCTTTTTCCATCCTGATGGCGCGCCATAAGGGATTTCTGGAACTGGCGGTGTCCGGTGCGGCGCAGCTGGATCGGTTAAAGGATGGCGACAAAGTGCTCATCTGCGAGGGCTGCACGCATCACAGGCAGTGCGGGGATATCGGCACGGAAAAACTGCCGAAATGGCTGAAAAAATATACCGGTAAGGAGCTGACGCTGGAATTTACTTCCGGGAAAGGTTTCCCCGATGATGTTTCTGATTATGCGCTGGTGTTACACTGCGGCGGCTGTATGCTGACGGAGCGGGAAGTACTTGCGCGCATGGAGCAGGCGACGGCACAGGGAACGGCTGTGACGAATTATGGTACGGCGATCGCGCAGATGAATGGTATTTTGAAACGGTCTTTGTCGATCTTCCCGGATTTGGCGGCAAAGGTAGAATAAAATAGATGCAGGAAATCTCTCGTTATAGGGACAAATGCAGACAAAAATCCACCAACACATCAATTGACGGACGGTACAAGGCAGGCTCTGTGACAAATCTCATGGATTGTATGAAAGCAGCGGTGTCCATGGGAATCCCCCTTGAGACAGCAGTGCGCTGCGCCATCTACAACCCTGCAAAGTCCATCGGTGTGGAGAATTTACATGGTCGTATCGCGCCCGGAGCATACGGAGACTGCGTGCTTTTATCACGTGAGGATCTGGCGGTGAAGAAGGTGATCCTGGGGGAGAGGTGATAGAATGAAGCGTATCAGGGTGCAGCGTTCTTTGGATTGTCCGGTATCGTCCAGATACATTCATTCAGATAATAAGTGATGATCACCGGTTTTAACAGATCCTGGTCAATGAGCCTGCAGTGAAACTCGATCTGATTGGAGAAGCTGCGCCTGACCCAGCAGGAAGCAACCTTGTACCGTTCGCCGTTGATGCCGACATACAGCGGTTTGATCTGTCCGTCATCGTTAAAAGAAGCAATGACCGGAACAATCTGCATTGGCAGAAGATCATGTGAATTATGGGATAAAATCTGAGTCATAAAACCCCTCCTTTGATCAGATAATAGTTTTTTTATTTCTACCAGTTTCCAGTTGAAAATCATCTGAGAAGCTGGTATTATTATATACGAACATACATTCGATTGCAACCACAAGATATGGGGGAATCAATGGTAAATCAGAAAGGGGTGTGAACATGGCTGACCGGACTTATATTGCGATAGATCTTAAATCATTTTATGCCGCCGTAGAGTGTGTGGAAAGAGGCCTGGATCCCCTGACTACAAATCTGGTTGTTGCCGATGCAGGCAGAACAGAAAAGACGATCTGTCTTGCGGTATCACCTTCGCTGAAGAGTTTTGGCATTCCAGGCAGACCCCGCCTGTTTGAAGTGGTTCAAAGGATCAAAGAGGTCAATATTGAGCGGCAGGCAAAAGCCCCGGGAAGGAAGTTCTCAGGTTCATCCTATCATTCGGTAGAGCTCGCAAGATCGCCGGAGCTGGAAGTTTCCTATATTGTAGCTGTTCCGAGAATGGCGCATTACATGGAATACAGTACCAGGATCTTTCGTATTTATATGCGGTATATTGCCCCGGAAGACATGCATGTATATTCCATTGATGAAGTATTTATTGATGCCACTGCCTATCTGAATACGTATCAGATGACGGCTCATGAGCTGGCACTGAAAATGATCCGGGATGTGTTGAGGGAAACCGGTGTGACCGCCACAGCCGGGATCGGCACAAATCTGTATCTCTGCAAAGTTGCGATGGATATCGTGGCGAAAAAAATGCCTGCGGATAAGGATGGCGTGCGAATTGCCGAGCTGGATGAAATGTCATACCGGAAGCTTTTGTGGAATCATGTGCCGCTCACTGATTTTTGGCGAGTGGGTGCGGGATATGCCAAAAAACTAAAAGCAAACGGCTTATATACGATGGGGGATATTGCGCGCTGCTCGATCGGGAAGCCGGATGAGTATTATAACGAAGCACTTTTATATAAGCTGTTCGGCATTAACGCGGAGCTTCTGATCGACCACGCATGGGGCTGGGAGCCTGTGACAATGGCAGAGATCAAGGCCTATCAACCGCAGAAGAACAGTATGGGCTCCGGTCAGGTACTTCAATGTGCCTATACCGCTGAAAAAGCAAAGCTGATCGTGAAGGAAATGACGGATCTGCTCGTGCTGGACCTGGTGGATAAAAAACTCGTTACGGATCAGATGGTTCTCACGATTGGTTATGATATTGAAAATCTGACCGATTCGGTGATCAGAAGTAAATATCATGGTGAGGTTACTACGGATCATTATGGCAGACAGGTTCCAAAGCACGCGCATGGTACGGTCCATCTGCCTTGTCAGACATCATCCACAAAGATCATCATGAACGCGGTAGAGGAACTGTTTGACCGGATCATCAACCGGGATCTGCTGGTGCGCAGGATAACGATCACAGCGGAAAGAGTGATTCCTGAAAGTGAAGTGTCTGTGCAGCCATCCTTTGCGCAGCTTGATCTGTTTACTGATTATGAAGCTCTTGAAAAAGAACACCAGCAGGAAAAGAAAGAGCGGGAAAAGGAGCAACGTCTCCAGCACGCAGTGTTGGACATTCAAAAGAAATTCGGAAAAAATGCCATTTTGAAAGGAATGAATTTTGAGGAGGGTGCCATGACCAGAGAGAGAAACTGCCAGATCGGAGGTCACAAAGCATGAGTGGATACGATAGGGACTCCATAACGGTACGGGACGGGTCTCATCGGAGCAGTGAAGATGCAGAACAGCTTCGCGATCCCCACAGATATGATGATATCATCCATCTTCCGCATCACCAGTCAACAGAGCGAAAGCATATGTCGCTTCATGACCGGGCAGCGCAGTTTGCACCATTTGCGGCGCTCTCCGGTTATGAAGAAGCGATCGCTGAGGAGGTGCGCGCGAATCATGAAAGCGAATTGTAAGGGTATGAATTCTATCAGCCCCAAAATCAGAGAAGCAGGACGGTTACTTTTCACACAGTAGCCAGCATTTACTGCGGGCTACGTGCCAAAAACGTACATGAGCCATGAATTTGGCGATTTTGCATGCGAAGCATCGCCAAATTCGTTGCAATTCACAGGTCAGCTGGCTGGCGTGTGAATTGTAACG
>JALFNQ010000157.1 GCA_022773965.1 Lachnospiraceae bacterium
GTGGCTGTTCCGGTCGGCTCCTCGTATTGTCTGCCATAGCGAATTCGTCTTTGGTCCATCATATACGCACACTCATTTCTGAGCTGTATTCCAGCTGCACTGTGAATGGCATTGTCAATACATCTGTGGCAGGGCACAAAACATCCCAACATCTGTGAATTGGCTGCATTTACGATCGCACCGACCTTCAGTCTTGTAATATCCCCCTGCCATAGTGATAGTTTTTCTGCAAAAGGAAACAGACTATTATATTGCTCTTTGATCGTTGGAATATCCGCCAAGGTTACAACGCCTTTTTCCGTAAGTTCTTCCTTTAAATATGCATCCTGTACTTTCAATAAATCATCAGTTGCAGTTCCAGGCATACGGATATTCATAAGAGAACGAATAGCATGTTTCTTTTCTGCCAAACTGTATTTTTTTGTGTTGAGATTTTTGTATTCCACGGAATCATCTTTTAGCTTTTCCAACAAACTGTCCACAGCCTGATTTGTCTGCATATCAAACACCTGCCTTCTTTTCCATCTGTTGCCATATATCAGATATCGAATTTTTTATATCTGCATTGATGCCGATTGCTCTGTTACCAAGACTCTCAGGTACAATCGCCTCATTCAAGTTCAAACGGATAAGCGATAGATTTCTGTTTTCCCGAACCATTTTTTCAAACGGAAACCGAATGATCATAGGGGTATTAAATCCCACTCCCAGTTCCAGTAACACTCCTTTTTTGCTTCCTGTCTTTTCCAGAAAAACACCATATCGCGCCGCCGCCTCATGCCAGTTTTCGTCTTCCACAAAATACTGATCACAGCGCAGATGCATGGTCATATTGCCACCGCATACCGGACATTTCGGAACCATATCAGAGGGAATCAGGCAGTCCGTCCTTTCCTGCTCCATTTGGCGAAACATCTTTTCAGCATCATATATTTTTCGGTGACAGCCCTTTTCACATTGAATATTTCCGTAATCACCCTGAGTCGCAAAGACCCGGCCACTATCAAAACCGGTCTTTTGGAATTGATGATCTACATTGGTTGTCAACACAAAATAGTCTTTGTTTTTCACCAACTCATAAAGCTGCTTGTACAAAGGCAATGCCGGTGGCCAAAAACGATTGACCATGCTGTATTTTGACCAATAGCCCCACTTGGCTTCCTGTGAAGGAAAGGGATAAAAGCCTGCTGCATACATATCCGTCATATACATCGTACCATATTTTTCAATAAATTCACGAAAATTCTCTGTAAAGCGTGTCCCACTATACGTGAGTCCCGCTGCAGTCGATAGTCCGGTGCCTACTCCGATCAGAACAAATTCAGCATTTTTGATCATTTCCACCGCACGCGCAATCTGCTCTTCATAGAGATCCTTTTGAAAAATATAATCACTAAAATTCATACGGCGGATTACCGGAAAAGTCTGCGATCAGACCATGTGCATTCTCAAGATAGAACACTTCGAAAATCGGATTGTCTGCTGTTCCATACTGGCTCTTTACGATCGGGTTTGCCATGCAGGCTTCCTTGACCTCTTTATTGTCTTCAAAAACAGCTGTTCCATGTAAACGGATCCATGCGTATTCCGGGCTGGAAACAGATACCTCCACCTCTGGGTTTACCTGCATATCCTTGTATACGTCCTTGGTATTGTTCGTACAGAACCAAAGCTTTCCGTCCTTCTCAAAACAGAACATAAAAGGACGGCATTTTGCTTTTCCATCACGTCCTACGGTTGCTAAATACTGTACCGGATTTGCCTGTAAAAAATCCACTACTCTTTTCATGACATTTTCTCCTTTGCAGATAATTTTTAAAAATCATATTTACATGTTGCTTTTTTGATTGGCCAATCATTTTGTTGTAACTTTTATCATTACATCTATATGATATACTCTTTCAGTTGTAATGTCAATAGTTACATCATGATTTTCAAAAAAAGTCCAAGTCATTTCGGAATCAACTCCGTTAAGACTTGAACTTTTACAGTTTCCTGTTTACCCCTCACTCCTGCTGCAGATAAGTTTCCGTATCCCGCTTTAAATCTTCCAACGTGATCGAAGCGAGCTCCTTTTCCATAGCATCCTGTACCATGTGAAGCTTGTCATCTAAAATGTGATGAATATTTCTTCCTACTGGGCAGTCCGTATTTGGATTCTCGTGGAAATGAAACAGATCTCCGTTTTCCACACATTCCACCGCACGATACACATCTAAAAAAGTGATCTGATCCAGTGGCTTTGCCACGGCAGCACCACCAGTTCCCCGCGCCACGGTGATCAATCCGGCTCCTTTCAGCTGACCTAAGATTTTTCGTATGATCACAGGATTGACATTGGTACTCCCTGCAAGAAAATCACTTGTTACTTTCCGTTCGTTTCCGAACGTATCGATACAGGCAAAGATATGAATTGCCAGCGTAAAACGACTTGAAATCTGCATAACACCTACCACCTTTCCGTTACATGTTACTACTATTCAAGCCCAAACATCAGATTAAGCAGTTCTATTCCGGTTTTTGTCCGAAATACATTTTCCCGGAAGGTGCAGATGTTCTCCGCAGGCAGGCCATCTTCAAATGCATTTACCAAAAAATCCGCTTCCAATAAGATCCGGTAATCCATACCATCCACACCCGTATATGTATGATGATGAGCAATCAGATAACACACACGGTCTGTTTCTTCATCCGTTATTTCCGAAAAGCCCTTCAGCATTTCTCTGGCGTATGCCGGACCTTCCTGTTCCTGATGCTTTCCATCGCAGCAGCCGTATTTTTCTTCGCTCGGGCGAATGCCAATATCATGCAAAATAGATGCGATGTCAAGTATTTTTCAGTTTTCTCGTCCAACCCCTCTAATTTGCCGATCATATGAGCGTACTCATACACTTTGATAAAGTGCTGGATCCGCTTCGGATCACCCTTGTAAAACTCTGTCATTTTCAAAATCAGTTGTTCGTTAAGCATTTTTTCCTATGGTCTCCTTAAACTTACCCTAAAACATGTGTAGCTTAAAACGTTTGAAATTAACTAATTCAAATCCAGCTTTCTGAAATAATCATTCTCATCCTCGTCAACAATTATAAATCCCAAACTCTCATATAATTTACCAGCTACAGTATTTGTCTTTCGATGTCCAATATGAATTTCCGAAACCTTATAATCATTTTTCAACTTTTCAACGGCTAACATCATTGCATCCCTAGAATACCCTTTCCCTTGATACCTTTCGTCAATCATCAAAGGATTAATATATCCTGATACTCCGTCCTCATCGTACCCCATCCCGAGCAGACCAACAATTATTTCCTTATTTTTTATTGCATATAATGTAGTTTTTTCCTCATATCTGCTAATGCCAATCCAATATACATTTGGAATTGGAAAAACTTCTTTTTGTTCTTTTGAAACTGAAAGTTCTATTGTTTCCAACCAATTGTCTACATTTAATTCCTCTAATTCTATCATTATTTACCTCTCCAACTCAATTTTTCTATTCGTCAAATTAGGATTAAACAACTCCTTTTATAAAACCATTTTCAGTATAAACCCGATGATAATGATCCAAAACGCAACAATAGGTATCGCATAATACCACTTCTTAGGCTTTCCGTTTTCCCACAAGCCCTTACGATTCGCTCGTCGTGTCAAAAATGCAGTAGGCGCCATTCTTTGGTCCGACATGACATTCCACCACAATCTTCTCCCTGTAAATCCCTGTTTTGCCCACAAGCTGAAAGCAATATTACCAATGCAAGCGGTAAAACTAATAGTTTGCGCCTCATAGTTATGTATCCTTTCCTGAATGTTGACGTGTGGGAACATCAGCTTTCGTGCATATTCTTAATCTTGCAGATGCCCTGGGTCATGGTTCCCATCGGACAGAAGGAACACCAAGTTCTGGGTTTGTAAAAAATCATTTCGATAAGTCCGATCAGCGTAGAGGTCAGCATCAGACTATAAAATCCAAAGCTAAACTGCGCGATCCAATCCGGAACCATTCCTGCTGTATAGATCCACCCCCACGGAATACGGATCGTCCAAAACAGTTTGATCGCTTCCCGAAGTGTATTGGCACCACTCGCAACCAGCCAGGTCTGGATTTAGAAACCACATTTCAGTTACATTATAGCGTAAATCATTCTGAATTCAAACAGAAACTCTCCGTAAAAAGATACCCACCAATTACATTAAAGCAATTCTATGCAACCCGTAGCGATCTTCTCCCGAAACCGCACATCATGTTCCACGAAGAGCATCGTCGGCTGATACGTGAGCAGGAGTTTTTCAATCTGCATCCTTGAAAACACATCAATATAGTTCAGCGGCTCATCCCAGATATAGAGATGTGCCGGTGTCAGCAGACTTCGCGCCAGCAGTAGTTTCTTTTTCTGTCCTTCGGAATACTCCTCCATGTTTTTTGAAAAGTGCACCCGGTCAAAATCAAGTTGCCGGAGTATCGCACAAAACAGACTCTGATCCAGATCATTCGCCCGGCAAAAGGCGGGGATGTCTCCCTTTAGGCCTGTCGCACTCTGTCCGACATATGAGATCACCAGCCCCGATGCCGTTTCACACACGCCTTCTTCCAAAACATTCATATCCATACGCTCTTCATCTGCTTTCTGCAGGATCATCCTGATCAGTGTGGACTTACCACACCCGTTTTTTCCGAACAGCGCAATCCGGTCTCCTCTGTGAATTGTAAACGTTAATCCTTCAAAAACCGGATGTTCTGCGTCCGCATATCTTACACTGTAATCCTTCACATTCACAAGTGTGTCCTTGTGATGTGAGAGCTGAACCAGTTTCAGATCAACCGGTGCTTCCAGATCCTGCAATAGTCCTTCTTTTTCTTCGATTTCCCGGCTGATCCGTTTTTCCATCTGACTGACTCTGCTCTGCATTTTCTTTGTTTTTGCACCGATATAGGATCTCGTACCTAAAAATCTGTCGTGCTCCTTGATCGGGTCAAAACCGATTTTTGTACGCTCATTTCGGTCTGCCCACTCAGAGGTTCGCCTTGCTGCCTGTTTCAGCTTTCGGATCTCCTTCTGATGTTTTTCATTTTCCGCCATGACAAAACGGTCTTTCCGCTGTTTATTCTCCCACCAACAGGAGAAATTCCCGCTTTGTACTTCAATACTTTTCCGGTTCAACACCAGACAATGATCCGTACACGCATCCAGCAAATCCCTGTCATGAGACACCAGAATAAACCCTTTTTTTGATGCCAGATACTGTTTGACGATCTCTCTGGCTTCCCGATCCAGATGATTGGTCGGCTCATCAATCAGTAAAAAATCATTGTCACCGGAAAACAGGACTGCCAATAAAACTTTTGTACGCTCTCCCGAACTGAGTGTCCCAAAAGGTCTGTAGAGAATCTCTGCATTTTCACCCAGCCCTGCCAGCTCACAGATCACACGCCAGTCTTCGCAGCCCGCTTTTAGATCCTCCATAAATTGTGCTGCCGGCAACTGCATCTGCTGCTCCGTGATCTGATAAGGAAAATAATCAAACATCGTGGGCGTCTCTATGGAGCCTTTATATTCATATTTCCCCATTAACAGATTTAAAAATGTTGTCTTTCCTTTTCCGTTCCGACCGATAAAGCCCAATTTCCAATCCGTATCAATCGAAAATGAAACATTCGCAAAAATATCATCAAAGCTCCCGTCATAATAAAACGTAAGATCATTTACTCTTATTTGTGCCATATACATTCCTCCCCATATCATTTAACCGGATGTTGCCAAACAATTTCCTTACGTTCTATGACCTCATATCATCAGAGAGATGTCGTTACAATCAAATAATTTTGCGCACAAAAAAGAGAGGTTATGAGAACATCATCCACTTTTGGCAACATGATAAACAGTATGCACATCACGATCCATACTGTCAAAACCTTCATGTGATCAAAAGCAGATTATCTTCTCATCTTTTCACCTCTCTCTTTCTAAACTGCTGCCATTCTAACACGCTTATTCTGATGTGTCAATAAAAAAATGGTCTATAGATCCAGCGACATGCCGTCCTCCCATTCATGGCAGTAACGCAGATATTCTGCTTCCGTATTCAGAAAATTCTCCGCATTTTTCGGTAGCACGATCGGCTCGATCGTATTTATCCTGTAATCACAGACATAGATCGTCTTGACACAGTTTAAAAACACCCAGTCAAAACGCTTCGGTTTTTGCTCCTGTGTAAACCTCATGTACTCAAACAAAGCTCCCGCATCAATATCGTTCTCGTCCGTTGGATGCAAAAACAGATACAACCCATTATAACGCTTCTGTACATAATTCGTGTTCAGCTTTTCCAGTTTTCTGTCAAACCGATATTTTGCCTTGGAGAGATAGTCCTGCTGTACAGCACGATCCGGCAGGATTGCCCAGAACCTGCCATTATAAAAATACAGTCGGTCTCCATACTTTTCAAAGGCCTGTGGCGGCAGTTCATCCTTCAGACATCCCAGATATTGTTCAATAAAGCTCTCCTCCTGACCGTCATCCGGGAGAAGCGCCTGACTAACTTCCAGACCAAAATCCATTGTTTCATTGATCCAGTCCGGTGACTCACTCTTGATAAAGCATGGCCTGTATTCTTTCCACAAATACTTTAACGACACCGCTGCATATATTTCATTTAAGAGTTTTTCATAAGCCACTTTTCCCATCTCCTCACTATTTTCCAAGCAACTCCGCTATCTTCACCATGTTCCTCACCACTTTTTTATTTTTTTAGTAATTGCCCAGATTCCCCAGCCAGTCACACAGCTAAACAGCATCATTCCGGCATAAACTGCCAGTAAAACATAACCCACTGTCCTTAAATCATGAACATAGAGCGCCATAACAGCAAAGATTCCTATGAAAACAGATAGTATGATCACAGGAAGCAAACGGATTGCACAATTCTTAACCTTGAAACAAAGCAAAAGCTGAACCGGTAAAATAATCACAACACAGATAATCAGAATCAGTGTTGTAAAATTTATATTTCTATTCCATATGTCAAACATAGATACCCCTCACGAGTTCTGATCTGCAGTGAAAGATCGTTACTTTTCACACAGTAGCCAGCATTTACTGCGGGCTACGTGCCAAAAACATACATAAGCCATGAATTTGGCGATTTTGCATGCGAAGCATCGCCAAATTCGTTGCAATTCACAGGTCAGCTGGCTGGCATGTGAATTGTAACGAAAGATCTCCTTCACATCACTATTTGAACCAAGTATAACACAAAAAAAGAAATAAAAGTTCTTTTCCTATACATTTATCATTCATTTGGGATTTATTCAGTTACAATTTACTACCTGGACCACACCAGTGTATAACCCAGCGTCTGTATCTCATTTTCATTTAATTCCCCATTACGAGGATATTCCAGGTCTTTTCCGTCTCCGGAGTAATAAACCCTGTCAATCTCATTTGCACCTTTTTCACTATAGGCAATTGTATATTTCGAGCAGGTCTGATCCGAAGAAATCAATTCATTCCATTTTGAGGTATTCATGGTCACGGCAACACATTCATATGATTTTCCGTCTTCTGTCAGAGTAAATCTTACGCCGGAAGCTTCAGACCAGATCGCATCTGTGATATTAAGTACAAGGTCACCATTTTCATACACGACCTCCATCTGCTTCGTTTCAGGAATTGGAACAGTCGTACGCTTTAAATAATGAATGACACTTGTACAAGCTCCCCCCAGTATGAAAACTGTAATCATAGCAACCATTATATTTCTAAATAATAGTTTCTTTCTCATCCTCAACATCATTTTCACCTTTCGGCTCTCTTTTTCTTCGTCATAAGCCACAGCTTCCACATCCTGTGATTCCCTTAATAATTTAAAATAAGATTTACAATTTTCACACTCCAATAAATGTTCGTCTATCAGCTCTTTACTATCATCTGAACACACATGATCAACATATAATGGCAGAAGATCCTTTATAATTCCACATTTACATTTCATCCTTTAAATCCTCCTTTAGTTTCAGTCTTGCACGGTGATACGTGACTCGTGCCCACGATTCACTCTTCTTAAATATCGATGAGATTTCTTTCAGTGAAAGATCGCCAAAGGTCGCCAGATAGAACACTTCTCTGTATGGTTCGTCAAGCTTGTGAATATGCTCATATATTTTCTTTTTTAATTCAGGATCTGATTCTGTTTCTGAAACAGCAATCGAATCAAGCATTTCGTCAGATACAAGTTTTTTTCTTTCTTTCTGTTTCTTAAAATACATATTTTTTGCTATCTGACAAAGCCAGACACTTAGTTTGCAATTTCCTTTGAAGCTGTCTATCTTCTGAATCGCAATAAACATCGTCTCTTGCGTAATCTCTTCTGCGGAATGACGATCGCATCCGAGACTGATCAGAAACTTATAAACAGGTTCAAAGTATTCCACATAGATTTTTTCTAAATCATTCATATTCTCCCCCTTTCACCTATAAGAGTCCCCAATATCAAAAACGTTACAAAATATTTCAAGGACTATGTTCCCATAGTCCTTGCGTAAACGTCATCATTCTAAATAGTTACCAAAATTTTTAAATCGAAATTTCTATCTGATTTCCCTCCACACCGATGATACAGCTCTCATAATAGCCATCTCCTGTCGTGCGCGGTCCGCTGATCACCTCATAGCCGTCCTGCTTCATCTGTTCAGTCAGCTCATCAACCCGTTCTTTACTTCCAACAGAAAACGCGATATGAATATACCCTGTACGCGCGATGTTCTTACTTGCATCATCCATTTCAGGCTTATTCATGATCTCGATTCGTGCACCATCATCAAATGACAAAAAATATGATCGGAAGTCTGTCTTTAGATTATGATAGCCGTTGTTGGATCTTGCACCAAAATATGTTTCAAAAAATTGTTTTGTACGCTCCAAATTTGTCACATACATTGCGATATGTTCGATCTTCATTTATTTCACCGTTACTTTCAATTTGGCCGTCTTGCCACTTCCTGTTTTTACGGTAATTACTGCCTTCCCTTTTGCTTTTGCACGCATTTTTCCGGTGCTCTTATTCACGGTAACAACTTTTTTATTGGAAGATTTGAATGTAACTGTATCTGTACATCCACTTGGACCGAGCTTGACTTCTGCAACTGTTGTTGTACCTTTTTTCATCGTAAGAGAACTTTGAACAAATTTTACACTGGTTGCTTCCATGTACGAATAATTCAGGTCGCAATAGCCTCTGTCCGTATTGGCTCCCTCCAGACTTCCCTCACTGGTATACTGCCAGATATCTACCGGGGTCAGAAGTTTTGGTTTACTCTCCCCATAATATGCCACCCACACCTTGTATCCGTCCAGTTCGGACCAATCGAAATATTCATTCAGATAGGATGTACTTGAATAGATCATCGGTGTATAGCCGGCATCAGCGATCACCTCGCAAAATGCTTTTGCAATTGCAGTCGTATTGCTTTTGCCATCTGCAAAACATCCTGCTTTCTCAATATCGTACGCAAGGGGATAGTCCAGTTCCCTTCCGCCAAGGATCTCCAGACAATATTCCGCCTCCAAAGCGGCAGCCTCCGGCGTGCGCACGCAGCAGACATGATAGGCTCCAACCTTTAATCCTGCCTCCTTCGCTCCCTCATAATTTGCTTCAAACTGCTCGTCCACATCCGGCGCCTGTCCTTCCCCGGTGCGCAGCATGACAAAATCCATATCGGATGCCGCCACCGTCTCCCAGTCAATGACACCGTTCTTTGACGACACATCAAAGCCTTCAATCTTTGATGCTGCCTGAACCTGCTGCACCGGTAGCACAGCAGTTAAAAAAACGATTGCCATACAACCTATCAGTAATTTCCTTAATTTTATTCTCATATGTTTTCTTCCTCTACATTCTTTCTGATATTCCCAAGTCAATGCCCTTTTTTCTTTGTATTGTATCCATGGGGATCGTTTTATATCTGATAAATACTGCTCCAGGCGCTACAAAGTATATTCATTTGCAATATATGCCTTCACTTCGGACACCACATTCCTATATGCTGCCATAAATTCATCATGATGTTCCTGCACATAGGACACATTATTTTCATTTTTTAATGCAAGTTCTAACTGCTTTGCCATTTCCGACACACTCGTTGCACCGATATTTGCCAGATTCGTCTTCATTGCATGGATCTTGATGCGATAATTTTCAAAATCAGATTCCTCATAATACCGCCTCAGTTCCACGGCAGATGGAGAATCTAAAAATATCTGAAGCATTTCCCTGTAAAATTTCTCATCCTCCATACAAAATAGTTTTCCCTTTTTCCAATCCACAAGACCGTCTTGTGCCTGTATGCTTTTCACATGATCACCGACCGCAGCAGGGATTTCTTCCTTCTGTCGCGAATCATTTATCGATATTAACTCTGCCGGAAGATATTTCTGAATCATTTTTTCAAGCTTTGCCGCAATCACAGGCTTTGAAAGATAATCAGCAAATCCCTCTTGCAAAAACATTTCCCTTGCCCCGGAAACCGCATTAGCGGTCAAAATGATGATCACTGCATCCTTACTTCGATTCGTTTTCAGTTCTCTGATCCGCCTGAATGTCTCCACACCATCCATTTCCGGCATCAGATGATCCATAAAAATGATGTGATATGCATGCTTCTCCATTCGTTCAAGGCATTCTTTTCCACTCATTGCGGTGTCAATCTGTATCCCATGATTCTTAAGTAATCCTAAAAAGACTTTCAGGTTCATCTCATTGTCATCTACAACAAGGATTTTTGCATCCGGAGCATAAAACTGCTCTGTGGAAATACTCATCTTACCTTTTTCAGTTTCATAATATTTCTGTATGTTTTCTCCGATCACCTCATCGTCCAGTTGTTTTTGTTCCAGATAAAAATAGAAGTCAGAGCCCTCCCCGTAGGTACTTTCCACCTGCAGACGACTGCCCATCAAATTCAACAGACGCATGGTAATCGAAAGTCCAAGACCAGTTCCTTCAATATTCCGGTTTCTGCTTTCATCTACACGCTGAAAAGAATCAAACAACCGTCCGATATCTTCTTTCTTAATTCCGATACCGGTATCCTTAACTGATACATACAATTGTACTGCTTCTGCCGACACTTTCTTTCCTGATACCGTAAGTACCACTTTTCCCTCCGGTGTATATTTAACAGCATTTGTAAGAATATTTGTAATAATCTGTCTGAGCCTCACTTCATCTCCGTGCAAATGCACCGGCGTATTCGATTCAATGTTTAATTCCAGCTTCAGTTTTTTCTCTTCTGCTCTGGAACGGATCATGTCTATCGTGTCACCCAGCAAAATTCCCAGATCATAGTCAACCGGAATTATATCCATCTTACCGCTCTCTATTTTAGAAAAATCCAGTATGTCATTGATCAGAGAAAGCAGCATATTTCCTGCCTGTTTGATATCCGAAGCATACTCCGATATTTTCGAATCCGTACTTTCTCTTAAAATCATCTCATCCATACCCAGCACCGCATTGATCGGTGTCCGGATCTCATGGCTCATATTCGCCAGAAAATCTGACTTTGCACGATTCGCCTCCTGCGCAATTTCCTTTGCCCTTTCTGCTTCCTCTTTCGCCTTCTCTGCCACTTTTTTCGTTTCGCTCAATTCTTCTATTGTAATCACAAGTTTCTGATAATCAGGCGTTTCCATCGTAAAAAGCATCATCATAAGCCCCAGCGCACTCATAAACAGTGCCAAAAGCGTATCTGGGAAAACAAACATCTGAAGGAGCGTACCGGCAACCTGAAAGATCACAAAAAGACAGATAGACAGTCTCTGCCAACCCCGAAATCTTCGGAAATTGTAAATCAGGATGATCGCTGAACACGTAACAAAATAGCATGGCGAAATATAGACAGCAAGATGTGCCGGTCCCTTCACATACGTGCCATCCTCCGTAAAAGAAAAAAAGCACCCGCTAAATATATTATAGATCAGCAATGCAGCATAAAAACAGATTAAGATCTGATTGAACCGCATAAATGGACTGGTTCTGTTATTTCTGTACAAATAAAATAAGTTATAATGGGTAAGCTGATATCCTAATGCCGCAACCGAAAGAAAATACAGTGTGTTCAGCAAGATATTCAATCCGGTCGGCACAACGGTTGCATAACTGATCGTAACGGCTGATATCACATCCAGCATCGTCGCAATTAATCCGAACCACGTAAGTTTCTGAAATTCTGTATTCAGTGTTGAATTCGTATCATACTGCAATCTTATATAAAAAAGCAATATGATCAAAAAGATCGTAGAAGCTACTTCATAGCTAATATTATATTTTAATGGCATAAGCTGGTCTCCCATTCACAGACTTCTTCTACATGTTCATACAGTTTCATTGAAAGGACTGGTTGGAACACCATTCCTTTTTTGTGTCAGCTACTTTGTTAATATTCTAGCAAATGGAATTATTTTGTCAACAGACAAAAAAAACGGGCAGAGACATGCGTCAAAGTCCGTCTTTT